>NZ_BTTP01000011.1:0-75806 GCF_036246225.1 Lacticaseibacillus salsurivasis
TGGATTGGTTTAACAATGTCAGAATTTCGAGAAACAAAAATGGCTTGACCCCAGTTGAGTACCGGGAACAAACCATGATTGCTTAATTCAAAATCTAAATTGTCTAACTTTTCTATTGCACTTCACAATGACCTTTACTCCGGTAAGGGTCATTTCGTTGTCGAAAGGAGGGCCGCAGATGGCTAAACACTGGCGATTATTCGCGCCAAAAACCTGGTCACGCTTTTGGTTCAACCTCGTGTTTGGGCTGATCTTTATCGTTGGGTTAGTGCTGCTGCTCGGCCCTTCAGTCTACACGGGCTACATTCAGCACCAAGCCACGCTGCAGGCGGGGCAGTTTGACCGCGCCGTGGCCAAAACGCCAACGTCGGCGCTGGTACGCCGGGTGCAAGGCTACAATGCCAATCTCTACGCCCGGCAGACGAAGCAGCCGCTACCCTCACCGATTCGCACCTACGCTCAGGTGAAGGCGCCAGCCGTGATTGGTTACGTCAGTGTGCCTAGTGTCGGCATCAAAAACACCATCATTCGCTACGGCGACAGCGAGGAAGTGTTAGCGCAAGGCGCTGGCACCATGCCTGGCACCAGCTTGCCCTATGGTGGAGCGAACACGCTGGCGGTGGTCACTGGGCACTCCGGGTTAGCCAACCGGGTGATTTTTGATAATATTCGCTACCTGAAAAAAGGTGACGTGTATTACCTCACCACCTTCGATGGCTCCCGCAAAGCCTACCGCGTCACCACGACCAAAGTGGTGAATCCGCAGGCTAAAAATGCGCTGAACGCCGTAAAAATCCAGCCTGGCCGCGATGTGTCGGTGCTGTTGACCTGCACGCCGCTGTTCATCAACTCGCATCGCTTGTTGGTGTACGGCCGGCGGATTTCGCTACATGAAGCGCAAAAAACGCCAGTGGTGAAGCGCGATACCTTCAGCTTGTACCATGTGTGGCTCTATGTGATGTCGCTGCTGGTGGTGTTGTTCCTGATTTATTACACGTGGCTGGTGCACAAGCGCCGCCAATACGCCAAGCAAAAGGAGGCCCGTCATGGCAGCAACAACGAAACCTAAACGCCCGTCGCGGCTGGTCAGCATTTTGCTCCTGGTGGGGATTGCGCTGTCGGTGATTCTGTTTTTCACGCCGTTCGTTTACGACTGGATCGCGTCGAATCAACGCCTCGAAATCGCGCAGGATTATCGCAAGCGCGCTTATCCCGCTGATAAACGCCGCGATGCCCTGATCAAGCAGTACAATGCGAACATCTTGGCGCATCAAAAAGGCCAGGTGCGGCCGTTTCCCGGTGTCACTTACCAGCAGATTGAAAGCGACGCTGAGGCGGCGTTTGGCTACGTGCGGATTCCTAGCATTCACCTGAAATCAACGCCGGTGTTTTACGGGACCTCTGATGCCGTGTTGGCCAAAGGCGTGGGTTCGCTGACCTATACCTCACTGCCGGCGCCAGGCAAAAATGTCACCGCATCGCTGACCGCGCACACCGGGTTGGCCAACCGCATCTTTTTTGACAACATTCGCTATCTGAAAAAAGGGGATGTCGTCTACGTGGATGCGTTTGCGCATGAGTATGCTTATGCCGTCGACCGCCAGCAAGTGATTGACCCCAAGCAGCCTGATGCCTACAAAGCCTTCAACATCAAAGATGCCCAAAACAAAATCATCTTGATGACCTGCACACCGCAAGGCATCAATGACCATCGCCTGCTGGTGTTTGCGCACAAAATTCCTTTGGCCACGGCGAAGCACACGCCAGTCAAAGCGCGCGATCGCTGGTCGCTGATGAATATCTGGAAGTATTGCTTCTTGCTCCTGTTGCTCGCGCTGGTGCTGGCCTACTGGTACTATGCGCGCAAACAGCAGCGCAAACAGGAGGCTGCCCATGCGTAAACGATGGCTGTGGTTCCTGCCGGCGGCGCTGATGTTGGTGGCGATTTTAACTGCTGGGGCCTTGGTGTGGCGTAATCTGGCAACGCCGCCTGCGCTGGATGTGCAGGCAATGCAAGCCAACGCGCAAGCGCAGGCGATCAGTGGTCAAGCCAAAATCAGTGAAGTCAGCGCCAAGACCTACGTGCAGGCCCAGACTCAGGCCGCGCAGTTGCAGCGGCAAAGCGGCTATGCGGCGCTACTCATACCCAGTGTCGACATCAAGCTGCCGGTGTTTGCCCAAATGACGAATCTAACTTTGGCGGCGGGCGTGGCACGCTACTTCCCAGATCGGCCGCTGGGGGTAGGCAACAACGTCTTTGCGGCGCACAATTTTCACGGCGGCGGGGAGGTCCTGCTGACGGCGTTGAACCGGGTGAAAATTGGGGCGGCGGTTTACCTGACAGATAGCCGCCACGTCTTTACTTATCGCGTGATCGACAATCGGGTGGTGAAGGAAACGGAAATTCAGGTACTGGCCGAGACCAAAGAGGATCGGGTGACCCTAATTCGCTGCGAAGGTCCGATTGGCACCCAATATCGCCGTGTGGTGGTGGCGCGGCGCGTAACGACGACGAAAGCGGCTGCCACTAGGGTGCATCAACAAGTGGCGGCTGCCGGTGGTTGGTCGCAGTGGCTGGTCCGTCAACCTTGGTACAGCGCATTTGCGTTGCTGTTTTTGAACGGCCGTATTACCGGGTGGCTCTGGGGCCTGCTGGTCGCCTTCGTGGTTTTAATGCTGCTGGGTGGCGTCGGATTTGTGCGGCAGTCCCAAGCTGCTGAATAGAGTGAATACTAGCGTCGGTTGCGCCCTAGGTTGGGTGGCGACTGACGTTTTTGCTTGCGACAGGTGAAGTTGATGCAAGCCAAACAGAAGATCAACGGCAGCCGCCATCGCGGTCAAAAATCTTAGCTTGTAGCCGAATTGGTATACGCCAAATCCCGAGCGATTTGGCGTTTTTTTGATGTCGAAATCACGCTTACAAAAATATTTTTTTATCTTTTAAATAATTGAGTACAAAACTGAAAAGGGTTTGAAAAACTAATAAACGGCGTGTACACTCATGAGCGTACCACAAGCGCTTTCATTTACGGAGGAGGAAGCAACATGGAGAAAAAGCACTACAAAATGTTTAAGGCCGGTAAACGCTGGCTCGTAATGGGTATAGTTTCTGGCGCGATGGGGATCGCAGCCATTTCCACGACAACAGTGCATGCAGATGTGGCAGCGGGTACGCCACAAACCGCGCAAGTTGACGCCACTGATGCGGCGACAGGGGAGGCGCAGACTGCTGCCACTGCCGCTGCGCCTGTAGCCAGCGCGACCGCGAACACCGCGGCCAGCACACCAGCAGCGACAGCTGAGCCGGCCGCGACGCCAGCGCCAGCAACCAAGACTGCCACTGCGGCGCCAGCTGCTACCGCAACACCTGAGGCTGCTCCGGCAGTCGTGCCAAGCGGCCTGGCTTATCAGACGCTGACGACTGCTGACATGAGCGCCTACTTATCGACGACGTTCCCTGCAGTTTATGGCTACACCTTCAAAGACGGCAAGACCATGAAGGCAACGCAAACTGCTTTGACGCAGATTACGCTGGATGGGGTGGCTTACACGCCAACCGTCACCTTCACTCAGCTCAGTGCCACGCAGGCCAGCTACACCATGACCGTGACGGACAAGCTGAGCTTCACCGTGACGGCAACGGTGAGCGGCAAAACGGTGAACTTCGCCGTCAGCAACATTCAAGAACTGAACGGTACTATCATTCACAAGCTCGCTTTCCCGAATGACCAACTGGCGAGCGTGGCGGTGACTGACAAGGATGCCAGCTTTGCTGGGGCAAGAATGGATACGGCCACCAGCGCTTCAACCAATGGGGCGACTGGGGATACGTTCAAAGCCTTAGCCAGTCAGGCAGAAGGCACCGAAAACTATCGGTACGCCTTTGTCAACAATGACACGGTGGCGGCCGGCGTCTGGTCCAATGCGGCCCAAGATGGCGCCGATAAGTCCGAAGACAACCGGCTCATTTTAACTACGCAAACCGTGGCGGGGGAAAAACTGGCCAGCTTGAGCAGCAATTACTTCACACTGCGGGCAGCGGAAGACAACACTTCGCTGCTGACAGACAGCCTCACCGCGTTGCCGCAATGGTCTGCGGCCTTTGCTGAAGACGAAAACGGCGACGGCATTGTCGACTGGCAGGACGCGGCCATTGTAACGCGCGACATCATTAATGATCCGCTGGGCTGGCAAGATACGCGGCGCGTGGTAGCGCAGCGCATTCCGATGAACTTCGCGTCGGAAGCCACCAATCCGTTTTCAACCACCCTTGATGAAACCAAGCGCGTCTACGCCATTACTGACGGCTTAGGCCAAACGGTACTGCTCAAAGGATACCAAAGCGAAGGCCATGACTCGGCCCACCCAGACTACGATGCGGTTGGGGAACGCCAAGGCGGCGCAGAGGATTTCAACGCCTTAATTGAAGCCGGCCATGATTACAATGCCAGCTTTGGGGTCCACATCAACGACACTGAATCTTATCCAGAAGCCAAGGCTTTCGACGATCAGCTCGTTGATCCGACCAAGAAGGGCTGGGACTGGCTGGATCCTTCCTACATGATCAACCAGCGCTATGATGCCTTAAGCGGTGACCGTCTGGCTCGGCTCAAGGCCTTGAAGGCCCTCAGTCCTGACCTCGATTTCATCTACGTCGATGTTTGGGGCAACCAAGGTGAAGCCGGCTGGGAATCCCGTGAATTAGGCGCCGAAATCGCTAGCCTCGGCTGGGAACTGCACAACGAATTCCCGAATGCCCTGGAATATGACACCTTGTGGAATCACTGGTCCGCTGAAAAAGCGTACGGCGGCAGTGCCACTAAAGGCGTGAACAGTAACATCGAACGCTTTATGCGCAACAACCAAAAAGACACTTGGACCATCGGCGATAACTCGCTGCTAGGTGGGGCCGAATTCGAAGCCTTCGAAGGCTGGGTCGCTAAAGTTGATTTTGACAGCTTTGTGGATGTGACCTACCGCACGGATTTGCCAACCAAGTTCCTGCAGCACTTCAACATCACCAACTGGAATGCCACTTGGGACAACACCAAAAAGGATTACGTCGGCTCGATTAGTTTCGATAACGGGGTGAAAGTCGATAATTCCACCGGCACCAAGTTGATTACCATGAACGGCGTCGAAGTGCTGCGCGACCAGTTGACTTATGGCGGCGCCGAAACCGGCCATTCCGTTTCCATGCTCCTGCCTTGGGACTCCACGGATACCGTAGGCAATGGCATCAAGGCCGGCACGACTGACACCACCGGGCTCAATTTTGACAAGCTCTACTACTGGAGCGACACAACTGGCACTACCACCTGGCAGCTCACGGACCGCTTCAAGGATGCTAAGCAGCTGTACCTGTACAAGCTGACCGACCAAGGCCGGGTGGCGCTGGGGGCAGTCGACGTGGTCAATGGTGCGGTGACGTTGGATTTGGATGCCGCCACGCCTTACGTTTTGACGCTGACTGAAGAAGGTACCGAGGATCTGAACTTCGGTGAAGGCACCGTGCTCAAAGACCCTGGCTTCAACGCGGCCAACACGCTGGCAGATAACTGGCAAGTCACCGGTGATCCCCAGGTGGTTCGCAATGATAACGGCGACTACTTGCTGCAAGCCGGCAAGCAGGCGATGAGTGTCACCCAACAGCTTGCGCCACTGGCAGCCGGTGATTACAGCCTGTATGTGAACACCGAAACCCACAACCGGCCGGTGACCATCACCGTGACGGTGAATGGCCAGCCGCAAACGCTGACCTTCAGCAATTCCATCGTCCAGAATTACATTCAAGCCGATACGAATCACACATCAGCTGACGCGCCATCCTACATGCAGAAAGCCCGGGTAGACTTCACCGTCCCAGCCGACGCCACCGTGACGGTGACCTTGGCCGCTGATGCTGGGGACACGTTGGCGCAATTCGATGATCTGCGGGTTATTTCCCGGGAAACGAATTTGGCAAATGGCACCACGGATGCTGACGGCAACAAGGTCATCATTGATCAAGACTTTGAAGACACCAAGGCCATTGGGCTGTATCCGTTCGTTAACAGCAGTGCCGATGGCGTGGCTGATCCGCGCGATCACCTGTCCGAACGGCATGATGTTTACACGCAGTACGGCTGGAATGGCAACAAGATTGACGACGTGCTGGGCGGCGACTGGTCCTTGAAGTCCCATAAGCAAGGCAGCGGGCTGCTGTATACGACAATGCCGCAATCCGTTCAATTCGAGGCCGGCAAGTACTACAAGATTGAATTTGATTACCAAACTGATGGCAACGGTGCCTTCCAGCCAGTTACCATCGATGGCGAAATGTATCGCCAGTACTTCAATGCGCTACCGGCCACCAATGGCGACCAATCTGCCACTGATCTGACTGTGAACCACACGCAGCACGTTAGTTTGGTGGCCGTGGCCGCAGACGATGGCAATATGGGCTTTGGCATTAAGAGCCTCGCCGGTGGGCAGTACGACTTCATTTTGGATAACTTCAAAGTGACCGAACTGACCAGCGACGAAAACATTGAATCCGCCTATCTGGAACAAATCCGCGGCGATTTGGCCCGTCTGATTAATGCTGCGAAGAAGGAAGATATGAGCCTTTACACGCCAGCCAGTGTGGATAGTTTCAATGCCGCAGTGGCCAGTGCGCAGGCGGTCTTAGATAACCCTGATGCTTCGATCGATGACGTCACCGGCGCCTCGAAAGCCCTCCAAGACGCGGCGAATGGCATGATTAGCATTGCCGCCACCAAGCAGCTGCCAGATCAACACATTACCCCAAGCACGGGCTCGTTCCAGCCTGGTGAGGAAATTGAAAATGCCTTCGATGGCGATCCAAGCACCGATTGGCACACCAACTGGAATGATGTCACCACCGTGGAACAGCGGACGGTCACCATGCAGCTGGATGGCACCTATCCAATCAACGGCTTGGTTTACCAGCCGCGGGCCACTGGTAAAAACGGGATCATCACCCAGTACGAACTCTGGGGTTACGCTGGGCCAGACGATACGACCGGCAAGCTACTGGCTTCCGGCAACTGGGCCGGTGACAATACCACCAAGACGCTGAACTTTGACACGGTTAATGTCGACAAACTGGTGCTGATTCCGGTGCACACCATCGGCGATACGCCAGACACTTTTGCCTCAGCAGTTGATATCACGCTACTGGTTGACCGCACCACGCCAACGCTGACGGTGGCACCAACCGAAATGCAGAAAGGGCAAGACCTGAGCGCCTTTGATTGGCTGCCAAGTTTGACCTATGCAGACACGATTGATGGCAGCGAGATTCAGCGGCTGACTGTTGATGACTCGCAAATCGATCCCCAGACACCAGGCACTTATACGGTTTCCGTCACCGCCATGAACTCCGCTGGCCTGACGACGACTGCCACCGGTACCGTCACTGTGGTGGACCCGCAGCCGAAGATCGATGCGCAGTCGGCATTGACTGACGCCTTGGCGACAGCAGCGACTAAGAATGAGGCTGACTACAAGCCAGCGACCTGGACCACTTTGCAAAAGGCAGTGGCGGCTGGCCAAGCGGCTCTGGCCGATGACGCTAGCACCGTGGATGACCTGAATCAAGCTGCTGATGCGGTTAAGGCTGCGGTGGCAGCGCTGGCCGCCAAGCCGGCTTGGAACGAGGCATTGACCGCTAGCGCACTGACGCCATCTGGGTTCACCGTGGCTGACTGGCCAACCATTACTGGCATGACCAACCCGACCTACTACTTCCAAGTTGTCGCGGGTGGGGAAACCTTGCCTACGACACCAGGTGATGATGCGCAGGTTCTGACCGATCAAACTGACTTGACAGGTTATCAGCCGGGTGAGTACACGCTAGTACTTTGGGCCGTTGATGAAGATGGTGAGGTTTCCGCACCATTGACGACGACCTTTACCCTGCCAGAAAAACAGGTCACCAAGCCTACCGATAATGGCAAGCCTGGCAAGGGCAATGAGGGTAACAAAGACAACAAGGGCAACAAAGGTAACAAGGACAACAAAGGTAACAAGGACAACAAGGGCAATCGTGGCAAGCACAAAGGCCAAATTGCTAAGGCCAACCACCAGTCACCATCGAAGGCAGAAAAGGCCATGAAAGCGGCCAAGAAGAACTTGCCGAAGACAGGCGATACCGCTGACACCAGTACGACCCTGGTCGGGCTGTCTGTGTTAGGCGCGCTAGGGATGCTCGCTGGGTTCCGTAAGCGCAAAGAAGACTAAACTCCCCGCACTGTTGAACTACCTTCCTCAGTTTCCGTAGCAATGAAAGAGGTGCCACTTGATCAAGCCGATCAGGTGGCACTTTTTTGATGGCGAAAATGCGGTCGTGGTTGGACCTAGCCATAATGCTGTTTCACGTGAAACAAGGGGGAATGGTAGACGCAAAAATGCACCCAACCATCGCGGTCAGGTGCATCGAGAAGTTAGTTGAATTCAGTTACGCTTGTTGTTTCCGGTGAAGACCGAACAGCAACCCGCCAAGGAGTACGAGGCCGAAGAAGACTAAGGTCGCCCCGGTCAGTGCTTCGCCGGTTTGGGGTAGGGCTTTTTTGCTTTTCTGCGTTGTCCCAGCCGACACAGTTTGCTTGCCGCTCTTTGGCTTTGTGCCGGTGTCAGTACCAGGGTTTTGGCTTGGTTTCTTGCCAGGATTACGGTCGGACCCTTTACCAGGCTTTTGGCCCGGTTTCTTGCCAGGATCTTTGCCGGGCTTCTTACCCGGTTCTTTGCCAGGCGTGCCGCCGCCATCAGTGGTAGTATCTGGAGAGGCAACCTCCAGATTATTGATGGCGCCTTTCAGATTGGCAATCGCTTCATCAATTTCTGCCTGCGTCGCTGCGTCATCGGCAGCCACCGCCTGCGCTTGCTTCAACGCGGCGGTCAAAGCCTGCCAACTTTCTGTGGTGAAATCAGCGGCAGGGAATTCCTGCGTTTGGGCGATTAAGCGTTCCAGAGAATCAGTTGATGGTGCGACTGGCGCTTCGGTGGCGACAATGGTGACGGTGGCGGTGAGGCTAGGAACCTGGGTGCTGGTGGCAGTTAACTTGTAATTGCCAGGCGTCACGGTGTCTGGTACGGAGACCACGCCGTCAGCGGAAACACTCAGCGGTGAGGTTGAGGTCAGCTTGTAGCTGGTAGCCGTGCTCCAGGCGTCAGTAATGGGTTGACCATCCTTGTCAGTGAAAAGCAGAAGTGGTTGGATCGTCTTCCCAACTTGCACGTCTACCGTTGGTTCAGCAAACCCCATTGCAGTTGGCACCGCGTGGGTGTGCACTTCTTGCGTGGGCTTTTCACCGTTAGGATTGATAATTCCAGGAATCGTCTCGACGCTGGCTGGGAACCGGTACGTGCCAGCAGGGGAAGCTTCAGTGTAGTTGCTCGGATCGTCATCCCAGCTCAGAATCTTGTAGGTGACTTCACTGCCATCGTTAAGGGTGGCGACAGCGGTGGTTGGCAGGTCGAGGTCATTGCGCGCGTGACCGACGAAGCGGTCCGCGACTGGCAAGGCTTTAAAGCTAGTGATGGTGCGCGCTTCGCCGACCGTCACGTTGGCGACGATTGGCAGGGCAACACCTGCGGCCTGACCGACAACGGCAAATTTGCCGCCGCCCGCATACAAAGCTGGATCAATGTCATTCCACGTTACCGGCGCTTTTTTGGTGGTACCGTCGGAGTAGTTAACGGTGACTTGTTCTGGCAGAGTCGGCGCAACGCCGGCATCAGTGGTGACCTCAATTGGCTCGTAGCCGGCTTCGTACAGGTTGCTGGCCACAATCAATTGTGGGGCCAAGGCTGTTGGTGACATGGTGAGACCAGCCGGTACCGTCAGTTTTCCAGCTTGGTAGTCAGCATAAGCCTGTGCAGCACCGCCCACGCTGAAGGCATCAAAGCCGCTGTTGTCAGGGTTGTAGTTGGGCAGCGTTGATGGGGCAATCGCCAGCATGAAGCTCACCTTGTCTGGTAAAGTCCCTTGCGCCGCGAGCTGCTTGAGGTAACTCGAGACATCGATTTTCAGTTGGTTCTTGTTGGCGATGATGTCCTTGTTGGTGACATCGATGCTGACAATCGGTGTCGCCGTGGTGTCATTGCCAGGAGCGTTATTCCAAGCGATGGTTTTGCTACTCCAATCGGCAGCAGTCGCATACACATTCAGGTGGAACTGCGTGTTGGCCATTTTGTCTTGCGCCGTCGCGCCTGTCGCTGAGTTCCAGGCATCATAGCGCATGATGCTCAGCTGCAACGCGGCCGAGGAAAAACCACTGGCCAGTTGATCGGTTGGTACCGACACGTAAATTCGCCGGTTGTACGGATCAGTGCTGGCGTTTTTCATTTTGACTAAGGCACTGCCGGTGTAGTTTACGCCGAACACGAATTTATACGCGTCTGCGGCAGGTACGGTGCCAGAGCCAACTGCACCGGCGGAGTACGCGACGTTACCGTCACTCTTTTGCACAAAGGCCGCTTGATCGGCCACCAGTGAGATTTGGCTGGTGCCGGTGCCTAGCTCGCCGGTGAAGGTGACAGTGGCTTGAATGTTCACGGCGGCACCAGCGAGGTCGGTGGCGCGGCCTTTGACGGTCACGGTGCCTGGTTTGAGCACATCCGCAAGCGGAATCACGTCCCACTGAATGGCGCTGGTTTTCTCACCAGAGCTGACCACGTCGCCGTTCACCAGATCATCAAAGGTCAGGTTCAAGCTGGCTGGCAGCTGCGGGTAGAAACCGGTTTGCGCGGCAATCTTCAAGTCGACATCGCGGAAGTGCGTGGTTTTGGTGACGTCAGAAACTTGGGCAAAGCCGGCATCAAGCACCTTATCAGTTAAGCTGGTGCCGAAGAAGTCCTGCGTCACATCTTGAGCCAAACCTAGCTGAACAGCTGGGCTGGTCGCCGGGACTTTGAACATCTCTGTACGCTGTTTAAGTTTGTCCACGCTGGTGAAGGCGGTAATATCGTCAGCGGTTGGGTCAAACTCGGTGTCAGATTGCGCCTTGAGGTCTGCTTGCAACGCCGCGCTGGTGCTGACTGGCATCTGCGGGTCAACCAATTTGTTGCCGCCAGCGGCTAACACGGTTGGGGTCGCGCCGCTCCGGGTGGTCGCAATGCTGGCCGGGAAAATGACGTTGCGTTGGAAATTCTTGGTCAAATCACCACCGAGCGTGTTTTCCTTGGCCGGGCTCCCGTCAATCGGGTAGTTAGCCAAGAACACCACGGTGCCAGCGCCTTGCTTGTTAAGAATGTTATTTTCAAAATGGGCCGTGACACCAGAGTTATCGGTGCTATTACCTTCGCCGAATACAGCGGTGGAAATGCCGTCGCCGATATAAAAACTATTGTTATAGTAACGTGGCATCGTGGCATTATCGACTTTTTGCCAGTAGTGCATCAGACTTTGCTGGCTATAAGTGTAGGGAGCACCAGTGCCGGTGGGATTGTCGGCATTCGTGCCTTTGTTGCCGAAGCCGTCATTGGCGGAAACATTGTAACGGATGATGGAGTTTTGCTGATCACCCATCGTCAGCATGAAGCCGCCGGCATTGTCGTGAGAGTAGTTATATTGATAAATCACCCCGTCGCAGGCCATGTCGATGTCAAATGCTTCCGCATCGTTGTAGCCAAAGCGAATGCCGTAGACTTCGTTGTACTGGAAAACGGCATTATCCGTTGACATGGCCCATAAACCGGCATAGTTCTGGGTGCCGTAATCGGCGTTACATGGCCGAACCACTACGTTACCTTCGACCAAGCCACCTTTTGCGACTTCAGACAACACGATGCCGTCGCCGGCGATGTCTTGTAGATAATTGTTTTTGATTTTAACGTTGGTAAAAGTCTTGAAGAAACTGTTACCGCGCGAAGTATCGGCATCGGCTTTGGTGCGAATGCCTTCCAGGCCGGTGCGAACTACCGCGTTATGCTCAATCAAGACATTGTTAAAGCCGGTGGTGCTTCGATGCTCGTCAGCAGGAATGACTTCCTTGCCATCTTGGTCGAACCAGGCACCATAAACGATGATCCCACCGACGCTCTTTGAGCGCATGCTGGTGCGGTCACCGGAATAGTTCAGGTAGTATTCACTTTGCACATCGTGAACGTAATTATTGCGAATCCGAATATTGTTAAAGGTATGATCTTGCGTGTCGCCATAGACTAAGATCCCGGCACGTTGGGTGGTGCCAGGTTTTTTGTAGGCGTTTTGGTCCTTGAGGTCTTCACTGTTGGTGACTTCGAGATTGGAAATGTCCCAATTCTCTTGGTTGCGTAGTTGAACCGCGCCGGAAACGGCGCGTTTGTAGGAGCCTACGCTTTCGGTCCCGTTGCCATTGATGACCGGCCGGCGTGCGGCAGTGTAGCTCACTTTGCCGGCGGCGTCGACTTGGTACAAGTCGATGACAATGGGGGCACTGGCTGACCCATCACCTTTAGGCCACAGGTACTGATTATTCCAGGTGCTGGCCGCATTCAGCAGAATATGATCGCCAGGCTTAAAATTGACTCGATTAACGCGAGTCAGTGATTGCCAGGCGGTGGCAGCGCTGGTGCCGTTGGCGTCATCGTTGCCGTTTTGGCTGTCCACATAATAAGTTGTGCCACTGGTTGCCGGACCAGCTGAAGTGAAAAGCGCATCGTCGGCAGCTGCTTTTGGCTGTGCGATATTTGGTGAAATCAGGTTCAGGCCCAAGGCTAATAAGCCGATACCTAACAGGCCGACCCCGATTTTTTTAACCCAGTTCATTCTCATTTTCCCTTGCTCCTTTTTTACCCATTTTGGCGTGCCTATAGTAGAATGCCCCGAATCACCCCTTTCGTTGGTCCACGTTTCATGTGATTGAATACGTTTACCAAATTATTTTGGGAGTATTCTACCTTGCTCGAACAATAATGTGCAACCATCTTGTTTTTACTCAGGCGCCTCGCATTCGAATTTGACGATCAACAAATCATCAATGAGCGCCTAAATATCGGCGTTCTACGTTCAGCATGGCAACCGACATTTTTTCTCGGCCTGAGGATTTGGATGAGCTAAATGGGCTGAAGGGGGTAGTGATTATTGCAAATCAGTGGCAAAATGATAATAAGGCGGAGGCAAAGTTAGAATTGAGGAGGGGTTAAATGACCGGCGAACAAGAAAAATTATTAATTATAGCTGCATTGATTGGTTTATCCCATAGCTTTGCCACCGAATCACCGCAGGCGCAATCGCTCGCTACGCGGAGTAAGGCACTGATTACGACTATTGCGGATGCTAAATGCCAAGGGGTGAAGCTCTACACGGCGGTGCTGCCACTCCGGCGTGCCATTGCTGACGCCATTAGCATGGAGCACTTAACATTGACGACGCTTCAGCAGCAGGACTGGGAAGATTTTAAGCACGCGACGCAGCAGGCTTATGATGATTACTGGAAAAGTATCTCCACTTTGCGGACGCTGGCGTTTTAGCTGAGCATCATTTTGGCTTCGCCGGTGGTGGGTGCGGTATGCTAGGTGGAGAAGGAACGCTTCAGCCACAGGAAGGAAGCGAGACAGATGGAATTCAAAGTAACGCTGATGATCAGCAAGAATCCAGTCACGCTCTGGTGGGATGATGGCCTAAAAACCGACACCCCGGCGGCGCTGGAATATCTGCGAGAAGTGGCACCGCTCACTACCGTTAAAGTACCGACACCGAATACCGCCAAGCAGGGGTTTGACTTGAATGACTGCGAGGAAACGTTCAATGGCCTGGTCTCAATGGGCGCCAACGTTGAGGTGGCCCCGCAGACTCAAGCGTAATCGGAAAAATCGCCGTTTGTCGGCGATTTTTTGATTCCGGCGACGGCGAGCTAAAGAAAACTGGCGGTTTATAAAATTGGTATGCACAAGTAAATATAAAAAATACCAAGATATATCGCAAAAAGTAAATGATATGGCGCTGCAGAGTGCTACTCGCCCAAACTGGTATAGATTAAATTTAAGCCCAACTTTACCAAATTTGTACCTAAATTCCCTCTTTTCGGTAATTTTGCGGGGTATACCACCAAGGCCCAACAGGTTTAATTGATTGCGCTTTCAGACATCTCTTGTTAAGCTCACGCTGGTTAAAAATTTACGCGCCTGAATGACCCGATTCACCGGTGGGGACTGGTGAATCGCGCGGCGTTGATTCAACCGCACGCTAGGAGGAGCAAAGATGAAGAAGCGACATTTGATCAGTGCCGGGGTGTTGACGCTGGCGCTGTTGGCGACTGGGGCGGCCCATGTCCAGGCCGATGATAACCTCAACTTGGCCTTGAACCAGCCGGTGCAATTTTCCGGCGTGGAAGGCGATAAAAAGGCCGATGGGTCTTGGGTATATCCACAATTTACCGGCGACAAGGCAGTCGACGGCGATGAAAGCACCCGCTGGTCGGCGGCCAAGCAAGACGACCAGTGGTTGACCGTCGATTTAGGCGCCACCAAAACCGTCAGCGAAATCGATCTGGATTTCCATGCGGAATCACCTGAATATGAGGTGCTGGTGGCCAAAGACGATCAGAATTACCAGCCGGTGTACACGGTCAAAAACGGTACGCAAGGCACTGTCGTTAACCGTAAAATCACGCTGACGCAGCAGCAGGTCCGTTATATCAAGTATCATCAGCAAAAGCAGTTTCTTAACAGCCAAAATCAGCAATACTACGGCTCAAGCATCAATGAACTCAAGGTCTTTGCCGATGAACAGCGGCTGACGAGTTTGAGCCTAGATGCTGCCAGCAAAACAGTGAGCGTGGGCAACACCACCAGCTTCACGTACACCGGCAAGCCGACCGAATTCACGCCTGCTGCCTCGGCGGTCACTTGGACCAGCTCGGATCCAAGTGTTGCGACCGTTGATGCCAAAGGGCAAGTGACCGGAGTGAAGGCAGGCAAGGCCACCATCACCGCGGCAGTGGCCGACAGTAACGTCACTGCCACCGCCGAAGTCACTGTGGCAGCGCAGCGCGAAGAGTACGTGCAAATGCGTCAGCGCTGGCGCGACCGGTTAATTGCGACTAATCCGGACCTCAGCGATCCTAACGTCAAGACCTATTTGACGGATCTGGCGGCGCAAAGCCAGACCGTCTGGGATACGATGGATCGTAGCGCCACCCGTACCCGGCTCTGGCCGGCAGTGGCCGGCGAAAGCGACTCGGCGGATATTACGACGGCATTCACCAAAATTAAAACGCTGACGCTGGGTTACTACAATCCATTAAGCAAGCAGTACCACGATCAAGGCGTTTATGATGCCATTATCAGCGCTATCAATTTCATGATTACCGACCAAAAGTACAACGGCACGTACTGGGCAGTTAACTGGTGGGACTGGCAAATTGGCGCCGCTCAGCAGTTGGACGATACGTTGATGCTGCTGTACAACGATTTGAATCAAAAAGACCATGCTACGCTGGTTAAATTCGTCCAGCCGCTGCTGGGTTACGACAAGGATCCTAATATTCGGTGGCCGAATGCGGTAGCGACTGGGGCGAATTTGACCGATGTGTCGATTACGGTGTTAGCCACTGGCCTGTTACTCGAGGATGATAGCCGCGTCGCCTTAGTGCAAGAAAATCTGCCGAAAGCGATGGGCTTAGTGACCGTGAGTGATGGCATTTATGCTGATGGCTCGTTTGTGCAACACACCAATATCCCTTACACCGGGAGCTACGGGAATGAAATGATTAAAGGCATTGCCCGGGTTTCGTCGGTGCTGGTGGGCACCCCTTGGGCCATTGGCGAAGATCAGTTCTCCAGTATCTATACTCTGCTCGATAAAGGCTTTTTGCAGGGGATGGTCAATGGCCGGATGCCATCGATGCTTTCAGGCCGCAGTATTTCCCGAACGCCCGGCACGAATTCAGAAACCACAGAGCTTGAAACTGGGAAAGAAACCATTGCTAACTTGAGTTTAATTGCTGATGCCACGCCGGCGCCGCTCAAAGGCAAGATTTACCAAGCCATTGCCACCTGGGTCGCCCAAGTTGGTAGCCGCTACAACTTCTACAGCAACCCGCGGGATTACGCCGCCTTGACCGGGCTGAAGACGGTCTTAGACAGCACCACTGCTCAGGCCAATGATGTCGATTCATTGAATATCTATGGCTCCATGGATCGCGTGCTGCAAAAGACCGCCGATTACTCAGTTGGGATTGCCATGTACTCCAAGCGGATTGCAAATTATGAAGCAATCAACGATGAAAACGTGCGAGGCTGGCATACTGCCGATGGGATGCTTTATCTCTACAACAACGACTACGACCAGTTTGGCACTGGCTACTGGCCGACTGTGGACCCATACCGGCTACCAGGTACCACGGTAGACACAGCGCCGCTGGCTGACGGCGCTGGGGCCTCGACCCTTAGCCCGCAAGCTTGGGTAGGTGGCGCTAGCGATAACAAGATTGCCACGGTGGGGATGGCCTTGAACAAAGTCAACCAAGGGCAAAATCTCAAGGCGATGAAGTCCTGGTTCCTGCTTGATGGTCAGATTGTCAACCTGGGGGCGAATATCAATGGCAGCACCACGGCCGACATCGAAACGATTGTCGACCAGCGACAAATTGATCCGGCAACCGCCAAAGTCACAGTGGATGGTCAGCCTTTTGCCAATCAGAAAACCGTCAGTCAGTGGGCAAATCTCAATGCCGCCGATCCGAAGGACAACGTCGGCTACATCATTGCGCCAAATAATGATCCGGTTGATATCAGTCAGGCGACACGCAAAGGGTCATACTCGGATATTAACAAGACCTTCCCGAACGATACCATTTACACCAAGACTTACCTCACCTTGGCCGCAATGCACGGCAAAACCGTGACCAATGGCACTTATGAATATGTCACGGTGCCTGGCGCCACAGATGCCCAAGTGGCGGCGTTGGCGAAAAATCCGAGTTATGAGGTCCTGTCAAACACCGATCAGCTGCAGGCCATTCAAACCAAGGATGAAATCTTGGCAAATGTTTGGACCCGCGCTAATCAGCTGGGCGACTTGGTCTCAATCGATAACACCGCTGCCGTGCTCATCAAGGACCTCGGCAACAACCGTTATCAAATCACCGCCTCTGAACCGCGGCAAACTGGCGCCACTGTCAACTTCACTTTTAACTATCCAGTTAGCCTAGTTGACAAGGACGCGACAACCTTCACTGCTGAGGATAATCAGTTGCATTTCGCAACCGCTGGCTTAGCCGGGGCGAGTCAGACGGTCACCGTCCAGCTGGCAGTGCCAACGGATAAAACGGCCCTGACCAAGACGATTGCCAAAGCGCAAACCTTGGCCGCTGACGCCTACACGCCAAGCAGTTTTGCCAAAGTTCAAGCTGCCTTGGCCGCCGCCCAAACAGTTGTTGGCAACGAAGACGCTTCTCAAGCTGACATCGATGCTGCTGACAAAGCCTTAACCGCGGCCGTTGCTGATCTGGTCGAGGTGGCAGAAAAGGAATCGTTGACTAATGCGATTGCGGCTGCCGATAAACTGAAAGCCAGCAACTATACGCCAAGCAGCTGGCAGGCGATGCAAAAAGTATTAGCTGCGGCCAAACAAGTCGCGAGCGATCTTGATGCGACGCAGGATGCCGTCAATGATGCCACTGCCCAAGTGACAGCAAGCGTAAAAGCGTTGAATAAAGTGGCCGACTCCATTGCCCTGCAAGCGGCTATGACTGTGGCTGGTAAGTACGCGGCTAAGAATTACACGGACGCGACCTGGCAGGCACTGCAAGCGGCCATCAAGGCCGGGCAAGCCTTGACTGGCGAAGCCACCCAAACGGAAGTTGATGCCGCCACCGCCAAAATTAATGCTGCTATCAAAGGCTTGGTTAAGGTAACGGCGACTACCGATCATGAAACTGATCCGAAGCCAATTACAAAGCCAATTACAAAGCCAATTACAAAGCCAATTACAAAGCCAATTACAAAGCCAATTACAAAGCCAATTACAAAGCCAATTACAAAGCCAATTACAAAGCCAAGTACCCAACCGACTGGCCAAACAGGCCAACCATCAGGCAAACAGCCGAATCCAGCACAGAAACCGCAAACGCCGGCGAAGGCTAGCCAGCCCGCAGCGGCCAAGGCGGAAGCCAAAAAGCGCAGCTTACCAAGCACCGGTGAAGTCACTTTTGCAGCGTTGAGCGTGCTCGGACTGAGCCTGCTAGCAGGCGTGGCGCTAACTTGGCGGAAACATCGCGCATAATCTGTATCGTAATTAGGCATGAGTCATCAAAACGCACCACTCCACTCGCATCGCGCGTGAGGTGGTGCGTTTTGTGTTGGAGATTGTAACCATGTGCGGCAGACAAAAGAAGTATCCGGTCAACGGATTTTCGTGTTTATAATCCGCAATCAGCTGTTCGCCAAACTGGACGCTTAATGTTTATTATAAATTGGTATGTACAAAAATATCTCGATTTAAAATTGCAATATCGCTAATAAATAGTGATTACCGCTTGGAAAAACGCGATTGTGATTTAACGAGCATCTATTGGTATGGAAAATTTAAGCCCAATCCGGGCATTTTTATTTTCCAGCCCAGAACGCCGCCTGCCGGTGGTGTATACCACTGGCAAATGCGCGATACGAATGATTGCGCTTCCAGCCGCACCTTGGTACGCTCACGCTGGTCAAAATTTTAAGTAAAGCAGCTGAACGGCGGTCGGTGGGCGACGGCAAGCCACTCAGCATTGACTAAAAGGTGAACCTGAGGAGGAGCAAAATGAAGAAGCGACATTTGATTAGTGCCAGCGTCTTAGCGTTGGCACTGGTGACCACCGGCGCGATGCATGTGCAGGCGGATGACAACTTGAACCTCGCCCTGAACCGGCCAGTGACTTTTTCTGGCATCGAAGGCGATAAAAAAGATGATGGTAGCTGGGTTTATCCCCAGTTCAGCGGGGAAAAAGCCGTCGATGGGGATGAAAGCACCCGCTGGTCGGCGGGTAAGACTGATGATCAGTGGTTGACCGTCGACCTAGGGGCAGCCAAGCCAGTCAGTGAAATCGATCTGGACTTTTTTGCGGAAGCCCCGGCTTATGAAGTGTTGGTGGCGAAGGATGATCAGCAGTTCAAATCCGTTTATACCGTCAACAAGGACCTGCCGGCTAGCACTGGCGTCAAGGCCGATCGTAAAATTACCTTGACCCAACAGCAGGTCCGATACATCAAATTCCATCAGGAAAAACAGTGGCTTCACACCAACGGGCGAACGTATGGGACTAGCTTGAATGAAATCAAGGCTTTCGCCAAGGCGCAAACGCTGACTGGCCTCAACTTGGATGCGGCCAGTAGAACGGTGAGCGTTGGCAACACCACGCAGTTCAAATACACCGCGACCCCAAGCGATATGACGCCGAAAGCCGATGCCATCACCTGGACCAGCAGCGACCCTAGCGTGGCAACGGTTGATGCGAAGGGGCAGGTGACGGGACTTAAAGCTGGTAAAGCCACCATCACCGCTACGGTGGCCAACACCAATGTCAGTGCTAAAGCCGAGGTCACGGTTGCCGCGGCGCGCGCCGAGTACGTGCAAATGCGGCAGCGCTGGCGCGACCGCTTGATTGCCGAAAACCCGGATCTAAGTGATGCGAATGTGAAGGCCTATCTCACCAGCTTAGCGAACCAGAGCCAAACCTTGTGGGAGACAATGGATCGCAGCGCCGACCGCGACCGCCTGTGGGCCTTGAAGCCAGCGGATACCATTTCGGCGGACTACACCACCACCTTTACCAACATCAAGCTCCTGACACTGGGTTATTACAACCCACTCAGCAAGCAATACCATGATCAGGCAGTTTACGATGCCATTATTGCCGCCATCAACTTCATGATCACCGAGAAGCAATATAACGGTACTTATTGGGCCAAGAACTGGTGGGATTGGCAAATCGGCTCTGCGCAGCAGCTCGATGACACCTTGATGCTGCTGTACAACGACTTGAACGCCAAAGATCATGCCACCCTTGTGAAATTCGTCCAGCCGCTACTGGGCTACTGCAAGGACCCTAATATTCAGTGGCCAAGCTACACTGCCACCGGCGCGAACTTGACAGACATTTCGATTTCCGTATTGGCTAGCGGTTTGCTGCTGGAAGATGACAGCCGCGTGGCGCTGGTCCAGCAAAACCTACCTAAAGCCATGGGGTTGGTGACCGCGAAAGATGGCATTTACGCCGATGGTTCCTTCGTGCAGCACACCTTCTTCCCGTACAATGGCTCCTACGGTAACGAAATGATCAAAGGCATCGCACGGGTCTCCTCGATTTTGGTTGGCACGCCTTGGACCATTGCCGAGAATCAATTCACCAATGTCTTCAACCTGCTGGATAAAGGTTATCTGCAGCTGATGGTCAACGGGCGGATGCCTTCAATGGTTTCCGGGCGGAGTATTTCCCGGGCGCCTGGTACCAACCCCGAAACCACCGAGCTGGAAACCGGGAAGGAAACTCTGGCGAATCTGACCTTAATCGCCGATGCGACGCCGGCCCCGCTAAAGGCTAAAATCTATCAGGCCGTGGCGACTTGGGTGGCGCAAGTGGGCAATCGCTACAACTACTTCAACAACCCCCGCGACTATGCTGCCATCACCGGCCTCAAAACGGCTCTGGCCAACGCCACCGCGCAGCCAGCCGATGTGGAGTCACTGAACGTCTATGGCTCGATGGACCGCGTTTTGCAAAAAACGGCTGACTATTCTGTTGGGATTGCCATGTACTCCAAGCGCATCGCTAACTTCGAATATGGCAACACCGAAAACGGTAAAGCCTGGCACAGCGCCGATGGCATGGTTTATCTCTACAACAACGACCTGGATCAATTTGGCGAAGGCTACTGGCCAACCGTCGATCCGTATCGCTTGCCTGGGACCACAGTGGATACCGCAGAATTGGCAGTCGGTGAAAAGTCCTCTTCGCGTAGCCCCCAAGCTTGGGTGGGTGGCGCCACGGATCACCACACTGCCAGCATCGGCATGGCACTGAACAAAGTGAACGAAGGCCAAAACCTCAAGGCGATGAAGTCTTGGTTCCTGCTCGACGGACAAATCGTTAACCTCGGTGCCAATATCACCGGCAGCACGAAAGCCGACATCGAAACCATCGTGGACCAGCGGCAATTCGATCCTGCCACCACAAAAATCACCGTCGATGGCCAGCCTTTTGCCAGCCAAAAGACAGTTAGCCAGTGGGCCAACCTCAACGCGGCCGACCCGAAAAACAATGTCGGCTACATCATTGCGCCGCACAACGACCAGGTCGCCATCAGCCAAGCCACCCGTGAAGGCTCGTATAAAGAGATCAACGGGTACTTCCCATCTGATACGGTTTATTCTAAAACCTATCTGACCCTGGCCGCGATGCACGGCCAAAACGTCGACAATGGCAGCTACGAATATGTGACCGTTCCTGGCGCTACCGATGCCAAAATCGCTGCGTTGGCGAAAACGCCAAGTTACAAAGTGCTGGCCAACAGCAACCAGCTGCAGGCCATTCAAACCAAGGATGAAATCCTAGCGAATGTTTGGACCAAGGCCGACCAGCTAGCGGATCTCGTATCAATTGATAACACCGCCGCCGTTGTCATCAAATCCCTGGGCCATAACCGTTACCAATTAACCGCCGCTGAACCGCGGCAAACCGGCGCCACGGTGAACTTCACCTTCAACCATCCGGTGTCAATCACGACCAAGGCTGCCGGCGCCTTCACGGCAGCAGGCAACCAGTTGCATTTTGACACCACGGGCCTGGCTGGCGCGAGTCAAACTGTGACCGTGCAGCTCGCAGTCCCAGTCGACAAAACTGAGTTGCAAAAAGTGGTCGCGCAGGCCAAAGCGCTGGTCGCTGCTGATTACACGCCAAGCAGTTTTGCCAAAGTGCAAACGGCCCTCGATCAAGCGGAAGCGCTGGTGGATGACCAGTATGCCGCGCAGTCCGATGTCGATGCTGCGGTTCAGAACCTGACCACCGCCATCAAGGATTTGTTCAAAGTAGCAGATAAAGAAGCCCTGACCAATGCCCTGGAAGCGGCCGACAAGCTCAAGGAAGCCGACTACACGCCAAGCACCTGGCAAGCCTTGAAGAAAGTGCGGGTCTCTGCCCAAGCCGTTGCAGCTGATCCGGAAGCCACTCAGGCTGCAGTGGATGCCGCCATCAAGGCGCTGAATGAGGCCATCAAAGGTTTGGCCAAAGTCGCTGATACTTCTGCGCTGGAAGCAGCGCTGGCGGCAGCGGGTAAGTATGACGAAAAAGCTTACACCAAAGCCAGTTGGGCAGCGTTGCAGGCAGCCATCACTGAGGCCAAAGCCTTGACCAACGAAGCCACCCAAACAGAAGTGGATGCCGCCACGGCTAAGGTGAACGCTGCGATGAAGGCCCTGGTCGCCGTAACGCCAGATCCGGAACCAGAACCAGCACCGGAGCCAGAACCAAATCCAGCACCAGAACCGGCGCCAGCACCAAAGCCAACGCCGGCGCCAAAGCCAACCGGGAAGCCAAATCAAAGCAGCAAGCCGCAAACCGGTAAGCACCAAAGCCTGCCAAGCACCGGCGAAGTGACCTTTGCCGCGTTAAGTGTGCTTGGGGTTGCGTTGTTAGTTGCAGTGGCGCTGAGCTGGCGTAAGCACCGCGCGTGATTGGTTTAGGACCACAGTGAGTTAAACCGGCACCGTTCCCTGTGAATCGCAGGTGAATGGTGCTTTTTGGTGCCTGCAAAGGGGTAGCGTGTTTGCAGACCAGGCATCGTTCACTATTGGTATGTACAAAAGTGGTTAGCAGTTGGAAGCAACAAACGCCTGTTTAATAGGCTTGGATTCGGGCTTAAAAACCCAATTCGTGAAAATTGGCGAAAACCATTAGACCATGACAACGAAGGTGAAAGTCCTCATTTTTCAAAGTGTACAGTAACGCTGATGGCGTGGTTAAAAAGGTGAAAATAATGAGTATCGTGGCCCGATTTAAAAAAGATTTCCGGGTTAATCGTACCTACCAATCAGGCATTTGCCGCCCTAAAAGACTGGTTATTGCAAGGAAATTCGGTCAAATATTCAAAAAGCAAAAAAATCGTTCCAAGAAATAAAATATTTGTTGCCTGGCGCAAGTGAGGGGGACAAATTTTTGCCTTGAGTGAACCACGCTAGAAGCAACGGGATCCGCTTGCGGCGCGCCTTGAAACCGGATACACTCACGGTGGTTGGTACCACTACTGGGGAGTGGGGGTATCAATGTCTGAGCTAACCGGCTCATGGGCGAATTTCGAGCTGGGCACCAAAAAGGAGGAAACTGAGTATGGCACATGGGAAGTCCACCACTTTCAAGTTCAAAGGTCTGCTTTACAGTACGGCAGTCCTTTCGTTCTTAACGGTCTCCGGACTAAGTGGGTATCATGTTCACGCGGCAACACAGGAGCCAGCAGCCAAGGAGGAAGCTGCGGTTCAAGGCCTGCAGGCGCAAGCGGACCAGCCGCAAACTGATCAAACCGCTGATGCCAGCACCGATGCCACAACCGCTACGGGTAAGCAGGTTGAAGCACCAGCCGCAGAGCAAGCAACACCAGAAGCAGCACCGGCTGGGGAGTCGGCTGCGGCTTCGGACGTCAAGGCGGATCCGGCCCCTGGGGTAGAACAAGAGGCAAAGCCGGCCGCTGATGCCGCCACTGATCAAACGGCAGACCAAACCGCAGATCAAGCGGCCAAGCAAGCCGCTGATCAATCAGCGGTAGATGATCAAAGCGCAGACGATGCGGTCAGCGATGACACGGTGGCTAATCCAATCACCAATGTCGAGAAGCAAACCAACGTCTACGAAGTCACCTATCAAAACGGGCAAAAGGCGCATGTCAGCGTGCTCACCGATAAAATGTTCCGCTATTATGTTGATCCAAGCGGTGAGTACGGTGATCCGGCGCAGTCCAAGGAAGGACTGAACGCCAAGATTTTCCCGCAGGCCTTAGATGACTACGACAAGGCGGCGTTCAATGCCTCGACCTTGACCACCACTGACGCCGGCTGGACCATCGGCACCGACGCGATTCAAATTCAATTCGCCAAGGCTACCGGGTTGATGTCCGTGCTGCACAACAACAAGATTGTGCTGGCGGAAAGCAAGCCTTTGGAAGTGACGGCCGGGGGGTCGACACAATATCTGAAGGACGCCGCTGGCAGTCAGTACTTTGGCGGTGGCACCCAAAATGGTGAATTCACCATGAAGGGTAAGGAAATCAAGATTCTCAAGACCAACGACTGGGTTGATGGCGGGGTAGCGTCACCGAATCCGTTCTACTGGTCCACTGCGGGTTATGGCGTGGTGCGCAACACCTTCAAGCCAGGGACCTACAATTTTGACACTGCGAATAATGGCGAAATCACCGCTAATCATGAGGAAGATCGCTTCGATGCGGTTTACTTCTTCGATGACACGGCGTACGCCTTGATTCACGATTACCAAGAACTCACTGGGCTGCCGGCTTTGATGCCACATTACGCCTTTTATGAAGCGCATTTGAACGCTTATAACCGTGACATCTGGGTCGAAGTTCCAGAAGGCACGTACGGCGGCATCAAGTTCCCAGATGGCAAGACTTACAAGGAATACGAACCGGACAAGGTGCCGGCTGGCCAAACCGGCACGCTGGAATCCTTGAATGGGGAAAAGGATAACTACCAATTCTCCGCGCGCGAAGTGATTGATGAATACATCGCGCATGACATGCCATTGGGCTGGTTCCTGCCGAACGACGGCTATGGTGCCGGCTACGGCCAAACCGATACCCTGGCTGGCAACATCGAAAACTTGAAGGAATTCATCCAGTACGCCAACGAGCGTGGTATTCAAGTTGGCCTGTGGACCCAGCAAAACCTGAAGCCGGTTGATCCCGATAACCCGACCAACAAGGACCGCGATTTCGCCGCTGAAGTCGCTGCCGGGGTCGTGGCGCTGAAGACCGACGTGGCTTGGGTGGGTCCTGGCTACTCCTTCGGGCTTGATGGCATTCAAACCGCTACCGATATGATGGAACAAGTGAACGGCGACAGTATTCGGCCCTTCATCATCACTTTGAACGGCTGGGCTGGCACCCAACACTATGCCGGCATCTGGGATGGCGACCAAACTGGCGGCGAATGGGAATACATTCGCTTCCACATTCCAACGTACATCGGCGAAGGCTTATCCGGCCAGCCGAATGTCGGCTCTGACTTGGATGGGATTTTCGGCGGTAAGAATCCAATCATCAACATTCGCGACTTCCAGTGGAAGACCTTCACCCCAATCGAACTCAACATGGATGGCTGGGGCAGCAACCCGAAGAATCCATTTGTCTTTGATGAGGCGACCACCAACATCAACCGTGCTTATCTGAAGCAAAAGTCGATGCTGATGCCTTACATCTACACGGCGGCGGCGCAATCGACCTTCGATGGCAAGCCAATGGTGCGCGCGCTCTTCCTCGACTATCCAAATCTGCCAGAAACCTACACGGATCTGGTGAAATACGAGTACATGTGGGGCGACGACTTCCTGGTCGCGCCCGTGTACCAGGACACTAACGCCGACGCGCAAGGCAATGACGTGCGCAATGGCATTTACTTGCCAGATGCCAACCAAACCTGGATTGACTACTACACCGGCAAAGAATACCAGGGCGGTCAGGTCATCAATAACTTTGACGCCCCGATTTGGAAGCTGCCAATTTTCGTCAAAGCCGGTGCCATCATCGCTACCACGCCTGCGCATAACACGCCAGACAAAATGGATCTCAGCCAGCGGCAGTTCCAAATTTACGCTAACGGCAAGACCACCACGACGAACTACGAAGATGATGGGATTTCTAAGGAGTACCTGAATGGTCAGTCCAGCAAGACCACCATCACCTCTGACCTGCAAGGCACCAAGCTCACTGTCACCGTGGATCCGATGACCGGCAGCTACGCCAATATGGTCACCGATCGCACCACCGAATTTGATATTCGCAGCAAAACCGCACCAACCAGCGTCACCGCCACGGTTGGTGGCAAAACCGTCACCCTCACCGCAGTGGATAGCTTAGAAGCCTTCAACGCTGGCACGAATGTGTACTTCTATGACCAGGCTTACCTGATCAATGACTACCTGAAGGGCATTGGCACCGGCATTGAGCAAGCCTTCCTGCGCGTAAAGTTAGGCGCCACCGATGTCACCCAAAATGGCATTGTGCTGACGGTTGACGGCGTTGATACTACCGCCGCGCCAGTCAATGCGCTGCCGGCCCAAAATAATGCCGTGCCAGCAGTCACCAACCTGACCCAGCAAGCCGACACCACCGATGCTCGGCAAATCGGCATGACTTGGGATGCAACGCCAAACGCCACCGGCTATAACCTGAAGCTTGACGGGGTGCTCCATGCTAACGTGCAAGGCACCAGCTTTATCCTCGATGGTTTGCTCGTTAAGAGCGATCACACTGTGCAGATTCAGGCGATTACCGCTGATGGCGCTGGGGCGTGGACCGATGTGCAGACCATGAGCACTGACGATGATCCACTCCAAGACGCCATCAAGGGCATTTCGGTTCGGAACACGGAGTCCAATATCACTGGCACCAATATCTGGCAGGAAGACATGGGCCCAGAACTGCTTTTCGATCTTGACTTGAACTCGACGGCGCATACCAATTGGTTCACCGGCCCGGATGCCAAGCAAGATGCCACGCCATTGACCATGCTGGTTGAACTGCACAATGTGTACGAATTGGACCACTTCACCTACGTACCGCGCGTGGATGGCGGTAACGGGACCATCAAGGGGCTGGATATCTCAGTTTCCATCGACGGCGTGCACTGGAGCACGCCGATTCAGGCTCGCGACTGGGCCGCCAACAGCCAAGAAAAGACTGTTGACCTCAGTGGCTTGAAGGCTTACTTTGTTCAATCCACCGTGCCGAAGGGCATGTCGGTCGGCCAATTCGTTTCCGGTCAAGAATTCCTGCTGTTCAAGAAGGAAGGCACCAAGCCGCACTGGCCTGGGGACTTAACCAACGACGGCACCTGGACCGATGACGACGAAACCTCCCTGCGGAACTACGCTGGCTTGACCCAGGGCAAGGATTCCGACTTTGATGGTTATGTGGAAAATGGTGACATGAACCAAAACGGCACTATTGATGCCTATGACATTAATTATGTCGAAACGCACCTTGGCACCGCCGTCACGACTTGGGATGAGGCTGTACCAACTGGCACTTTGACCCTCAAGACGGACAAAACCAGTTACCAGCCAGGTGACACCATCACCGTGACCTTGCAAGGGCATGACCTGAGCGGCGTTAACGCGCTGTCTGTGCACATTCCGTACACCAGCAAGGAACTGACCTTTGGCAACGTGCAGGCTACCGACGCGACGAAGAACATGATCAACTTCTCCAAGAGTCGGCTGCATTCAGACGGCAGCGAAGATCTCTATCTGATCTTCTCGAACAAGGGTGAAGCCGACCGCTTAAGCGGCGACTTGGACCTGGCGACCTTCACCTTAACCGCGAAGAAGCCACTGTCCGGGGATGCGCTGAAACTGGCGCTGACGGATCCAATGCTGGTGAACCAAATCAGCAAGGAAGCCTTCCTAGAAGCACCGGACGCCGTTGAGTTAACCTATCTGGATCCCGCGAAGGCTGGCTTGCGGCAAAGCATCGCTACCGCCAAGGCGCTGAATCCGGAGCACTACACGGCCGATAGTTGGCAAGCCGTTGCCGATGCCCTGACGCAAGGGCAAACCGTCGTTGACGACAGCGCAGCTGACCAAGCGGCGATCGACACGGCGCAACAAAGCCTGATTGATGCCGTCAAAGGTCTCACCCCGGCCACGCATCTCGACAAAGCCGTTTTGGCCGAGTCACTGAAGCTGGCCCAAGGAGTTGACGTCAGCGGCTATACGGTGGACTCTCAGCAGGCGCTGGCCGCTGCCATCAGTAACGCGGCTGCAGTGGTGGGCGATGACGCCGCCACGCAGGACACCATTGATGATGCGGCGATTCAGCTGACTGCCGCGCTGGCTGGTCTCAAGGCTAAGCCAGTGGTGGTGGATAAAACCGCCTTGCAAGCAGCGATTGCCCAGGCCGAAAAAGCGGCTAAGGATGCGGCGCACTACACCGCCCAAAGCTATGTCGGCGTGGCTGATGCCTTGGCGGCTGCCCAAGCGGTAGCGGCTAATCCAAATGCCACCGCGGCGCAAGTCGATGCCGCGACCACCGCTTTGCAAGCCGCATTGGCTGCCCTTAAGCCGGCAGGCAAGGGTACGCAAACCGGCCAGCATGATCAAGGCACCAAACCTGCTCCAACTGGCGACCAAGGTGCTAAGTTGAAACAGGATAAAAAAGCAACCCAGCAACAAAAAGTAGCGGCGATTACCAAAGCCGCTGGCAAGAAGACGCTACCGAAGACCGGCGAGTCGACCACCCCGCTGGCAGCCCTTGGCGTTGCACTACTCAGCTTACTCGGGGGCCTTGGGTTCTCCCGGCGCAAGCAAAATTAACTGACTGTAATGAACAACCGGTAAATATGGCAGAAGCGACCGTCTGGGGGAGACGGCCGCTTTTTTGCGTGATGCATTGCCCGGGAAATAAATAACAACGCCACTGTGAAACTCGCAGACAGCAGCGCGTTTCTTGGTATAATGACAACGGAGGACTCGTCATGAAAAAGTTGTTGCATCGCTATTTTCACAGTCGGTTTTATGCAATCCTAACCGCGACTTTCCAGCCGTTACTGCCGCTTGTGCTTTTGGGGACTTACGCGCAGGCCCTGTTGGTCGCGGCCTTTTCGCGGAACGGGTTCTTCACCGAAGTCTTCGCGCTGAAAAGTTGGCTACCAGGGTACGCCCTGATACGTCAAGGCCTGTCGATGCTCACGGCGTACACGCTCGGGCTGCTTGGTCTCTTGACGGCGATTTTCGCCGCCCGCGCGGTGGCACGCCGCAACCCGACGTTAGCCATGTTGGTGGCAGGAATTGGCTTTTTGATCCTCAACACCACGCGGCTGGCGATGTTGGGGCCAGGCTTAGGGCTAGGTGGTTTGCTACTCGGCCTGTTATTCGGCCTGCTCATTGGTTGGCTGCTCAATCTGCCTTGGGCGCGGTTTACGGCCAGCCTCATCATCATTGCAGCGGTTGTCATCCGCCTAGGCCTCAATGCGCTAGCGGTGGGTGAAATCAGCCCGAGTTTTACCAGCGTTCCCCATGGCGGCGCGGGCGTCTTGCTCGCCGTGCTAGCGAACAGTGTGCTGGCTTGGTTTGGCCTGACGCCACTCATTGATCCGCTGTCGCCGCTGTTGACCGGACCAACCGCCACGGCGAATCTCACTGCTGTGTTGGCGAACAAAACCGTCCCATACCTGACCACCGTAGGCACGCTGTATCGACCGTTCGCCTTGTTTGGCGGGGTCGGTGGCACGCTGGGGCTCATCATTGCGATTTTGCTGATGGATCGGCGTCGGACCAAGCGGCAGCTAGCAAAATGGAGCCTGGTCCCTGGATTGGTTAACCTCAATTTGCCGCTACTGGTGGGCTACCCGCTGCTGCTCAATCCGTTATTGCTGATTCCGTTCACCTTGGCCCCACTGGCCGCAACGGCGCTGGCTTGGGTCGCGCTGCACCTGCAACTCATGACCGCTGCCGTTTACCATGTCCCAGCCACGACGCCAGGGCCGATGTTGGCTTGGCTGGCCACCAATGGCAACTGGCCGGCGCTGATCGTGGCCTTCGTTTGCCTGGCTGCCTCTGTGGCCATTTACTGGCCATTTGTCAAAATGCTGGAGGAGGTGGCGCCAGATGTCTAAAACTGTACGCACGATTTTGCTTAGCCTCCTCGGTATCGCCGTTGTGCTTGGTTTGTTCATCCCAGCGACAATTTGGATGCGCGGCCAAGTGAAGCAGACCCAGGTCATTCACGATTCCCGCATGGCACCGGTGATTCTGGTGCCTGGTAGTTCAGCCACGCAGAATCGGTTTAACGGCTTGATCACCACGCTTAATCAACGCACCAGCGGCCACAGTTTACTGAAGGTGACGGTGAAAACCGATGGCAGCATGACTTCCACTGGGAGCATCGCCGCCCGCGATAACGAACCGTACATCGTGGTGGCTTTCGAGAACAACAAGGATGGCTACAACAACATCAAAAAGCAGGCCAGCTGGTTCAATATCGCCATGAAAAAACTGATGACCACTTACCATTTCAATCGGTTCAAGGGCATCGGTCACAGTAACGGCGGCCTAATTTGGACCCTCTTTCTGGAAAAGTATTACGCCAGCGCATCAATGACCATTAGCGATCTGATGACCATTGGCACGCCGTATAATTTGGAAGAAAGTAACGCCAACAACCGCACGCAAATGCTGGTGGACCTGATTAAGGCCAAAAAGAATCTGCCGACGAACCTGACCGTGTACTCGCTGGCGGGGACGGCGACGTATAGCGGCGACGGCACCGTGCCACTCTCCAGTGTGGAAAGCGGCAAGTACATCTTCCAAAACCAGGTGAAACACTACACGCAGATCACTGTGTCTGGGGATGATGCCAGTCACTCCGATTTGCCGCAAAATCGCCAGATTGAAAGCTACATTCAGCAGTACATCCTGACCAATCCGAACCAGCAAGGGGTGCACGTGCCGACCGGCGGGCAAGCCCGGCCAGGGGTGGGTACTGCGCCAGATGAATAAGCCAAATTCACTCGCGGGCGGTTGCATTTCGAATGGCCGACCAGTATCGTTACCTTAACGGAGGCGAGAACATGGACCCTAGTTCAGATAATCCAATGTGCCATCAAGGCATGACCTGCCACGACGGGTGCCGCTGCGCCGGCTCGCATGGCCGCTGTCAATGCAAAATGGTCACGCCAGAGCAGTGTCAGTGCGGCTCGCTGTGCAAAGCCGCGCCGGCGAAATAAGCAAAAGACCGCGCTTCAGCATTTTTCGCTGAAGCGCGGTCTTTATTTGCACAAGTATGAGGCGGAAATTAAGCGCGGCGTTTGCGCTGCAGTGCTGTACCACCCAACAAGCTCAGAAGGCTCAAGCCCAGCAAGGCTAATACACTTTGGTGGGCATCGCCGGTACTTGGCAAAGCCGAGGCGGCAACTGGTTTAACTTTAGCTAAGTTGGCCTGTTTCAGGGTCGCGGCTGGCTTGGCGCCAGTGTGCTTCTGGTGTAGCGCTAGCCAGTGTTGCACCGTTGCCAGGTGGGCTTGCGCGGCTTTCAAGGCGCTGGCAGCGGCGGCAGCTGGAGCGAGCGTGGCCTCGTAGGCCGCTTGGGCGTCGGCTAATGCGGCCTGCGCCGCTTCATCGGCTGCCTGGGCCAGGGCTAGGTTAGCATCAGCTTGTTGCAAAGCATCTCGATGGTCAGCGGCTGCGGTTTCAGCTGCTTGCGCAGCAGTGAGGGCGTCGTGAGCTTCATCAGCGGCGGTTTGTGCCGCTGTGAGTGCGGTCTGCGCGGCGGTGAGGGCGTTGTGCGTGGCGGTTGCGGTTGCTGCGGCAGCGGTGGCTTGCGCCTCTGCCGCTTCGAGGTTAGCGGTTAAGGTCGCTTGATTAGCCGCGGCATTGGCTGCGGCGGTTTGTTGATCAGCAGCAAGCTTGGCCTGGGCCGCTTGCAGGGCTGTGTCGGCAGCGGTCTTCGTCGCTTGCGCCGTTGTCAATGCGGTTGTCGCATCAGCCAGCGCCTGTTGCGCCTTGGCTAAGGCTGTGGTGTCCCGGGTGTGGGCAATCGGCGCCGGGGTCGTGGTGTTGTTAAAGAAAGGATAGCTGTGGTCGACGCCGGTGACGTTGGTGTAGGTTAATCTGAGTTCTCCGGCCTCGTTAATCATCACGCCCAGATAGTCGAAGTCCTGGTAATAGCCCTGGGATAACAAAAGGTCGGTTAACCATTCTGGCTGTCCTCGCCACTCGCCGGTGAGTGATGGACCAGCGACATAAATATCGCTTTCAGTCGTTGAATAGTCAGTTGTGCTCAAGAGGCTGGCAATGGCGGCGAGCACCCCGCGTTTGAGGTTGGCCATCGGTGCTGGATTGTCACCATTATCATTGAGATCGAAACTGAAACTCATTACCCCGTCCCAGATGTCACCAGCACCAAAGACCTCTGCTGGTCCTTCGCCTTGGTTTGTATCGTATTGAGTGCCGGTGGGGAGACCTAACGTCTGAGCCGCATCAACCGAAATTTCTGAGTCCCAGTCATAGAATGAGGAATCACCATAGTTGCCGCGGTATAGGTTGCCGCCGACGTGAAGCAGCGCGGCCTGGACTGAGCCATCGGAAACGTGGATTGGTGCGATGCCGAATCGAGTGCGGATATCATTAATGATTGAAGCAGCAAACTCGGAGAGTTCGCGGGCTTCAGCATTCGTTAAGTGAGTGAAATCAGGAACAATTTCCGCCTCATCAGCCGCCGTCGGTTGATAGTCAATGAGCTGTGTGGCGTCACGGGCCTTGGCGAGGGCGTTGTTAGTCCAATCGAAGGTGGAATAATCACCATCGAAGGCCTCTGCTTCCTGAAAAGCCTGCAGAAAATCGGGCGTTAGCACCACGCCCCCAACTTCGGAATCAGCGTCAGTCGCGTCATCCACCGCCTGTTGGGCCTGAGTTTGCGCGGCCGTGGCGTTATCCACCGCCGTGCCGGCTTGGTCGGCGGCGACCTGCGCCTCGTCAACGGCTTGTTGGCTGGCCGTTACCGTCGGGTCGTCTTCTCCGGTCAGGGCGGCTTGTGCGGCAGTCACGGCATCATCGGCTGCAGTTTTAGCGGATTGCGCCGCTTCGTCTGCTGCTGCTTTCGTATCAACGTCAGCTTGTGCTTCAGAGACGGTTTGGTCCGCGGCGTCGCTGGCTGCTTGGGCGTCAGCAGTGGTGGCCGCTGCGGCGTCGGCATCTGCCTGGGCCTGAGCAATGGCTTCTGGCGTTGCTTCCGCCTTGGTGGCTTCTGCGGCCGCCTTGTCCGCAGCGGTTTGATCTGCCGTGGTTTGCGCGGCGCTCAGATCAGCTTCGGCCTCAGCTTTGGCCGCGGCCGTGGTGTCGGCCGCTTGTTGGGCTTGATCAACGGCAGTTTGCGCCGCTGCTTCATCGTTATCGGTGTTTTGCACCGTGCTGGTGGCCGGTTTGGTCGCGGCATGGGTGCTTTGCGGGTTCGCTAGCGCCAAGCCGGCAATGGTAGCGGCTGCAGTCAAAGTGAACAATGGGGTTTTCTTCATAATCTCTCCTCCAAATAAAGAAATTTCTTCCCCAGTGTACTAATTGACCGCGTCATAATATGACATAAAAATAACAATCCGGCCGCTCACCAAATTATTTTATTGATATTTAGCCTGCATCGCCGTCAGCATAGTTTTGATCCGTTTGACCAACAGTGGCGGATCGAGCACCTTGACCCGTGGGCCTTGGCCGAGCAGCCACAGTAGGGCCCCTTCGATGCGGGCGTAGGCTTCAATGACGACGCTGCCGTCCGCGTTGGTGGCAACGACTTTGGAAGTGGGAAAAGCGTCTAGCGCCGTGGTCACAAAACCTTCGTACTCAAAGTGGATGACAGTCGGTTCGCCAAAGTCGATGAAGTAGGTTTGCCGCCAGTGGTCCTGCAGCGAAAAGCGGGTCGCGTAATCGAGTTTTTCACCCTTGGTTTCATCTAAGATCTCCTCGATGCGATCAAGGCGATAGAGCCAGTAACCATGATGCTCGTCGGCAAACATCGCCACGTAAAAGTAAAAGCGCTCAAAGAACACGGCCACAGGTTGGGCATGGTGAATTTCGCTGGTTTGTTTCAAATTCGAACGGCTGCTGCGGTAGCTGAACGTCAGCTTAAGGCGCTGATCAATGGCGGTATTAACTGTCTGCAACAAGCCCAGTAGCGGTTTGGCGCCAGTGAGCGGCGAAAAACCATGCCGGGCCAAGCGCAAATCCGCGTGCAGGGCAGAGCGACTGGTCGGAGAGAGGGGCTGTTCAATGTAGGCCAAAGCTGCTGCAAGTTCGCCTTGATCAAAAGCGCGACTGCCGGTGACGATGTGGCTGACCGCCAAGGCGATGCTATCTTGCCGGTTATCGGTCATTAAGCACCAGTGCCGCGGTGGTCCTTCCTGGAGCACTGGCGGCCGGGCGCACTCGTCAGCCAAGGCGGCCCGGATGTCGGCTAAGTCGCGCTGGAGGGTGCGCAGGCTAATGCTGTATTCAGCTGTCAGGGTCTCAGCATCAATGGTTTGACCTTGCATTAAGGCCGCAAAAATATGCGCGACGCGGGCGTTGCTTTCCATGGGAGCCACCACCTTTGGGTTATCTATCACATATCTTACCAGATGAAGCCGGAAAGAGTGGGTGAAAACCCTCGGCCGCTTTTAGCGGTGATGACAGTTTGGTAATGAATTCAATAACAATTGCATAATAGATGGCGGCGAGCAAAAAAATCCCATCACCGCGCTCAGATGAAACGTCTGCGACGATGATGGGATTGCTTGTATTCAATTAGCGTGGCGGCGCACCTAAGCGACGGCGGCTGATTTAAAAATCATCGGTTTCAACCGTGACCAAATGGCATTGATGCCGAACGCCGAAGCGAAAGAGATGCACCAGGTCAGCACATACAACACCAAAATCCCGACCCAGGTGTTGGCGGTGGTCAGGGTCTTGCCGAAGAGCAGCCACAGGCATTGTGACCAAAAGACATTCGACAGGTAGGCTTTGTAGGCGAAGTTGGCAAATTTATGCACGAACTTCGTAAATGGCCGGCCGGCTTTGACCTGATACAGGCACAGCGCCGAGAACAGGCCGATGGCGGCGAGATCATACAAGGTCATCGACGGCTTGTAGTAAGGCGCGTTGCCAAGGTTGATCGGGAAGCCGTAGCTGAACAGTTCGTGGTTGGTCCACCAGAACGTGGCTAAAAAGACGACGGCGATGGCCGGCCACCATTTCATGATGGCGCGATCGAAGTGCTCGCGGTACTGCCAAGCCAGCGTCCCAAAGACACCATAGATGAAGAAGCTGATGAACAGCCGATCAAACAGGTACCAATCTTGAGCATGCGGGCCGTTAAAGACCTGGGTGTCATAGAACCACAGCCACAGCGCCGCAATCACGACCGCGGCGCCGGCAGCGATGATGCCGCGCTTGGCGTTTTGTCCGCACCAGCGGCCAATCGCCCAGAAGACCGGCATCAAAATGATGAACTGCAGCATCATGGTGTTATACCACAAATGCGGCGCGGCGTTCCCGTTGACGAAATGCCAGAGAAACGAGCCTAAGTCGTGATACTGGTTGACTTGCTGCATTTGCGGCATAACCAACAGGTAAATAAACGTCCACCAAATCGTGGGGATGAACAAGGCGTGCCACATGTTTTTGAGATAGTGGCCGTAAGTCAATTCCCGATGGTCGATGGTCGTGCGGGTGGTGGTGTAAAGAATGCCAAAAATAAAGGCTGGTGCGGTGTACTTGACCAGGTTATACATAATCCCGATCCAAGTTTGCGCGCCAATGCTAGGGCTGGTCGTCAACGCGTAGCTCATAATGGGCTGCGACATCACGGCAGTGCAGGCGCCTAGCTTTAAGTAGTCGCCGATATCGGCGGCTGGTGCGAGCGTCTTCTCACTCATTTGGTTGTCCCACCTTAGTTCGGATTTGTGAGAGGCGATCGGTGGGAGTTGTCGAAGCCAGTGTAACGAGTTGCGTGCGCAGTTGCAAGCCTTTAATTTTTCGCTAGCGGCGCCGTTAGACCTTCAGGGCCTGGGCGCGGGCGGCGACAAATAGCGCCACTAACGCGTTCGCCACTTTGCGGGTGCGCACGTCTTCTTTGGGCTGGCCTTCTGTCAAATAAATGGTGCGAAAAGGCGGATCCGGCGTAATTCGGGCCAGATGCAGCTGCTTGCCCGTTTCGGCCCAGGTAACCGAGGGGATGAAGCCGACGCCGATTCCTGAGGCCAACATCGCGCGGATACTGGCCGGGTCGTCGGATTCGTACTGGAAATTCAGGCGCAAGTTGCGCTGGTCAAAATATTGATCCAAGGTATCGCGCAGCGGCGTGTGGTAACCGAGCGACACAATCGGCTGGCCCACCAACGCATTCGGTGTGATAAAAGCGGAAGCGGTCAGGTCGGCATTGGCACTGCCAATTAAGATTTCCTCGTTCAGCAGCGGCACTGAACGTCGGTCGCGGCGCGGCTGACGGGTGGAAATGGTGAAATCGAATTCGCGGGTTTCGTTGACGGCGGTGATGCGCTGGGTCAGCTGAATCGGGGCGTTGGGGTAAATGGCGTGGATCGTTTTGATGATGTCTGGAATCAGCGCCGACGCGACTTCCACCAGCAGACGAATTGGGCGCTGATGCGTGGAGGGTTTGGCGACGGCTTCAATGCCTTCCTCGATTTGGTCGAGGCCGGATTCCACGTAGTTGAGAAATAAGCGGCCGGCATCGTTGATCTGAATGCCGCGGCCCACTCGGTCGAACAGCGCCACCCCGAGTTCTTTTTCCAATTCCTGAATCATTTTGGTCATCGCCGGTTGACTGATAAAAGCCTGGCGCGCGCCTTGAGTGATGCTGCCGGTTTGGGCCGTGTAAACGAAACCTTGAAGCTGAGCGAGGTTCATGGGTTGCCTCCTATTCATAACTGATAGTTATACATATAAGATAAAATCATTATACAACGCTATCTGAAGGGCATAAAGTGGCAATGTGAGAGCGATCGGATCAGATAGAGAGAAGGTCAATCGTGAATTCTTTGTGGATTTTCCCCGGTCAAGGGGGCCAAAACGCCGGCATGCTCCAAAACGTGGACCAGGCCTTGCGCAGCCACGTCGAGGACTTGCTGGGTTTGAAGTTGCTGGATACCGACGAAGCGTACCAAGACTCGGTGCAGCTGCAAGTCGGCATCGAATTGTTGCAAGTGGCGCAAGTCAACGCCATGCAAGCTGCCGGTTTGAAGCCGCATTTGGTGGCTGGCCATAGCCTCGGTGTGTTCGCCGCGGCGTATGCCATCGGCAGTTTAGCGCAGGATGATTTGTTCCGCGTGGTCAAACGCCGCGCGGAGCTGATGCAAGGCGCCTATCCCCAAGGTTATGGGATGGGCGTGGTGGTTGGTTTGAGCCGGCCTGAGGTGGAAGCCTTGGTGGCGCAAGTCAACAGTCCGGAGCACCCGGTTTATGCGTCCAACCAAAACGCCGAAGACCAAACCGCGTTGTCCGGCGAGCTGGCTGCGATCGATCAGGTCGTGACCCTCGCCAAGGCCAGCGGCGCGGTACTGGCGCGGCGGCTGAAAGTGCCGGTGCCGTCGCATTCACCGTTGATGGCGAAAGTCGGCACTCAGCTGGCCGCCGCCATGGCAGATGTGACCCTGCAAAAACCAGCCGGCATTTACCTGACGAATTACTCCGGCCGTGCCGTGCGCCAAGTGGCACCGGTGCGCGAGGATCTCAGCAACAACTTGGCTCATCCCGTGTATTTTGAAGCGATGATGGGCGTGGCACACGATTATGAACCCGATAGCATCGTGAACTTTTCCCCTGGCCGGCCGTTCCGGAAGGTGCTGGGGCAGAAGTTCGGCGATCTGCATCAAGTCAATCTTGATCAGATGAGCGTATCGGATGCCGCATTTTTGTTAACCAAATGGGAAAGAGGGACTTATTAATGAGCGAAGAACGTGATTGGGCAACGCATCGCGAAGCCAAAGCGAACAAGCTCTCAGCAATGAGCAGTATGATCGATGGCAAGTTCGCCAAAACCAGCGATGCCAAAGCCATTCTGGAAGGGTTAATTGCACCAGGGGACAAAGTGGTCCTCGAAGGCGATAACCAAAAGCAAGCGACCTTTTTGTCGAAGACATTGGCTTCAGTTGATCCAGCCAAGGTGCACGACTTGCACATGATTATGAGTAGTATTTCACGGCCAGAACATCTGGACATTTTTGAAGACGGGATTGCCTCCAAAATGGACTTTTCCTTTGCTGGCCCGCAAAGCACGCGCGTTTCACAAATGATCGCCGATGGCACCTTGAAGGTTGGCGATATTCACACTTATCTGGAACTGTATGCCCGCCTGTACATCGACTTGATTCCGAATGTCGTCTTGGTCGCTGCCGATAAGGTTGACCGCGATGGGAACCTGTACACCGGCTACAACACCGAAGAAACGCCAGTGATTGTTGAATCTGCGGCCTTCCATGATGGCATTGTCATTGTGCAGGCCAATGAAGTGGTCGACAAACTACCGCGCGTGGATATCCCAGCTGACTGGGTCGATGTCATCATCCCAGCAGACGAGCCTTATCAGCTTGAACCGCTGTTTACCCGCGACCCGCAGAACATCACCGAGCTACAGATTTTGATGGCGATGATGGCCATCCGCGGCATTTATGAGAAGCACAATGTTCAGTCTGTTAACCATGGGGTCGGATTCAACACCGCCGCTATCGAACTGTTGCTGCCAACATACGGCGAGCAACTGGGCCTGAAAGGCAAGATTGTGCCAAACTGGGAAGTTAACCCAACGCCAACCCTCATTCCCGCCATTGAATCTGGCTGGGTGCAGTCGATTCACTCCTTCGGTGGTGAAGTCGGGATGGAAAAGTACATCGCTGCGCGCCCAGACGTCTTCTTCGTCGGCAAGGACGGCACGATGCGCTCAAACCGGGCCTTTGGTCAAATGGCGGGTCAGTATGCGCTGGATATGTTCGTTGGCTCGACCCTGCAAATCGACCAATATGGCAACTCCTCAACCGTCACCAACGGCCGGCTCTCCGGTTTCGGCGGCGCGCCAAACATGGGCTCCAACCCCACCGGCCGGCGCCACTCCACGCCAGCATGGCAGAGCTTGCGGCCTGATAACGATCCGCTGGGCAAAGGCCAGAAGTTGGTCGTGCAAATGGTTGAAACCTTTGGCTCCAACAAGCGCCCAGTGTTCGTGGACTCCCTCGACGCCGTTGAAGTACGCAAGGAAGCCAAGCTGCAAAACGTGCCGATCATGATTTACTCCGAAGACACGACCCATATCGTGACTGAAGAAGGGATTGCCTACCTGTACAAGACCTCTTCCATGGCCGAACGCCAAGCGGCAATTGAAGCCATTGCTGGGGTCACCCCAGTTGGTTTGCGTTCTGATCCAGCGGTGGTCAAAGACTTGCGGGCCCGCGGCATTGTGGCCTTCCCAGAAGACCTCGGCGTTAACCGCAACCAGGCCACCCGGTCCTTGCTGGCCGCTCAGAACATGGAAGATTTGGTCAAGTGGTCGAAAGGCTTGTACAACCCGCCGGCTAAGTTCCGGAGCTGGAGCTAAGGTCACCTCTGAAAGGAGCACGCAACATTATGGAAAAATTGCACTTTAATTATGCGGCAACCCAGCCAATCGAACGCCCTGTTCACATTGGCGTCGTTGCTTCCGGCGACCTTGAAGTGATCATGAAGCCGACGGATAAAAAAGAATCTGAATTAAACATTGTCACTGGTAGTGATGGGTTCAAGGAAGTTTGGCAAAACGTGCTGAACCGGTTCTTCGACCGCTACCCACTGCTGGCCGACTTTGAGATCAATGATTTCGGCGCCACGCCTGGCGTCGTTAACCTGCGACTCACTCAAGCAATGGAGGCGTTGAAAGATGAGCAATAGTTTTGTTGAATTGCACGCTCGCCAGCGCGCAGAGGCCTTACTTGATGAGGGCAGCACCCGTGAACTGATTGGGCCCTTTGATAACATGATTTCCCCGCACCTCGAGCCCCAAAACATCGTGCCTGAAGCCGATGACGGCATTGTGGTGATGAAAGGGCAATTGAATCAAAAAGACACGGTCATCATCGCCATCGAAGGCGCCTTCCAAGGCGGCGGGATTGGAGAAGTCTCCGGCGCGAAGATTGTCTCCGCCTTGGAGCATGTGTTAGCCGATAACAAAGCCGGCCACAAGGAATATCCGATCATCATCTTGGATACCGGTGGCGTGCGCCTGCAGGAAGCCAACTACGGCCTCTTGTCGATTTCCGAAATCCACAACATGGTCATTGCCTTGAAACAGTACGTGCCAGTTATTGGCCTCGTGCCAGGGCGTGTCGGCTCTTTTGGCGGGATGTCCATCACCAACGCCTTGCTGTCTTATGTCATCGGCACCGACAAAGCCCGCATCGGCTTGAACGGTCCTGAAGTCATCGAGCAGGAAGCCGGCGTCAAGGAATGGGATTCTTCCGATAAGAACTTGATCTGGAACACGCTGGGCACCAAGCAGCGCCAGGCCACCGGCATCATCGATGAAGTCGTCGACGATGACGTCAACGCCTTCCGCACGGCCATCACGGCAGCGATTGATGAAAACAAGGATTCGCACCGTGATCAGCGCGGCGATTTCTACCTGAGCTTGCTGGATCAACTCGACCCAAGCCAGCCGCTGGATATCGCCGGCTATGACCAGCTGTTCAAGCAAGTCGTTGCCAAGCCGCATCACCTAGCCCCAGCCACCAGTGGCAGCCAGCCTGGCACCAAGTCCCGAGGCCGCAACTGGTTTGAACTGTTGACCGGTATCAAGAATGCCCACAGTGATGTGCCTACGGTCTTGCATGCCCAAGCCGATGGTCGCGAATATGTTGCCATTGTGCCAGCTGAAGACAATCGATTCCCGCGGGTGCGCCATGGTGAAGTGGGCCTGCAAGAAGGCTACACGGTTGCCAGTGTCATCAACGACTTGATTGCCGCTGATGCGGACAAGCCAGCCGCTGAGAAGACACCGATCGTGATTGTTGTCGATGTACCTAGTCAGGCGTATGGCTACAAGGAAGAATTGATTGGGATTCACATGTCCCTGGCTTCCGCTGCCAGTGCCTATGCGCGGGCGCGCCAGGCCGGTCACAAGCTGGTTTCCTTCATTCCTGGGGATGCCGTTTCCGGTGGCTTCCTCGCTCAAGGTTTGCAATCCAACCGGCTGGTCGCCTTGGATGACCTCGACATCACCATTCAGGCGATGAGCAAGGCCTCCAGTGCCCGCATTACCCAGCGGACGATTGCTGAATTGGAAGAAGCCACCAAGCATGTGCCAGCGATGGCTTACGACATTGAAAACTATCAAAAGCTTGGCTCTTTGTACAACTTGATCAAAGGCGTCAAAGGCTACGATTCTGATGCCAATGCCGTTGCTACTGTGAAGGCCGCCTTGGACGACGCGTTCAAGAGTCTGGCAGACGCGCCTGCTGACCTGTCCTTCCGTTACACCAACGACATTGCCGTGAACGGCGAAGGCGGCGGCCGCAAAGCCACCAACAAAGTTCGCGCCTTGATGGATCAGCAATGGTAAGTTTCACTCCGCATACGCTCGTGCGGCTCAAAGCAGCTGATGCTTTGAGGGCAGCGAGCCCGCTGCCTGATTGGGCAGTGGCCATGTTAACCGAATCGCCATACGTGATCGTACGGCGGGGCCCCCAGGCCGACCGGATTCCGGTCGGCCTTCGTGGCTATCAAAAGGCGCAGCGCTTTGCGGCGTTCGTGGCGTCTGCTCAGGTGGCGGCGACCGTGACCCCGCAGCAGGCCTTGGCGTTGCTGCCGCAGCTGGACCCGGCGCGGGCGCAATTGCCGGCATTCCAAAAGCTCGCCGCCCTGCAGCCTTTGCTGCAGGGCTTCGACTGGGGTGTGGGCGGCAGCCTGCAATTCGAGCTGGTCACGGGCCTGAAAATGGCGCGGCCAGTCTCAGATGTCGATGTCATCATGACCAGGCCAGCTAAGGCCTTGTCAGTGGCGGCAGCACAAACGCTGATTCAGCGTCTGCAAGTCATTGCGGGCGCGCATGCGGACATCCAAGTGGTGCATGGCCAGGATGGCTTTTCCCTAGAAGAGTACGCCCAGCACCGTGCTACCCAGGTGATGATGAAAACCGCCACCGGTCCGCAGTTAACCGCGGATCCGTGGCATTTTGAAGGTGAAGCCTAATGCAAATTGCGGTTCCTGACGCCCAGTTAGCCGTGGCTGTTGAAGGTAGCGGCCGGCCCATCGTGTTCGTCAATGGTTTTGGCAGCTACAAGGAAATCTGGACCGCCCAAGTGGCGGCGTTTAGTCGCCGCGCGCAAACTGTGTGCTTTGATTACCGCGGGCAGGGCGAATCCACTGGGGCGGTGGCGACGTCGCTAGCGGCATTGGCCGATGATTTGGCCGCGGTGGTCTCGCAATTGCAGCTGAAGCGGCCGCTGCTGGTGGGTCATTCGATGGGCGCCAGCGTGATTTGGGCGTTTCGCCAGCGGCATCCAGACGTGCCAGTCAGCGGGGTGCTGGTGGTGGATCAGTCGCCGAAAATGCTCAACGATCATCAGTGGCAATTCGGCTTTCGCGGCTTAACCGCACGCACCGCGCCAGTGCAGTTGCACCGGCCGCGCCAAGGCCACGAAACCTTGCACGGCATGGTGCCGGCGGTGATGGATGCGTTCATTCGCGCCGAAAGCCGCCAGCCCTTCGACCGTGAGCAAGGCGTGGCGCTGCTGACGGATCATTTTCAAGCGGACTGGCGCGCGCAGATCAGCAGCGAAACGGCCCCGGTGCTGTTCGCCACGGCCGCGCAAACGCCGTATTTCAACAATGGCTACGGCCAGTGGCTGATGCGGCGCAATGCCCAGGTGCGCGAAGTGATGATTCAAAACTGCGGCCACGATGTGATGGCTGAAGTCCCGGAAGCGTTCAATCAAACGCTGCGGCATTTCATGTTGCAAAACAAGTGAAAGGACACGTTATGACGGCATTTACGGCAGAACAACTGGCCAATCTGGCCACGCGGGCCTTGCTTTATGAGGTCAGCGTCAATCCCAAACCCGGCCTGGTGGATCCCGTCAGCAGCGGGCCCCATTCTGATATGACCGTGTTCACGTTCATTAACTCCAGCTTGAGCTTGCAGCCGTATTTACTGTTTTGTGCCCAAACCGGCCTAGATTGGCAAGGCGACTTGCCGGCACTATTTCAGGCGCTGCGGCCAGCAGGAATGAAGGCGGAGCAGGCGATGTTCGCCGCAACCGCCGGGGTGAACACGCATAAAGGCGCCATTTTCTCGCTAGGAATTCTGACTGCAGCGACGGCCTATCACCAGTCCTGTGACCTGACCGTGCGCCAGGTGGTCCAGCAGATGCTGGTGGGCTTGACCGCTGGCGACTTTGCCGCCACCGCGGCGAAAACCGATGCGGAACTGACGGCCGGCGAGCGGCTGTACCTTGAGCACGGCTTAACCGGCGTGCGCGGGGAAGCCGAAGCTGGGTACCTGAGCGTGTTCGACCATGGCTTGCCCATGCTGCGGCAGGCGACTGGGACGCTGAACGAGCGGCTGCTCGATAGCTTGATGGCGATTTTGAGCCATTTCACCGATACCAACCTGATTCATCGCGCTGGCACCACCGCTATTTTGCCGGTGGCGCAGCAGCAGGCTCAGGCGATTTTGGCCACTGGCGGCACGCACACCCAAGCGGGGATGCGGCTGCTAGAGCAGATGAATGCAGACTTTTTGAAGCAGAACCTAAGTCTGGGCGGATCGGCGGATATGCTGATTTTGACCATTTTTATGGGACTGGTGGAAGGTGTCATCTGAAGTCTAATACGACAAAAGAACCGTCTCGCATTTGATGCGAGGCGGTTCTTTTGATGCGCTGACGCATAGTAGACAGTTATGTTTCACGTGAAACAAGGGCCCGCCTAATGACGAAAAGTACGGTGAAAATGATGTCCGGCGTTTGGTGATGATTATGCTTTTGGCGCTGGTGCAACGGCGGCTTCCATCAGCCAGTCGTGCTGCGGATCATCACCGACCACGAAGGCGTGCTCGCCGACTTTTTTGAACCCGCGCTTTGTATAGAAGGCTTTTGCCGGTTCATTGTGTTCCCATACGCCCAGGGCGATGGTGTCCTTACCTTGCGCTTGCGCTAATTTTAACGCCTGGTTATAGAGCAGGCTGCCCAAGCCGTGATGCTTGTAGGTTGGCAGGATGTAGATACGTTCCAACTCGAGGGCGTTGGTCGCTTTGACATCCGCGGTGACGGCGGCGTCCACGTTGAATTTGGCATAGCCGGCCGGGGTGCCATCAACCAGCGCGAACCAAAAGGTGGTGCCTGGGGTGTTTAATTCTGCCGTGAGCTTGCTTGGCGCATAAGCCGTGGCCAGAAATTCGGCCATGTCAGCTGGGGCGGTATTTGCGTCGAAGGTATCCGCAAAGGTGATGCGGGCCATGTGAACGAGGGTGGGGATGTCTTGCTCAGTGATTTGACGAATAGTGTTCATTAACTGTCCTTTCATGATTAAAACTCAGTAGTGGCGCTTGCCGCCACTTTTGACCAGCTGCCAGTCTTTATCGATGTTCTGCGTCATCTGGTTGAGCAGACGGGTCAGGGTGGCGACCTCCGCTTCGGTCATGCCATCAAGGGCCCGCTTAAGTGAATACTGGTTCTCCCGGTGAATTGGGGCGTAGGCTTTTTTGCCGGCGGCGGTGGCGAAAAGTAAATTTGCTTTCGCGTTATTGGGGTCAGGCTGCTTAACGACCAGTCCCTGCCGGCACAGCTTGGCGACGCTGCGCGCCACTGTGGCCCGGTCCACTTTCAGCTGATTGACCAGCTGTTCCTGGATGATGCCAGGCTGTTCGACGATGCGCACAAGGTAGAGGTATTGGCCGCGAGTCAGATCTAAGTCGCGGAACTCGATGTTGGAGATGCTGTCTAGTGCGCGTGCGACAACACCGATGGCGCGGAGTGCGTCCATAAAAAGGTCACCTGCTTTCTGGGATTAGTATACACGGATGTGTTGCAAATGCAATATATAATTGAAAACTGTTTGTCAAATCATATTTGTGTCTGCTCGCTCTGGCCATGTCACCGCAGTCGTTTGTTGAAGTTATCACACTGCCGCTGTACACATACCTCTCGTCGGATTTGGTCATACATAATAAATTGGCTAAAAAAGGCATCGCTCAGCAACTTTCTGCGAGTGATGCCTTGGCTTACTTTTATGCACACCCTTACTTTGGAAGCAGGTGATTGATATCAAGAAGAAGTTGGTTAGTCTTTTGGGTCTGGGCTCAACTCAAAGTAACCTTCCGGCACCACCCCAGCCCATTCCCGCTTCAGCGCGGCAATGGCTTCCACATGCCCAACCCGCGCCGACCGCCGCAGGTACCGCTGCACGGCAACGTCTTTCTCTACTGCTGGCGCGGTTACCGCATCCGCAATCAACCACGACCCGGCGGCGAGCCAGGCGCCAGGCGTTTCCTTGGCGACTTGCAGCAGCCAGCGCTGACCTTGCACGAAATTCTGGCGGATTGGTTTGTCCTCATTTTTCACGACCTGCACCAGCACTTCGCCTAATGCGTCGAAAAAGTAAGAGATATAGCCGTTCATCGGCGGATTTTTCTCATACAAGCGCTTGCCGTGGTTGATGAGCGCTTGCACCTGCTCGACTGGCAGCCAGCTCATCACGGCATGCACCGCCAAGAGTTCCATGCGATACCAAGCCTTGGCACTCAAGAGCACCTGCAAAATGGTTTGGGCGGTGGCTCGCATTTGCGCCGGTTCTGCAAGGCCAGGGGCGGCGCTTTGCAGAATGAACTGCTGCATGGCCAGAATTTGTTCCGGTTTGGCGAGTTGCGTCATGAAAGTGTGGTAGGTCTCTTGAGCCTTTGCCGGCTGGTCTTGGAGGTCCGTGTAAGTGGCCCACAGGGTGTGCACACCGCTGGGATGGCCTGGCGCGCTTTGAATGAAGGTGAAGGCTTGCGAGGGGAACATCCCGAGCTCGCCCATCAGCGCCGTCAGGGTCGCAAACCCGAGCTGCGTTTCGCCTGATTCAAAGCGGCGCAGGGTCGTTGGGCTCAGTTCTACCGCAACGTCCTCGACGCTAACGCCCATGTATTGGCGCTGATTTTTGATCAGCTCTGGCAGGGTATGGCTGACGAGCATGGCCTGCGGGTGATCGATGAGCGGCTGGTGTTGAACCTGCGCGTGCTGCATGCGCCTGAACATATTGCGGAACCAATAGGCGTCATCCTGGTTGTTCATCACCAAGAGGTCGTCGATAATGGCCTTCACTGCCGCGGCGTTGGCAGCAGTGGGCTGATGCACCCAACGCGCCGCAGCGACACCGAAGTACCAATTCGAATAGAACTGGGTCACGAGCACTGACGCCTCTGGCTGGGAAAAAGTCGGGGCTAGCTGCTGCTGCAGGTCGTCTGCCAAGGCGAGGTCGTGATCCATCAAGGCGCCGAGCCAGATAATCATGAGGTACATATCGCGCATGACCCATTGTTCATCAATGGCTTCGACCCGCTGGCGCAGCAGCCCCAGCAGTTCATGGCTGGCAGGGCCGACAATCAGTTTCAAGACATCCGTCACCATGGCGGGGTTATAGCGCATGGCGGCAAGACGGTCGGCAAGAATCTGGTTTTGCGCAGCGGTGAAGTGATAGGTTGGCTCTGGCCAATGTGCCATTGCGTCAAACAGCACCCGCGCATAGTCCGTGAGGGCGTTGTGCTGGGGATGCGCTGTCAGGTAGCTCTTGCGCCACTGACTGCCGAGAGCCGTGTGATACGACAAAGCGTAGTTGAGAATCGTGAGGGGAAAATAACGCTGTTTGGCCTGATAGAGATAGTAGAAATCTTCATTTTCAATGCCGAGGCGGGCCATCAAGGTAATGGCCTTATCGGCGCTGAGGTCTTGCTGACCGCGTTCAAAGCGTGACAAAGAAGCCGCCGACCAATCGCCAGCGGCTTCTTTGAGCGTCACCCCGCGCCCAGTGCGAATATCATGGAAAAATTGGCCAAGTGCGGCGACTTCGTGGTTATTCGTCATCATCTGCCTCTAGTGCTTCAGCCGCGCCACAACGGCTTCAACGGCCTGCTGCTGGGCTGGCGTGCGGTAAAACTTCCGGCGCAAGTCGCTCGTACTGATATTGTGATCCTCGAAGACCTGGTCGGAGTCGGCGTAATTCGGGTTGCGGATGGCATAGGTAATTGTGAATTGGTTGTAGTGGAAAGGAATCTGCGTGACCGCAGTGCCGCTGCTGACCAGGTAAGGATAGCTAGCGGTGTTGTTATCAAAGGTGACATTCGGATCATTAGCCACGTCATCCCCACGGAGCATCATAATCATGACCCCAATTGCTTGCGGACTCATTGGCCGGTTTTTGATGGCGGCTTGCGTTTCCGCGCTGGTACCGGTGCTATCGCTAGCGGTGGTATCACTATCGTTGTTATCGCTGGTGCCCGTACTGTCGCTTGCCTCGGGACTGTCACTGGTGCCGGTGTTATCACTGGCGCTCGCGTTGGCGATTTGGGCAAAACTATTCTTCACCTCAGTGTTCCGGGTCGGCGTCAGAATCGGCCAACCGTCGCGCGTTTGATCGACCAACGCAATCGGACTGCCTTCGTGAAAGGCAAACACATAGGTGATGTGATTAGGCAGTGGCGGCACTGAGCCGTCATAGTTGTAAATCGCAACGACATTGTAATCGTATTTGCCTTCGCCAGTGGGGGCCCAGCCAATGGTGCCCGGCGTGGTTTGCTCAATCTTGATGCCTTTCAGCGCGTCAGGATACGTGGTGCCCACTGAGGTTTTGAGCGGCGTTTTGCCGTTGTACTCAGTGTAGCTTTGGCCCATGGTCGGCGCCCATTGCGCAATAAAATCCCTCAGTTGTTGCTCCTTGGTTGTGTTCCATAAGGCTTGCTTCTGTGAAGAGGAGGATGCGGTCGTTTTCTTGGCCGTGGTCTTCTTCTTTTTAGCTTTCGTCACTTTGCTGGACTTGGTGGTGCTATGGCTCGATTTAGCGGGCGTACCGCAGCCGGCTAACCCCGCGAGGCCCAGGGCCGCGCCTAATGCAATCAACGTTGACAACAGATGCTTTTTGCTTTTCATTGTGTGTCGCCAGTGGCCTGCCCGATGACCCCGGCGTACTCCTTCCCGGTGCTGCCTGTATTGTATAACGCTTGCCGGCGCCTGCCAAATCAGCGGGCGAGAAACGCTCCAATCAACCCGCCGACAATGCCGCCGGTGACCCCGCGCGTAACGGCGTCGTCAGTGGATTGCTGCTTGGCTTTGGCGGCCATGACCATTTTGTGCGCGCGTTTGCACTCATCTGAATTCTGATAGCGGATAGTTTCTTTGTCGCCTTGGTAGCGCCATAGCACGGTTTGCGAGCCTTTCATCTGATGCTGCTGAATTTCCACGGTCCAATTGCCAGGCAAGGCTTTGGCCAGACTGGCCAGCTGCATTTCGGCGCCGATGCGGGTTTGGTCATAGTCGTTGGCCTTAATGGCGTCAATTAGGCGCTCCAGCTTGAGGTCGTCGGTGGTGATGACGACTTTTTTGGTCAGCGTATTGGCCTTGGCAGTGTAGCCGCCTTGGTTGAGCACGTTGGCGTCGACCGCATTTCTCACCACGCCTGGCAGGTAGAGCAGGCGGTAGGCAAAAAAGACGGCGAGTAGCACGGCCAATGCGGCGGCTGCCCAACGCAGGTACCGCTTGCGCGCTGGGCTTTTGGCGGCGCCTTGCAGTTGCTTCAAGCCTTGCTTGGCGCGGGCTGCGGCAGTGGTGGCAGCTGCCGTGGCGGCACTTTTGGCTTTGGCGGCAGTTTCACTGGCGATTTGCTTAGCGGTATCGCCCGCTTCGACCTTGTGCCCACACTTTGGGCAGTAGCTAGCGCCCGGGTCGAGCTTGGCGCCGCAATTAGAACAGAATTTCATGATGTTTCCCCCTTAGTCCTTCTCGGTAATCCAGTCGCCTTGCGACTTGTCCAAGGCGTACTGCGAGGAGCTACCTTCTTCGACTTCCCGCAGTTCCCACTGGCCTTGGTCGGTCAGTTGATAAATCACGTTGTATTCGATGATGGAAGTGGTCGACTTGCCGTAATTCTGGTTCGTCATGCCACCTTCCAGGCGCTTAGCCGCTTCGGTTTCCTTCATTTTGACGTAGGTCTGGATATGCAGGCGCGTGGGATAAATCCGGTCTAGGTTGTCGTCATGGTCAAGGGCGATTTCGACGTAGGTGGCGTCGTCGGCGCCGTTGCTGTCGGGATCGACGTTGATGGAATCGCGATTGAAATACTGCTCCTCCACGGTGTAGCGGGTCTTGAGGTCACCGCTGTCGGCCACGGTGCCGGTGCTGCCCCACAGCGACTTCAGGTAATCGGAGTGACCGGGCAACTCGGCGGCGTTGCGATCATCCACCGCTTGGTAGAATTGCTTCAGATCTTGGAAAGCGTGCTTTGCGAGCACTTTGGCATCTACCTTACCCAGGTTGTAAAAGCCTTGGGTCGTGGCGAATAAGTCCGGCGAAAGATTGTACTTGAAGGATTCGGATTGATCCATGGTGGCATCCTGGGCTTCATGCGCGACATCGAAAGCGTGGCTCTTGATTGTGCCCAGCCAAGGCAGCTGACCGGCCAGGGTGAAACTACTCCGTTCATGCATCGTGACCACGTTTTGCTTGGTCGGTGAGAGATAGGCGCCGGTGGCCTTGCCATTTTCGTAGACTTCGAGCCAGCTTGGGCCTTGCGGCAGGCCGTATTTGGCCTTGGCGCCGAGCAGTTGCTGGCGCTCTTTTTTCGCCTGGGCTGTGCTTTGTTTTTTGGCGCTGGCGCGCTGACTGGCGGTGCTGCTCGATTTTTTGGCTGGTGCTTGGTGGCTAGACATGTCGACATTGCCGATGCCGCAACCACCCAGCAAAACTGCTAGGCTGACCAGCGTTAGCGTGATACCCCGTTTATTCATGTTTGACTCGCTCCTTGGCGACCGGGCCTTTAAGCCTTGGTCCGGAAGCCTAAATTTTAACGGCTGACCCCATTTTTCCGTTCTTAGACCAGCCTAGCGCGGCGCTGGCGTGAGGCAAAGCAGATTTGCATATCTGCATGGTAAGTTGCCCACAATTAGTTTTAAAAGCCGGGTGGGGATTAAATCACGGTAAGAATCCTGGGGTAGCGCTCTCATTCTTTTGTGCGAAGATGTACAAGGCTGGCGGGTTAACGTAGAATGAAAAGATATTGGGGGCGGGAAAAGATGACAGAGGCACCATATCAAAAACTGACCGGGCGGCTTTTTCTGGAGCTGATTCGCCTGCCAGTCAAGCTCGCCTCGGCGATGCCGTTTGCGCTAGGGGTGTTGTACGCGTGGTACGACCAGCGCGGGTTCAATGGGGTCAACACACTGATTTATTTTGTCGGCCAGCTGAGCATTGCCTGCTTCGTCACCGGCTTCAACAACGTCCAGGACTACTACAAGTCCAAGGACGAGGACTATCGGCAAAAAGGCAACATCATCGGTACGGATCATCTCAATCCGCGGCGGGTGATGGCCTTGATGCTGGCGCTGCTAGCGGTGGCAGTGATGGCTGGGTTGATCTTGGTCTGGCGTACGAACTTGGTGCTGCTTCTGATTGGTGGGGCGGCGATTGGCATCGCGATTTTCTATACTTTTGGGCCGATGCCGATTTCGCGGCTGCCGATTGGTGAGGTGGTCTCTGGGGTGACGGAAGGCTTTGGTACCTTTTTTATTGCCTACTTCGTCAATGTGCCCAACCGGCCGCTGGCACTGGCTTTGAGCTGGCAGCGCTTCAGCCTCTATGGCAGCGTGCCGGTGCTGGCCAAGCTGGTGCTGGTGGCGGCACCCATCATCATCTTGGATGGGAATATCATGTTCGCCAATAACATCGGCGACATCCAAGAAGACATCACCAACCACCGCGCAACCATGGCGGTGTACCTCGGCCATGACCGGGCCTTGGCGATTTACCGCTGGGTGCCAGTGGCGGCTTATGCCGCGATTATCGCCGCGGTGTTCCTGCGGGTGATGCCGCCAGTCACGCTGTTGGTGCTGCTGCTGTGGCCCTTGATTCATCGCAATATCGCCCGCTTCCTGCAAGTACAGGTGCGGCGTTTGACGTTCAAAACTGCCGTCAACAACCTGCTGTTCACCGCCGGCGCGGAGGTGTTGGTGCTGGCCGGCTGGTTGTTGTGGCAACAAGTTTAGGGGGAGTTTTTAAGATGAAAAAGACATTACTGGGGCTCTCGGCCCTGCTCGCAGCTACACTTTTGGTGGCTTGCGCGCCCAAGGAAACCAGCTTGAAGGAATCTGCCGCCAAGTCGAGCAAAACAACGAAGGCAAGCAAGGACGTGACTTTGAACCTTGGCACGATGTCAGCTCCGGAATCCATTCCGCTGTATGTGGCGAAGGAAAAAGGCTACTTTGAGGATCAGCACCTGAATGTCACCTTGCAAAACTTCAAGTCACCGAAGGACCGCGACGCGGCGGTGGCGTCTGGCCAGCTCGACGGTGCGGTGTCTGATGTGGTGACGCTAGCGGCATATGAAAACGGCAAGCTGGGTTGGAAGATTGCCACTGGGCTGAACGGCTCCTTCGGCATTGTGTCCAATCAGCCAGACATCAAAACCGTGGCGGATTTGCGCGGCAAAACGATTGCCACCATGCCGCACCAAACGCCGACCTTCTACCTTGATCAAGAGCTGGCCAAGGTGGGCATGAGTGAAAAAGACGTTAAAATCACCGAAGTCGCCCAGGTGCCAGCGCGCATTCAGCTGACCTTGGACCGCAAAATCGACGCGATGATCGTCCCGGATCCGTTCATGGCGATTGCCAAAAGTAAAGGCGCGCATGTCGTGGCGCAAAGCGACCCAGTGGCGTACCAAACCACGATTTTGGCGGTGGCGTCGAAGCTGGCCAAGCAAAAGGCCGTCACCAAGCGCTTGCTGGCGGCGTACAACCAGGCGGTCAAGACCCTCAATGCTGGTAAGGCCAGCGATTTCGAATCGATTTTGACTAAAGATATCGGCTATCCGGCGGCCTTGGTGCCTAAGGTCAAGCTGGTGCACTACACCAAGGCGCATGCCGTCAAAACCTCAGTGCTGAAGGCGGCGTTCGCCTATGCCAAGGCGGAAGGTGTGACCACCACCACGCTTGATCCAGCCAGTGTGGCGCTGCCATGAAACTAACGGTCGCGGGCCTCACAGCGGTGCGAGGCGACCGGCCGGTGCTGGCTGACCTCAGCTTTGCTGTGCCTGACCGCGGCATTTTGGCGGTGCTAGGGCCCAGTGGCACCGGCAAAACCACCTTGATCGACGCGCTGACCCAGCAGTTGCCGAGTACCGGCGATTGCCGGTTAGACGACGCACTCATCGATCCGCGCCGCCAGCATTTGGCGGTGGTGCCGCAGGATTATGGGCTCCTGCCTTGGCGCACGGTGGCGCAAAACGTCGCGCTGCCCTTGAAAGTCAGTCAGCACCATCGGCTGGATGCCGCGCAACACCAAGCCGTGGCGCAGGTCATGGCAGCACTGGGTATCGCTGACTTGGCCAAGCGCTATCCCAACCGCTTAAGCGGTGGCCAGCAGCAGCGCGTGGCGCTGGCGCGGGCTTTTGCCCAGGCGCCAGATTTGTTGATGCTGGATGAGGCTTTTTCCGCGCTTGATCCGGTGGTCAAGGCGCGCGCTTATCAGCTGTTTATCAGCCAGTGGCAGGCGCGGCCGGTGACGACGCTGCTGATTACCCATGATCTGGAAGAGGCGCTGGCGCTCGGGGATGCGCTGTTGATTTTGCATCACGGCCAAGGCGAGGTGCAGGCCAATCCGTTGGCCCAGGTGCCGCTGGCCACCCGCCGCGAAGATGCGCGCTACTATCCGGCAGTGGCGGCGCTGCGCCAGGAGGTGGCAGCATCATGGCAAGAGTAACCAAAACCCTGGGTGCGCTGCTGGCGCTTAATTTGCTGTGGTGGCTGGCGGCGGTGCTGGTGGGGAAGCCGGTGCTGCCCACGCCGCTAACCGTGTATGCGGCCTTTCCACAACTGCTGGCGCATCAAATCGGCTGGCATTTGTATTTCTCGCTGTACCGCCTGGGCTGGAGTCTGGTGTGGTCAGCGGTCATTGGCATTCCACTGGGGATTTTGATTGTGCGGGCGCCGCGGTTTGGGGCCTGGGTCGATCCCGTGGTGTACCTGACCTATCCGCTGCCGAAAATTGCGTTGCTCCCAGTGGTGATGCTGCTGGCTGGGCTCGGGGATTCGGCCAAAATCATCATGATTACCATGATCACGGTGTTTCAGATCATCATTTCGGTGCGCGATGCCGTGCGCCAGGTGCCGGCAGGGGTGTACAAACAGCTGCGCGTGGCTGGCGCCAACCGCTGGGAGTTGTTCCGTGACGCTACTTGGCCGGCCAGCCTCGCCGGGGTGCTCACCGCGCTGCGCCTCGCATTAGGCACCGCAATCGCCACGCTGTTTTTCACGGAAGTCTATGGCACCAGCTACGGGCTGGGGTATTTCATCATGGATGAGTGGAACCGGCTGGATTACCCGCTGATGTATGCCGGCATTGTGGTACTGGCGGCAGTGGCCTTTGCGCTGTTCGCCGTGCTGAATGCCGTTGAGCGGCGGGTGCTGCGGTGGCAGCAAGGCTAAACTGAAGAGAACGCTTTTCGCCTCGGCCAGCTTGACGCAGACCGGAGGCGAAAGGCGTTTTTTTGCGGTTTCTCTGCCACTAAGCTTCAGTTTCTGTTGATAGCATTGTCCGACGAGAAAATGGTCAAGGGTGCTTGACTTAAAGATAAGTTTAAGTGGTACATTCATTCTGAAAGGACTGATTTTATGCTATCTGAATTGGACAAACTGCAAGCTGGCGACTGGTACCACTTTGATGATCAAGCAGTCGTTGCCCGCAAGGCGCGGGCCGCTAAACTTTGCCAGGAATTTAACGCGATATCCGCAACCGAACCAGAAAAGCAGACGAAGAAAATGCAAGAGATTCTCGGTAGCTTTGGCGAGAATCTCTCGGTCCAAGCAACCTTCAACTGTGATTATGGGAAGAATATCCATGTTGGCCATGATTTCCTCAGCAACTACAACTTAACCATTCTCGATATGGCGCCCGTCACGATTGGCAACCATGTGATGATTGGGCCAAACTGCGGCATCTATACCGTCAATCATCCTATGACACCAAGTGGCCGCCGGCAGTATCTGGCCCAAGCTAAGCCGGTCACGATTGGCAATGATGTCTGGTTCGGCGGCTCCGTGACGGTCTTACCAGGCGTCACCATTGGCAATAATGTGGTCGTCGCAGCTGGTGCCGTTGTGACCAAAGACATTCCTGATAATACACTGGTGGCCGGGGTTCCGGCCAAACCGATTCGTTCGCTCATCCAAGATTAAAATAAGACCCTGACCGCACCTTGTCGTGCTGAGCCAGAGTCTGGGTTTTCCTATTCAGGTCGATCGGCCGAAGCGGATAAATCATGTAACGCTTCAAATTTAGTCAGCTGATCACGATATTTTGAAATTGCCGTATCTGCTGCGAACTTGCCCAATGGTAGCCGTAAAGGCAATTCGTTGAAGTGGTTGGTGACTTGATCATAAATAATTTGGGCAGCTTTGTCGGGATCGCCTGCTTCATGATGCGCACCATTGGCATTACTTTGAATGAAGTCAGTGAATTGTTGATAGTCATCGATTGCTGGCAGGTCTTTGGCAGATGACCGGCCAGCCCAGTCGGTTCGGAATCCGCTTGGTTCAATCAACATGATTTTAATCTTTTCAGCAGCGACTTCTTTTGCGATGGTTTCGCTAATGCCTTCTACCGCATATTTTGAACCATGGTAAAAGGCTAAGGTGGGAAATGAATACAGACCACCGATTGAGGAGAAATTCACGATGGTACCATGCTTTTGTTTCCGCATTCCAGGCAGAATTGCGCGGGTCACATTCACCAGTCCCCAGACGTTGACCTCAAACATGTACCGCACAGAATCAAGATTACTTTCTTCAAATGTCCCAAAGTAGCCGATGCCGGCATTATTGACTAGGACATCGATCCCGCCAAATTTAGCCTGAGCAAGCTGAACAGCGGCCATAATTTGATCATGATCAGTCACGTCAAGGGCCGCCTTCAAAATTTGGCCATGACTATACTGATCTAAATAGCTAAGCTGGTCGGTCTGCCTTGCAGTTGCCACGACGTTAACGTTCGCTTGCTGGGCCAGATAGGTGACCAGTGAACGGCCAAAACCGGTTGAGGTACCCGTTACAAACCAAGTCTTATTCGTCATTGTGTTCACGCTCCAATTCGTATCATGTCTTTTGACACGTTCTACGCTACAACTGAAAGTATAGTTTAAGTCAACAATGAATTTAGAAAGAGGGTGATTTGATGTATTCAATCGGTGATATTGCTTCAATCATGGGTATTAGTACCAGTGCGATTCGCTTCTATGACAAACAGGGACTGCTCCCTTTTGTTGAACGGGATTCGGCTGGCCGCCGCAAGTTTAAACAGCAGGATCTTAACTTCATTGAGGTCATTGATTGTTTGAAGAAAAGCGGCGTCCCGGTCAAAGATATTGGTCACTTTGTCCACATGTGTATGCAAGGTGATGGTACTTTGCGGGCCAGATATGATTATCTCGATGAAGAAGAACAAACCCTGATGAGCCATATCGATGACATGCAACACCAGTTGGACTTTCTGCGGTACAAAAAGTGGTATTACAAGACTTCTGTTGAAGCGGGCACAGAGTCAATTCACTTTGCACCGCAAACCAACATGGTTGATCCTAACACCAAAGCAAAATATCAAGCCGCACTAGACCACTGCACCAATATTCGGAAGCTGATTGATCTTGAGCAAAGCGACGAGGCTTAAGCAAGTAGACCTACGCAACAACGATTGGGTGGCCGAAACCAACCACGACCGGCCGTTATTGAAAGTTTTATACTGAAGGCGTACCTCGTCATCGTACATTCGAAGGAGGAATTCACATGGAATACACAACCCTAGGCCGCACTGGCCTGAAGGTAAGCCGACTGGTGTTAGGCACGATGAACTTCGGGCCTCGCACCAGCGAAGCCGACGCTGATCGCATCATGGATCGGGCGCGTGAGCTGGGCATTAACTTTTTTGACACGGCCAATGTATATGGCCGCAGCCAGACCAACCCGGCAGGCCACGCCGGTTGGACCGAAGAAATCGTTGGCCGCTGGTTTGCCCAGGGAGACGGCCGCCGGGAAAGCACGGTGCTGGCCACCAAGGTCTATGGCCGCATGGCTGACCCAACTTATGGCCCGAACGACCCAGCCGGAATTTCGGCGTACAAAATCAAGCGTAGTCTAAACGATTCACTGCGCCGGCTGCAAACCGACCACATCGACTTGCTGCAGATGCACCACATCGACCATCACATCAACTGGGATGAGATTTTTGGCGCTTATGAAGCGGCCATTGCGCAAGGGAAAGTCGTTTACGCTGGATCTAGCAACTTTGGCGCCCGGCATCTCGCCTTTGCCGCCGCCCACGCCCATGACCGCCACTTCCTCGGGCTGGTGGCCGAGCAGCATAAGTACAACTTGCTGACGCGGCTACCGGAACTGGAGCTTTTGCCGACGGTGAAAGACTTGGGTATGGGCCTGATTATCTGGAGCCCGCTGGAATCTGGCCAGTTGGCAGAAAACATTTTGCATCCGACTGACCTCACCGGCCGGCGCGCCGAGCAAAGCAAGCACCTCAGCGCTGCTCGCCGCGAGCAGCTGAAGCGCTTCGAGCAGTTATGCCAAAACCTCGGCGAAACCCAGTCCACAGTGGCCTTGGCTTGGCTGCTGCACAACCCAGTGGTCACCGCGCCGATTATCGGCCCGCGCACCATCGAACAGCTGGAGAACGCGGTGCACGCGCTGGATGTGCATCTGTCGGCTGATGTTTTGGCCGAACTGGATGATATTTTCCCACCCGTTGGCGCCGCACCAGAGGCTTATGCCTGGTAGAATAACATGCTGACCACGATTTTTAGCTAAAATTGGCCCCCTCGAATAACACTTCGAGGGGGCCTTTGTTTGGCTTCTCCCGGTGCAACCGGCTTTAACCTTGGCTTTCTTGCTGAGTATCCTTATGTTAAGCTAATTGAAACATAACAATACATAGACAGAAGGACTGACCACGATGCCTAAAGCCGCCTCGCCAACCAAACCTGAATCCGCACCGCTGCCCTTAGCCCCTTGGCAGCGTCAGCTTTATCCTCGCCTCGGCGCTGCCCTGAAACGGCTGCCCCTAGTCGTGCTGGCCGTGCTAGCACTGATGATGATCTGGACCGCCATTCCGCGCGGCAGTAGTACCGTCAAAGTTGACCCGGCGAACATTTTTGTCTCGGACAACGCGCATTTGCTCAGTCCAAGCACCAAAACCGCCATTCACCGGCTGAATCAGCGCTACAAAACGCTGCCGAAAAAGCCCCAGCTGATGGTGATTACGGTGGACCATTTGCCCGCCAACACCTCGATTGAGCAATTCACCATCGCGCAGGCGACCAAGCTCGGCGTCGGGGATGCCGCTGCCGATAGCGGGGTGGTTTACCTCATCGCCAAGGCCGAACACCAGGCCCGGCTGGAAGTGGGCTATGGCATGGAAGATCAGGTGCCAGACGCCATGACCGACGTGGTGACGGATGCGCAGGTAAAAAATGACTACCGCCGCGGTGATTACGATGCCGGGGTGCAGCTGGTGACGCAGCGGTTGGATCAGTTGATTCGCACCGGCGACATTCAGGCTAGCCGCATCAAACCGATGCCATCCGCCGGTTTTCATCCAATCGCGGCGATCTGGACCTGGCTGAATACCGCACACAGCTTCTTGACGCTAATGGTGGCCGGCTTTGGCGTCGTCCTCGGCCTGTACGGGCTGCGGCGGCTCGGCTGGCACCTGCAAGCGCGCGTCTGGCTGGATGAGTTGGTGCAAGGGTACCTCACCGCGCTGCGCAGCATCAGCCCAGACCTCGCTGCGGCGCCGCTACTGACAGTGCCGCCGACTGCTACTGTGCAGTCGGCTAAGGCCACCTTGCGCGCTCAGCTCCAGCCAGAGCCGGCCGAGGCGGCAGCCAAAACCACGCTACCCGATTACTTCAGCATGCAGTTTGCCTTTGGTCACACCACCCTCGCGCAATTTTACGCGAATGCGCGCAACCCTGGCAGCGAGTTTAAGCAAACCAGCATGTTTCGCCAGCATCACCAAGACTGGTACCAAGCCGGCAACACCACGGCCCCAAAGCGGCGGCTGTGGCCTAAAGCCAAGGCGAAGCCGGCAAGCCCGGTGCCAGCCAACGATGTGCGGCCGTACTTGCTGACGCCGCTGCTGCAAGCCTGGTGGTGGCTGGTGCGCCTGTTGACCAATGGCTGGGTGCTGATTTTACTGGTGGCGGCGCTGTTTTGGTACACGGGCCACACCTATTCGCTCTGGGCCTTCGAGCTGCATTACCGCATGCTGGGCTGGGGCCAAGCGGCGCTGCACTTCCTTGAGCGGCTGCTGGCAGACGGCCAATCGCCGCTGCAAGTGCTGAATTCCCTGGTGCTCGGGTTGCTGGTTGGTGGGGTCATCATGGCCGGTTATTTTGCCCTTGATGCGCTGTGCACCCGCGCGAAACGCCACTTGGAGCTTCATCACATGATTCGCGATTTTCTCGGGGACTTGCGCGTGCGAGTGAAGCAAGACGACACTGATCAGGCCCTGGCCGCGGCTTTGGCCAATGCTGATCCGACCATCCTGCAGGCGAAAACGGCACTGAAAGCCAGCCTGGCCGGCAAGGTTAAAGGTAAAAAAGCGAAAGGTAGTTTGCCGGATTACTATGACATGGCCTTCGCCTTTGGCACGGTGACCGTGGCCCAATTCTTTGCAGCCGATGAAAGCACCAAGGCTTACAAATCTAGTTCGATGTACGTCAATCACGCCAGCGACTGGTATGCTAGTGACTCCAGCGATGGTGGTGGCGGCGATTCCTTTGGTGGTGGCGGCTTTGGCGGCGGAGGTGGCACCTCGAGCTGGTAAAGCCTTGGTGAGCGATTATTTTTGGCACGCATCTCAGCGTGCCTTTTTGAGTCCAGTCGTTTTGACGCAACAAAAAACCGGCATCTTTTCAGATGTCGGTTACTAGTCTGGGTGGTCAGGGGATCGAACCCTGGACCCACGGATTAAGAGTCCGTTGCTCTGCCAGCTGAGCTAACCACCCATTTGCGTCATTGCCATTTGACAACCTAAATATACTAGCATACCGACGCGGGGGGATGCAACCATTTTTTTCAGCCGCGCGGCGGTCGAGCCCTCGCAGCCGGCATAAAATAACGCAGACTGTGATACAATATCGATAATGTTAAAAGCATCACGAATTGGAGGTAGAAAATGAATAGAGCACAACTCAAAGCCCAGGCCAAAGCGCGCTTAAGCGGCAAATGGGGATGGGCGCTGGTTTTGGTGCTGGTGGGCACCATCTTCGCCAGTCTCATCGGCGGCATCACAGTAGGAATTTTGGAATTGATGACTTTGGTGGGGCTTAACTTTTCGTTCTTGCGGCTGATCGACGACGATGATCAAGGTCATGGCCTCTTCAATAACATCTTCAGTGGCTTCACCGGGCCCCGGCCCATGGCGGTCTTTTTGAACACTTTGCTGACCAGTATTTTCACTGCGCTTTGGGGGCTCTTGTTGGTGATTCCGGGAGTGGTGAAGGCCCTTGCCTACGCGCAGGTGCCTTATATTCTGGCTGACATGCAGCAGGCCGGCGCGGAGATTGGCGCAACAGATGCCATCACGGCTAGTCGTCAGCTGATGCAGGGGCATAAGTGGGAATACTTTGTGTTGCAGCTTAGTTTCGTCGGTTGGGGCTTGCTGGCAGTCCTGACCGCTGGCATTGGCTTCTTGTGGCTGAGTCCCTACATCCAGGCGACCAATGCGGCCTATTACCGGCAGCTGGCCGGCGACCGGTTCTTGAATGATGATGCGGACTTTTCAGATTTCTAAGCACTTTTGCTATGTTCTAAAATTCCGGCCACGCGCCGGTTTTTTTAATGCCGCAGTCACAAAAAGGCGGTAAGCATTTCTGCTTACCGCCTTCTATTCTGGGTGGTCAGGGGATCGAACCCTGGACCCACGGATTAAGAGTCCGTTGCTCTGCCAGCTGAGCTAACCACCCAAGACATCTCTATAACGCTTAATACTATATCATGCGGGCCCTACGCGCGCAACGCTTTTTTACGAAAAAGGCGGCAGAGACAGGAAAAATTTGCGCTGCCGGAACTGCAAATCGCCTGAGTGAGAGTGACACTTGTGATCAAAACAAAAAAGGCCACCTGCATTGATTGCAAATGGCCTCAAGGTTTAGTTGTCGTGCACTTCGAACAACGGGTGAATCGATTGGTTGGTAGAGATCAGCTTGATAGCCTCGCCTAACATCGGCCCCACGGATAAGGTGACCATGTTCGGCAGATGCTTTTCCGCCGGCACGTTGATGGTGTCGGTGATGACGATTTGCTTCAAGTTGAGCTTGCCCAGCGCGGTGGCCGCGCCATGGGACAGCACGGCATGGGTAGCGGCGGCGTAAACATCCAGGGCGCCGGCGTTTTTCAAGGCCTTGGTGGCGTCGATCACGCTGTTGCCGGTATCAATCATGTCATCGATGATGATGGTGTGTTGACCACGGACATGCCCGATGACGCCAACTTCACCGTTATCGGTGCGCTTGTCGACAATCGCAATCGGGGTGTTGAGCAGTTCGGCCAAAGCGCGGGCGTGCTTGGTGCCGCTGTGGTCAGGCGCCACGACCACCGTATTTTCCGTGCCGAGGTGCAGGCTCTTGAAGTAAGAAGCAAACAGCGGCATGGTGCGCAGGTGATCGACTGGCAGGTCGAAGAACCCTTGCAGCTGATCGGCGTGCAGGTCAACCGCGACGAAGCGGTCGATGCCGTCCATCGTCAGCAGATTAGCCACCAGCTTGGCGGTAATCGGTTCGCGGGACCGCGCTTTGCGGTCGGCGCGGGCATAGCCGTAGTAAGGCACCACGACGTTAATGACATGGGCGCTGGCGCGGCGCAAGGCGTCGACCATAATCATCAGTTCCATCAGATTTTCGTTGACGGGATCTGAGATGGGTTGGATCACGTAAACATCGGCCCCGCGGACACTGTCGTCCAGGTCGATTTGAATCTCACCATCGGCAAAATGCTTCACCGAGGCTGGGGATAGCGGTAAACCAACTTCTTTTGCGATTTTTTCGGCCAGCGGCACGTTGCCGTTCAGCGTGAAAAGTTTAACTCCTGCCATGATTCGCTCCTTTGCTGTGCGTATGCTGCCTTAATTATACGCAAGTTTGCTTGACTTGGCTATTTTTAGGCGAGCAACGGCGAAAAAAACAGGCTAGGCAAGCACAAACCCGGCCGCTGCGCCGACAATTCACTATAATGAGAACTGGGAGGTGCGGCGAAGATGGAACGATTATTACCCCTTAAAAATGCGGTGAACCTGCGTGAACTCGGCGAGTATCCGGCCGCCGGCGGTGTGATTGCGCCGCATAAGCTCCTGCGGTCAGGCTCCTTGTCCCAGCTCACGGCCAAGGAAGCTGAATGGCTCAAAGACTACGGCTTGAAAACAGTTATCGACCTGCGTACCGATAACGAAGTCGCTGGCAGCCCCGATGTCGTGGCACCAGGGGTGAATTGGCAGCAGCTTTCGGTGTACCCGTTTGCCGACGTGAGTGCGAACCCAGCGTTTAACGCACATTTAGCCGCGATGGCGGATCGCCGCATTGACCCGATGGCTGAGGCTTATTTGCGGATGTTGACGGATTCGCATGCCATCAAGGTCTTTCAGCAGATGTTCGCGCTGCTGCTGGCCAATGATCAACCCGGTGAATCGGTACTTTTTCACTGCGCGGCGGGGAAAGACCGTACCGGGATGGCGGCGATGATGATTGAAGGGGCGCTTGGCGTGCCGGAAGCCACGATTTGCCAAGATTACCTGCTCACCAATACCGTCTTTTTCGCTGATTCTGAGGTGGTGGCAGCGGCGTTGAAGCCTGGCGCCAGCGCGTTGGTGGACAAGCTCAATGCCCATGCCGCCGAAGCGCAGTGCTATGTGGCGGTGCGTGACTTCATCACCAGCGAATACGGCGACTGGCCGCAGTATGTTCAAGCGGCGCTCCAGTTGAGTGCCGGCGATCTGAAGCAATTGCGGAATTTATATGTGACGCGGCAGTAAGCCACTTTTTAACCCGTAATCATGAAAACGGTTTACTCGGCGCCAGACCGGGTTCCAACCAATCAAAAATGATGAAAATATTTGTCTAGACCGGTTGACTTTTTACCCGCGGCGCCTGATAATGGACTAGACCAAAGCAAAGGACGCAGCGTCTGTCATGTGGATCGACGGCGTCATTTTACGAGGAGGAATAGACATGCAAGTAAAAATCGTTAAGGATAAGACTGAAGGCGGCCAGGTCGCTTTTGACTTGATCAAAAAAGGCATCGCAAACGGCGCCAAGGTGTTGGGTCTGGCCACTGGGAGCACCCCAATTCCGCTGTATCAAGATATGATCGCCAGCGACTTGGACTTCAGCAACCTGGTTTCCGTCAACTTGGACGAATACGTGGGCCTGCCAGAAGACAATGAACAAAGCTACCACCAGTTCATGAAGGACAATCTGTTCAACAAGAAGCCATTTGCTCACTCCTACGTGCCAAATGGTAACGCCGCTGACATCGACGAAGCCGCTAAGGAATACGACCAGATCATCGCTGACAACCCGATTGATATCCAAATCTTGGGCATCGGCCGCAACGGTCACATTGGCTTCAACGAACCAGGTTCCGATCTGAACAGCACCACCCACAAGGTGAAGCTGACCGAAAGCACCATCGAAGCCAACAAGCGCTTCTTCGATGATGAAAAGGACGTGCCACGCTATGCGATTTCCATGGGCATCGGCTCCATCATGAAGGGTAAGCAGATCATCTTGATGGCTTACGGCGAAGACAAAGCGGATGCCATCAAGGCCACCATCGAAGGCCCAGTAACGGATCACGTGCCAGCTTCCGTCCTGCAAAACCACAAGGATGCCATCATCATCGTGGATGAAGCAGCTGCCAGCAAGCTGAGCAAGTAATTTCATTTTTCACCCTCATCGGCTCTTGGCGCAAAGATTGCGACAAGAGCCGATTTTTTAGTCGAAAAAATGCTTAAAAAATGTTATTTTAATAGTATAAAACTCAATTATGTGGGGATAATTCTGAGCGCCATGTCGTTTTACCAAGCGTAAAAAGTGCGCGGCTTGCGGCAGGCTATTTTGGCTAAGGAGGAATATATATGGCCATGACCGATTTATTTTTAAAGCGCACGGCTTTGGCGCAGATCGCCCTGCTCCGCACAATTCAGCGTACGACTAAGTGGCAAGTGCCGGTGGCTGAGCAAGTGGCGCAGGCGCGCGAGCGCGCTGACCGCACCACCGATGTGAACTTGAAGTACCTCGCCCAGGTGACCAACGAAAGTTACAGCACGGTTTATAACACGTATAACCGGATGATGACCAACCTAGCAACCATTGGCGGCGAAGCGGCCACGGATAAGCTGCTGCAGACGCCTGACGGTCAGCTGCGTGTGCTGCTGGTTCAGCAAAGCCTAGCCTATCAATTTTTACAACATTTGGTGGCCGAAGACATGCCTAACTTTGACGACTTCCTGACCCAGGCGGCGGTGTCGAAGGTCACGGCGCTCCGGTACCTGCGGCCGCTGCGCGATTTTGGCAAACAAATGGGCGTGAAAATCAGTTACGAAAAAATGCAACTGACTGGCTCTGAGCAAGCCATTCGGCTGTTTTTGACCCTGAGCTACTGGCTCGCCACTGATGGCGCGGCCTGGCCGTTTACTGTGGTGAAGCACGCTGATGCCAAGGCTGAAGCAACGCGGGTGCTGAAGGCCTATCAGCTGGACATGCACAATCCAGTGACCTTGGAGCTGTTCCATTATTTCACCGCCATCAGCCAAACCCGGCTGGCCCAGCAACACTTGGCGCCAGCGCCGGTGCTGGAGCTGAACGCGGTGCCGAATTTGTATGCCACCAACACTGAACTGAGCGTCTGGCAACAAGCCAATGAGTCTCAGCAGATGCTGGAAATCTTTTTGATTTTGCCGCTGGCAGTCGGGCCGAATGACCCCGCCGTGGCCGAAATTGACAACGGTTTGGCGCGGTTCAGTCCGGTGATGCGCCAGCTGGTGGACCGCTTCTTGGAAGCCACCCCAAGCTACCGCCGCAGCCCGTTCCGGCGGTTGCTCCAGGTGTCCTTGGCGGCGATTGCCATGAGCGTCGTCAACCTCGGCTTTGACTTGGGGGCGCTGCTCGCCCAATTCAATCCGCATATCGGCGGCGCCTGTGCGCATGACGCTGACCGGCCGGAAATCGAAGCCGCGTTGACCCAAGCCATGGCCCGGACCAAGAACCAGGCCGATGCGCCGCTGAACCGGCGCCTTAAGGAAATGGCGCCGCTGTTGGTTGACCGCTTCCATGCGACCTTGTTCCAACTGAGCCGCTTTGCCAAACCAGCGCGCCGGGTTAAGGTGGGCCTGCTGCTGGAGCCAGCGATGCTCGGGTTTGCGGATCTGTTGACTTTCATGAATCAACAAACCAACGTCGAGCTCGTGTATGATCACTTTGAAGAAGCAGATCTGATTATCCAGGATTCCTCCTTGCCGCTGCATTTTCCAGGCAAGCATCAGCCGCTGCTGTTCCGTTGGGACATTGCCGCGAGCGGTGATCTTTTCGGGGAATTAGCGGCCCTGCTGCGGACACTGCAGCAGGAGTTTAACCAGTAACTTACTGCGTAGTCTTGGAGCACAATTAAATCGTCACGCTTGAATGTTACTGCAGTCGCAGCAGGGTTTAAGCGTGGCGATTTTTTTCGGCGACCGGCTGCCTATGTTAAACTAGGCTTATTAAGTAAGCAGGAGGCTATTATGACCAAAGCGGTGTGCTTTTTTGATTTAGACGGAACGCTCTTGAACAAAGAAAAGCAGGTGCCGGCCGAGAACCTGGCGGCAATCAAGGCGATGCAGGCCAACGATGTCCTGCCGGTGCTGTGCACTGGCCGCAATCGCTGGGAGCTTGATCAATTGGTGGCCGAAACCGGCATTGATACGCTGATCTTAGGCAACGGCGCGGATGTGTTCTACAAGGGCCAACACCTGTTTCAAAGTCCAGTGGGCGCCCCGCAACTCGCCCGCTTTGCTGCGCAGGCTGCCGCTGATGACCTGGCGATTTCGTTTTACAACGACCGCCATATCGCGGCGACCCAGCACAACGATTACATCGAGGCGAACTATGGCCTGGTGCATCAGGCGCTGCCGGCAGTTGATCCGGATTTTTACCAAAAAGAAGCCGTGGTCATGATGTTGCTGTTCACGCCGAACACCGAAGCCGGCCGCGAGGTGGGCGCCAAGTATGTCGCCGCCTTCCCGGAACTGAATTTCTTCCGCAACGGTCCTTACGCCTTGGATGTCGTGAACCAAGGCATTACTAAGGCTACCGGCATCGACGTGCTGACAGACCGGCCGGAATTCAAAGGCGTGCCGACGTACGCCTTTGGGGATGGCAACAATGATATCCCAATGCTTAAGCGCGCGACTGTGGGCGTGGCGATGGGCAATGCCTTGCCGCAAGTCGCCGCCGTCGCGGATTATCAGACCGATGATTATCTCGCAAACGGGATCCCAAATGCGCTGAAACACTTTGATTTGATCTAAATTCAAGCTAATAAATGACAAAACAAGCAGGCTGAAGAGGCCTGCTTGTTTGATTCTGAGCTACTCGATGAGGCGGTCTTTTTTTGTTTATATTGTTAAATAACCGGCTAAATACGCATAATCGCTGAGCTGGGCAGATATTACGGGAAAAGTTTCGAAATTTTTTGCGGTCATTTCTGACGATTTGCTCGAAATGTCAGCGTTTACTTTCAAATTTTTGAACAATATATCGATTTTTCACAAGCTCGTTGTACATCCGGTAAGGTCGGGAACAAATTTTGCCCCATGTCTTATAAATATAAACAAATCGTTGAATAATCTATCACATAATTAAATGTAGATGAATACAATTAGCGCGTGTGACTTAGACGAAAATTTGAAAGACTCATATTTCGGAAATATATTTATAATTTACTGTAATAATTATGCTGTTTGACTTTTTTTCTAAATCGATTAGATTCAGAGTATTGCTAGGAGTGTGAACTAGTAAAATATACAAATTTTGTCATTTCAAAGAGTAGTTTGGGGGATAATGATGGAAAAGAAAGAAATAAAGGTTCATTTTAAGATGTATAAAGCCGGTCGGAAATGGTTGGTTGCCGGCATTGCGGCATTCGGAATGGGAATATCAGTGACCACTGCCGGTGGGCAACAAGTCCAAGCATCTGTTAATGGATCGTCAATGGTGTTGACAAAAGCAGCAAAGACTTTGCTGGATGAACAACCGGAACCAGTTAATACTACAAAGATTCCAAGTGAAAATCTTGATTTAACGGGTTCTTATTCTGATGTAACGAATAACTTTAATGCAAATGGCAATTCTTCAATCGAAAGAAATGGCGATGAAGCCACAGTGATTCTCACGCCTGATGCGGAACGTCAGTCGGGGAATCTGACCCTTAATTCCCAAATAGATTTAAACTACGACTTTGACATGACGGCAAATATCTCCTTTGGTCATGGCGATGGTGTTTCAATCGGGTTTCATACCGGAAATACTAATCAGTTTGGCCGCAATGGTGGTTCATTAGGGTTTGCGGATCTTCCAAACTCTTTTGGGTGGAAGGCTGACACTTATGTCAATCAATACGGTGGCCAAAATAAAAATGACACTACAGCGGACGGGACTCAATACTTTGGCCCAGATCCCACCGCTAATTCAAAATTTGGTGCGTTTGTTTCAACTGATCCTACCAATCATGTCACTATAAATACCGATGCAGAATCCGCGCAAGGTATTGATTCGAGCTACAATCAGCTTCACGTTCATTATGATGCCAAGAGCAAGACGTTGACGGTTGAGTTAACGAAGCCAGCTGTCAAATATGATCATGCGTGGTGGTTGAATGAGGCAGAGGACACTAAAACCTGGACCGAGGATATCTCTTCTTTAATTCCAGATGACGATTTAGTATCATTTTTTGTTGCAGGTGCCACTGGGGATGCCTATCAGGAGCAATCATTCCAGCTCAAAACCTTTAATTATCATGCTGTTGGCACGCTTCATGTCAAGTATGTTGATGCGGAGCATCCTGATGCCAAACCGTTAGCCGAAAAGGATATTAGAGGGGCAATTGGTACCACTATCATTGCTCAGGACATGGACGATTATAAAAATACAATCGACATGCTTGCTGCCAAAGGTTATTCACCTGTTGATCCAAACACACTTCTTCAGGAAGATATAAAGGCAAATAATTCTACTCCGCTTGTCATTCCAATGGTCAGGAAATACAGCGCAAAAGTGAAGTACCTTGATATTGACAACGGGGATTTACCACTGAGTCGAGAGACCACGATTTCTGGTAAGACTGGTGAACTCGACAATTTTGTGGACGTTAAAAATACACTCGATACCTTAAAGGCTGCGGGTTATGAGGTTACCAACCCTGACCTGTTAAAAAACTTTACCTTTACGCCTGACGATAACGGACATGTTTTTGAATACCTGTTGCAGCACAGTCATACGACGATTACCCCAACGCAGCCGAACGGACATGAAAACGATCTGACCAAGACTGTCACACAAACCATCAAGTACGTATACGAAAATGGCGATGACGCCGCAAAGACTAATACGCAGACAATCACTTTTACCCGTACGGGTAAAGTCGACGACGTTACCAGTAATGTCGTTTACACTGCTTGGACTGCCGAAGGTAAAGATACCTGGGAAACAGTTACTAGTCCCACCATTGATGGATATAAGCCTGATACAGCCGAGGTAACCGGCGTTAAAGCCGATTCGGAAGACAAGTCAATTACGGTGACGTACACGGCCCAGCCAGATAAGGCTCAGGTCAAGTTTGTCGACGATGACAATAATAAAAAACAGGTTGGGATTTTCGACGTTGAAGGGGTGGTAGACTCAACCGTTCCGTATAACGCCAAAGATAAGATTCCCACCGGATATGAGTTAGCTGATGATAAACAGCCTGTTTCAGGTAATGTGACGATTAAACCTGGGGTTGAAGATGATGTGACGATTCATCTGAAGCACAGTCACACGACTATTACACCAAGCCAGCCCGGTGATCATGAAAAAGATTTGACCAAAACTGTAACGCAAACCATCAAGTACGTATACGAAAATGGCGATGACGCCGCAAAGACTAATACGCAGACAATCACTTTTACCCGTACGGGTAAAGTCGACGACGTCACCAGTAATGTCGTTTACACTGCTTGGACTGCCGAAGGTAAAGATACCTGGGAAACAGTTACTAGTCCCACCATTGATGGATATAAGCCTGATACAGCCGAGGTAACCGGCGTTAAAGCCGATCCGGAAGACAAGTCAATTACGGTGACGTACACGGCCCAGCCAGATAAGGCTCAGGTCAAGTTTGTCGACGATGACAATAATAAAAAACAGGTTGGGACTTTCGACGTTGAAGGTGTGGTAGACTCAACCGTTCCGTATAACGCCAAAGATAAGATTCCCACCGGATATGAGTTAGCTGATGATAAGCAGCCTGTTTCAGGTAATGTGACGATTAAACCTGGGGTTGAAGATGATGTGACGATTCATCTGAAGCACAGTCACACGACTATTACACCAAGCCAGCCCGGTGATCATGAAAAAGATCTGACCAAGACTGTCACACAAACCATCAAGTACGTATACGAAAATGGCGATGACGCCGCAAAGACTAATACGCAGACAGTCACCTTTACTCGTGATGCCGTCGTTGATGACACAGACGATACGATCGTTTCCTATGGTGAGTGGCAACCGGCAGAACCACAAAAGTTTGATGATGTGTACAGCCCAATTATTAAGGGGTATCATGCCGACCAAACCAAAGTTGCGGGCAGCCAGGTAACAGGAGACAGTAAAGACCCGAAGCCTATTACCGTCAAGTACAGCACGACAGACCAGCCAATCACTATCCAATATCGCGATCAGAACACTGGGAAGACCTTAAAGACTGATATTTTGAAGGGTAAGACTGGTGATAAGGTTCAGAGTACAGCTATTGCGAGAATCCAAGGTTATAAGGCAATGGGGTACGAGTTAGTCAGCGATGGCACGAAAGGCGCTAAGGAATTAGAGGTTACCCCGGGTGGCAGTGCTTATTTGGTTGAGTTTAAGCATGAAACTCCCACTTTGGATGGCCGTAATAACCCTGGAACTCACGAAAAGGATCTAGTCAAGAAAGTAACCCAAACGATTGAGTATCTTTATCCTGATGGATCGAAAGCACATGCAGACAACGTTCAAACAATTACGTACACACGAACCGCAGTAGTCGATAAGCTTACGCAAGAGATTCTCTCGACCGGTGATTGGACCACGACGGATAACGAACAGTATACGAATGTAGACAGCCCAGCAATCGCAGGTTACCACGCTGACCAAACAACGGTCACTGGCTTAAAGGTTACCCCTGATACAGCCAGTCAGACCATCACTGTGCATTACAATACCTCTGAGCAGCCAATCAACATTCAATACTTTGACCGCACTGCCAATAAGACGTTGAGGTTTGACGTATTGAAGGGCAAGACTGGCGACACGGTCGACAACACCGCACCTGCGCGCATCCAGGGCTATGTGGCGATGGGTTACAAGTTGGTCGAAGATCAAACTGCCGGCAAGCAAACGCTGACGATTGCACCAGAAGGAAACAATTACCGCGTCACGCTTGAGCACACCTCAACCACCGTCACTCCTGAGAACCCAGGCAACCATGCTGCCGAGCTGACAAAGACCATTAACCAAACAATTAACTACGTCTACCCAGATGGCTCCCAGGCAGCGCCGGCTAACCACCAGGCGATTACGTATACGCGTAATGCCGTGATTGACCGCACCACCAATAAGGCAACGGCATATTCCGCTTGGAAGCCAGTTGCTGGCGAACAGTTCACGGATGTTGCTAGCCCTGCCATCAATGGCTACGGTGCAGATCAGCCGACAGTACTCGGGGTTAAGGTCACATCAAATGCGGCTCCTGAGCAGAATGTTACTGTGCACTATGCAGCTTTGAATCAACCAATCACCATCCAGTTCATTCAAGATGGCACTGGCAAAGTCCTGAAGACGGAAAAACTGACCGGCAAGACTGACGAAACGTTGAGCTATGACGTTGAAGCTATGATTGCGAGTTACCTGAAGCAGGGTTATGTCCTGGTCAGCAACAATGTGCCTGAAGTGGCCAAGATGGGTCAGTTCAAGGTCAACGCTGGCGGCAACAACTATCAGGTTCATTTGGCGCTTGCTCCTAAGGCACCACAGCCAAGTGCTGATAGCACAAAGAAACAGGCACCAGCTACTCGCAGCGGTCAAAAGAAACTGCCAAATACTGGTGAAAAGACCAACCAACTCGGCACCATCGGGCTGGTTGTCACCGCGATGACAGCGCTCTTCGCGGTTGGAGCACGTAAACAACGCCGCGACTAACTCTCTCAGAACTGAACATTATAATCTGAGTGTTTAGAGGAAGCCCCCAGGTTTAGATGAAAATCTAAATCTGGGGGTTTTACTATAGCTAAATCTGCCTAAAAATCTGGTCGAAAGCGGTGATGAGAGGCGAGAAGGTTCAATCAGTCCACTTGAAGTGGTGCTCGGCCATCGATAAGCGTTCATAGAGCAACCAGGAGATCCAAGCAAAATACACACAGGTAAGCGCTCGCCGAACGGCCACATAAACGAACGATTTAATCATCCAATTTCAAGGGTTGATGAGCTGGGGATATGTGCCGAAATGCACATTTTGAATAGTAGATAAAGCATTTTAGGCTATATAAAATTCTAGTGTGCTCGTGCTAAAGCATTAGGATAATGTTATATATAATGCCTTAGACACCAAAATGTAATCATATTGTTTGACTTTATTCCAAATCTCATTAGATTCATGGTATTGCTAGGGAACCTGACTAGTAAAAATGATGAACCTTGTTGCTCGGAAATGTGATTTGGGGGAGAGTCATGGAAAAGGGAGAAACCAAGGTCCGTTTTAAGTTGTATAAGGCCGGCCGCCAGTGGCTGGTTGCAGGCATTGCCATTGTTGGGTTGGGCATCGCTACTTCGCCTTTGTTCATTAAGCAAAGCGCAGACACGCAAACGGTCTACGCCGCTAGCCAGGACGAGCAGCACACGAGCACACCCGGTCCCGATGAGGTTGGGTTAAATCAGCAGGCTGTCCTCGATGCGGCTGAGGTTAGTTCACCTAAGGGACAAGATGTGAATTCTTCGGTGGTGTCGGACGCTGCCAAGGAGACTGACCAGCAGGGGGAAACCTTAATAGATCAGCCACAGCCGATTGCAGTGAATGACACCGTGGTGGCCGATTCTGATGCAGCCGCTGCCGTTGATTCGAACGCTGCCAATAGCAACGCGACGCCAACCACTGAAGCCCCAGCCGCAAACGCGACAGACCAAAGCACAGTGGTCACTGTCGAAGGCAAGCGGCTGGATGATCTCAAAAACAGTTTTACGTACCACACCAGCACGCCGAACTCGGCGGCAGGCATCAAGGATGACGGGCAGGTGGTGTTGACGGCAGATGCAAGCAGGCAGTCAGGTAATCTGACACTCAATAATCAAATTGACCTTGATTATGATTTTGATTTAACCGGGACCATTACCATCGGCGCCGGCGATGGGGTAGCGATTGGGTTTCACACTGGGAATACAGACGAGGTCGGCCGCAATGGTGGTCAAAATGATAATGATACAACCGTGATTAATGGCCAAAAGGTGCCGTATTTCGGCCCGGATCCGCAGGGCTATCGTCGGTTCGGCGCCTTTGCTCACACTGGTGATAATGGCATCACGATTGAAACGAATGCGGCTTCGGCGCAATCAATTGACCCGTCGTATGACACCATCCATGTTCATTATGAGGCGGCCGCACAGCTATTGACCATCGAGCTAAGTCAGTCTTCGCGGCCAGACGCGGTTTTGAAGTGGACGGAAAATATTGAACATGAGATCCCCAAAAAACGGCTGGTGTCTTTCTTCATTGCCGGCTCCACCGGTGATGCTCATTCGAAGCAAGGCTTCAAGCTCAATCGTTTTACGTACAATGCGGTTGGCGTGGCGCATGTCGAGTATCGGGATGAAGCGGGCGCACTGCTACTGAAAGGCGATGATATTCACGGCATCATCGGCCGCACAGTGACTGTGCTGGGAACGCCTGAATACCAGCAGGCCATCGCCTTTTTAAAAACGCCTGAGCAAGGCGGCTATGTGCCGGTGAACATCAATGATCAGGGTAATGTCACCTTTCAGCGCACGCATCCAGAAACGCTGACCATTACCATGAAGAAGCAGTCCGAAGCCACGATTCATTTTGTCGATGATGCCGAAAATACGCAGCAGGCTGATCTCGGTGTCAAGCAAATTACCTGGACTGAGGGGGCTCCCATTGAACACATGGACGACGTGAATCGGCAGCTTGCCAGGCTGCAGCGAGCAGGGTACGAGCTGGTGGAAGATACGCGCCCGAACGATGGTGCGTATGCCCCCAGGCGCGAATTACACGCTGCACTTTATTCACCAAACTAAGGTGATTGTTCAGCCGCAAGTGACCCGGACGATCACGTACCAGGGGTTGCCAGCCGACAAGGCCATCGCCCCAGTAACACAGACGGCCACGTACGAGGTGACCAAAGATCTCGTGACGGGCGCGGTATTTGACACTGCCTTCACGCTGCCAGAGGTGGTCACACCATCAGTAGTCGGATACACGGCAGATGCCTCGGTCGTGTCGGCGTTTACCTCGACGACCAGCGGCCAGCCCATCGATGTCATTGTGACGTATACGGCAGAACCTCAGCCCATTACCATTAAATTCGTAGACCGTGACACTCAGGAAACGCTGAAGACATTGGTGTTGACTCGTGACAAAAGCATCGTTTCATTCGACCAAGTTTTGGCACAAGCCCCGACAGGCTACCGGGTGGACCTGACCACCAATGACTGGGACCAGACGACGAACACGTACACGATTAGCCTCTACAATGTTCAAACCGTTCAAGATAACTTTAATCAGGCAGTGGGTGACTTTACGAATGCCATTAAGACGGCTATCACGTTCAGGTTCGTCGATCGCGAGACCCAAGCGACGCTGAAGACACTTTTGATTCCACGGAATGAAAATGGCATTGTGCCGGTCGACAAGGCGTTGGCCCAAATTCCGGCTGGTTATCGGATGGATCTCACTTCAAATGCCTGGGATCAAGCGACGAACACGTACACGATTAGCCTCTTCAATGTTCAAGCCCTTGAAGACAAGATTAATCAAGCAGTGGGTGACTTCACGAATGCCATTCAGACGGCCATCGCCTTTAAGCTTATCGATCGTGATACCAATGCGACATTGAAGACGTTCCTGATTCCCCGGAACGAAAATGGCATCGTGCAGTTCGACAAAGTGGTGGCCCAAATTCCGGCGGGCTATCGGTTGGATCTCACCGTCAATGCGTGGGACCCGGTCACCAACACGTACACGCTTGGGCTCTACAATATCCAAGCGTTAGAGGAAAAAGTTAAGCAAACTGTGGCCGACTTCACGAATGCCATTCAGACGGCCATCACCTTTAAGCTGGTTGATCGTGATACCAATGCGACATTGAAGACGTTCCTGATTCCCCGGAACGAAAATGGCATCGTGCCATTCGACAAAGTGGTGGCCCAAATTCCGGCGGGCTATCGGCTGGATCTCACCGCCAATGCCTGGGATCCGGTCACGAACACGTACACGCTCGGCCTCTACAACGTTCAAAAGTTGGAAGATGAGGTCAGTCAAGCCGTTGCGGCCTTCACCAATGCCGTCAAGACAGCCATCAGGTTTAAGTTCGTCGATCGCGATACCAATGCCACGATGAAGACGCTTTTGATTCCGAGAAACGAAGATGGCATCGTACCTGTCGACAAAGTGTTGCTCAGATACCGGCCGGCTACCGGATGGCGTTTACGACTAATGACTGGAATCAGGCGACCAACACCTACACGATTAGTCTTTATAACGTCCAGGCGCTAGAAGATAAGGTTAATCAGGCTGTTACAGACTTTACCAATGCCATTAAGGCGGCCATTACGTTTAAACTCGTTGATCGGGATACGAATGCGACGCTGAAGACGTTCTTGATTCCCCGCAATGAAAATGGCATCGTGCCGTTTGACAAAGTGTTGGCTCAAATTCCGGCCGGATACCGGCTAGACCTCACGACCAATGCCTGGGATCAAGTCACTAACACCTATACGCTTAGTCTATACAGCGTGCAGGCGCTAGAGGAAAAAATCAACCAAACCATCAGCGACTTCAAGCAGGCCATCAAGACGGCTATCACCTTTAAGCTCGTTGATCGTGATACCCAAGCAACGCTGAAGACCTTCCTAATTCCACGCAACTCAGAGGGCATCGTACCATTTGATAAAGTGCTAGCGCAAATTCCGGCGGGGTACCGCATGGCGCTCGCTTTTAATGCCTGGGACCAAGCCACCAACACGTACACGATTGTGATTTACAATGTCAGAACTGATGGGAAAACGACCAACCCAGATAACGGTCAGCCTGGTGGAGCCATTAGCGCAGTAACCAAAACCATCGCGGTCAATCTCATTGATGGCACCACAGGGGCAGTCATCAAACATTTGTCCTATGTTATCGGCATCAACAGGCGCCTGCCGATGGCTGAAGTTAAGGCGGCGCTTCCGACCAGCTATCGCATTGATCAAGCGCGGTCTTGGCGAGATCCGGAAACTGGCACTTACAACTTTGTGTTGGTCAAAGTGATCGACAGTCGCAAGCTGGTCCAGAGCACGCTTAACGGTGCGGTTAAAGTGACCGAATCCTCAGCCCCGGTTGCTACCAATGCAGCTTTGCCAGCAACCGGTGACCGTGACAATGCGACTGCCTCGGCAGTGGGGCTATTTGCCGTTATCGGCGCCCTGTTTGGCTTAGGGAGTACGCTGGCAAGGAAGCGTGAATAAAGCTAATTGTTAATTGGCAAGATGGGGGCCGCCCTTGGATGAGTGGTCCTTTTTAGTACGCAAGTGTGCGAGGTATATCGGTATACCAAAACTGGCTTTCGATGGTTTAAGAAAAATATTTTGAACAAATCTCAAAATGTAATAAATCATAATTCTAAAGATTTATTTCATGTCACGTAAAAACTGGGCAAAACCTAGGGAAAAAAACGATGCTTATGTGGGCAGCTTTGCACCAGTCATATATGGGAATATGGCCAGGGATACCGGCATTATTTGCCAAACGCAGAGAGGAAAGAACCTATCAAATCAATATTTGCATATGCTTTTTGCAAAAGTTGAATTAGGATGAGCACCTCGTCTTAGATGTAATCGTTTTTATAGCGTTGTTTCCTCATCAAAATTTGTTCTTACCAATCAAAAATATTTTTTTAGTCTGTCGCGGTTTGTAGGCCAGATTCGAAGACTTACGCCATTTGAAATCGCGATTTTTCGATGGTATATTGACTCCATTACAACCAGTAATGGCCATTGGTACGGGTACCAATTCCTGCCAGATCGGTCGTCGCCTGGAAGTAATATTTGGGGGAACTACAGCTTTTGAGGTGGCACGCTTGCAGAACTGGGATGACCAGCTCAGTGGTTTTGTGTCGTCTATTTTGGGCGAGTGTACATAGAGAAGCGGTGTGTTTGTGTACCGCTGACTTAATGCACAAACCGAATGGCCCCCGCACTTGAAGTGCAATAGAAAAGTTAGACAATTTAGATTTTGAATTAAGCAATCATGGTTTGTTCCCGGTACTCAACTGGGGTCAAGCCATTTTTGTTTCTCGAAATTCTGACATTGTTAAACCAATCCACA
>NZ_BTTP01000012.1:0-75435 GCF_036246225.1 Lacticaseibacillus salsurivasis
GGTGTTAGTCTGAGAGTGGGTCATGAAGATTCCTGCTTTCTTGTTTAGCTAGTACTAACAAGAATAGGTCTTCATGGCCTTTTTGGTCTAGTCGTCAGGGTGTTGCACTTGAATTGTAAACTGGGGAACAAAAACTGTTTGAAAACGAGGCTAAAATTAAAGCTGAACAACGTCAACGCCATGATGTAGCGTACCAGGATGTCGAAGCGCTGCTACGAAAAGTCCAATTACATGAATTGGCTGAAAAGATTCGCCACTTCATACCATTAAACGAAACGCCAACTGATGCTAAACAGCGTATAGAGATTGCAGACTGGATCGAATCTGGAAACTCGGGGGAATCTCCATTGACCGAATCCGATCTCAATAAGTTGTTGGCTCAATTTGAACATTAGGTGACACCATGAATTATGGACGGCTTAATTGTTGAGTTGAAAGCAAATGCTCACACTCCTCAAAAACACACAAGAATCGAGATACTTTCGATAAAGCTATGTAGTTAGGCGGTTTTACACGGCGGGAATACTGGGCACAGCTCGAGTAAGCACGTGCTAGATGTGAATTACCGGTAAAAGTTTCTTGCGAAGGAATGAATATCCGCTTGAATTTACACAATCAGCCATAGAAATGTGGGTTTAAAAAACTGAGCAGATAACTTTTAACAGAAATGGGCTGAGCTAATCAAACAATCTTTTTTGTCCAAACAATGATTGGTAACCTGCAGAGGTGGTATATGTGAACGGTCAAGATAGATATGAGGAACGCACTGCTGTTGAAGCTCTCAAAAAAAGGATTCCTGAAAAATTTGCGACAGCTTACTTACCCCGGGAGGATATGCCCGACGTAAGGGTGACTTCGGGTGAGATAGGTGTAGAGGTCGTGATTGGAGAAAAGCTTATCATTCAGCGTGTATTACGCATGAACAATCCAGCCATAAAAAACCCGGTTGACGCGTTACGTCGAATGGGAATTACTTCGGGATATCATGTTGTCGTTATTAACGGCGTGCGTGCAATTCTCCCCGACGCTTATTGGGGATCAGGCAATGATATTAAGAGAGCTGTTCGCTCGAAAGTATTCAAGGCGCGCAACTACACTAAATTTGATGAAAACGATTTGTTTATTCATGTAACAGATTCGAGGGACGAAATTAAAATGACAGTGTCTGTAGTCTCAGAAATGGTCGAAATGCCATTTAACTTTATATATTTGTGGGATGGACAAGACCTGGTTGAAGTTAACACGGCGGATGGTAGCTCTAAAGTTTATTAAACGTTCCTATATCTCTGGTTGAATTTGTTAGCTGCCAGTAAAGAAATTACACCATGGCGCTAGTATGTTGCCACGAGTGCGGGAGGAAAGTTTCTGATAGGGCCTTAGTGCGCCCATATTGCGGTTATCTCACTTACAACACTAAATCGATTATTTGATGCCGTCGTCTTGGCAGCTGACTCATTGGGCTATTGACACTGACTTGCGGTAAAATTAGAGAAAATTGATCATAATGCTTCAAAGGAGGAGATCATAGATGTTGAATGGCATCAAAGGTAAAATTAACGATAAGATTGATGAATTCCGTCAGTATCGAGAAGAGCAATCTCGCAAACAACAGGAGCGAGCTGAGGCAGAGGCTCAGGCTGAGAGAGAGAGGATTCGCCGTGAAAAGGAGGCTTTACTCGCGCTCACTGACAAGGAACTAATGGTTGAGGCGATTATGGCGCTTAGAGGTTACAATGAGCGTATTGCCGATATTGAGGCAATACAGGACGAGCTGCATTCCCGAGTGAACGCAGTAGAGTCAGACATTTTTTCAGTGGAGGCAGATGTCAGAGCTTTGAAATCAGGAGATTCATATAACTAACTGTCGAGAATTTTTGGCCTCAGGCATGATTGCTGCAAAAAATTCTCGATAGTGGTCATCTGAAGATTCTGGACCGAAAGAGTGTGGGAGCAATTATCACCACCAAGGAGTAAAGCATATGCAGACGTTGAACTATTCGGTTCAAAATAACAAAGTTAGTGATCTTATCAATTGGATTGGTGAAGGCAGAATTGGTTTGCCCGAGTTGCAACGCCCTTTTGTTTGGAAGTCCTCAAAGGTACGCGATCTGATTGACTCCCTTTATCGTGGGTTTCCAATTGGCTACATCATCACCTGGAGCAACCCTGACGTTCGGTTAAAGGACGGCACCACTTCTCGCGGGAAGACGTTGATGATTGATGGCCAGCAGCGTGTCACTGCTTTGCGTGCCGCTATCGCCGGTGAGAAGGTGATGGACAAGCGCTTTGAGATGAAGCGGATTCGCATTGCATTTAACCCTAAGACAGAAGAGTTTGCCACCCGCACCGCAGCGATTGAAAGGGACCCCGCCTGGATTGAAGACATCGCTGTTTTATTCAAAGATGATTTTAATTCGTTCGGGTTTGTGACCGAATTTGCCGGCAAGAACGACTATGACGTCAATGACACCGCCGCCGTGATTGAGCGAGTGCGGATGCTGGCCAACAATGAGATTGGGAACATTCAGCTGTCGCATCGTCTGAGTATTGATGCGGTCACCGAAGTGTTCAACCGAATTAACTCCAAGGGGACGGTATTGTCTTCGGCCGATTTTATCATGTCTAAACTGTCGGCGGATACCGAACATCACGGGGACATGCTGCGCAAAGCGGTGGAGTACTTTACACGATTGTTGCGTGATGGAACTGCGTTGGATGATATTACCAGTAATGACACTCTGTTTGCCGGTTCTGAATATTACCGAATGGTGGCTTGGGCTGCTAACGAAAATAGTAATCTATACTTGCCAGAATTTGGTGACATCTTCCACGTTATCCTCAACGTTAAGTTCAATCGTGGTAAGCACGCAGACTTGATTAGTCTGGTTTCGGGACGTGACTTTGCCACCAAGCAGTATACGCAGGCCGCAATGGATGATACCTACACACGTCTTTCAGATGGCATCAAGTTAGTGACAGATAAGAGCAATTTCCAACGTTACATCATAATTTTACGCGGGATGGGGATGGTGACTAGCGATAAAACCAAAATTCAGGGAACCGGGGTTCTGAATTTCGGGTATGCGCTGTACCTTTTGCTAAAACATGAAATAGATACTGGTTTAAGTAATACACAGATTGAGAACGTGGTACGCCGGTGGATTTTGCTGTCAATCTTGACGCAGCGATATAGTGGTTCATCAGAGACGCAGAGTGAAGCCGATATTAAGAAGTTTCGACTTGGTGACCCATTAGCAGTGCTCGCGCTGCAGGAAAAGCTAAATCTTACCGATGGTTTCTGGTCCGACAGGTTGCCGAAAAATTTGGTCACGTCCAGCGCGGTTACTAATCTTTGGCGAGTATTTTTAATGTCGCAGGTTCGTAAACACAGTCAGCTTTGGCTTGAACGGGATCTGTCGCTTGTTGATGCGTTGACAGAAGAAGGAAATGTGCACCACATCTTTCCGCGGGCATACTTGATTAAGCACGGATTCGGAAAGAACGAATACAATCAGATTGCCAACTACGTATTTCTGTCGCAACCGCGCAACCTGCAGATTTCGGATCAGGCGCCAAAGGAATACTTGACTAAATCAGATATTGTTCAGTACGGTAGCGCCGAAAATTTTGCCGAGAATTCGGTGCCCCTCTCCCTTAAAACGATGGATTACACGCATTACGAGAGCTTTCTCGACCAGCGGCGAATGCTCATGGCGGAGAGTATTCGAGGACTGTATTATTCGTTTGCAGTGGCCGGTTCGGCTAATGACTGAGCAGGTAAGTAGATTTGAATTACCAAAAAGCCGAAATTTGATCAAAGTGGCGAGTGCCGGCTTTTTTGGTAATTCAACCTTAAATCTAAAAAGATATATTTAGATCCAGACTCATCTCGTTAGCCAGAGATTCTCAATCATGGACCATTTCTCTACACCAATGATGCTTATCAGTAGCAGAATCGACGTTATCCGTTGGATTTCTTCCCGTCAAAGGTTAGTAAACAGAGCAAAGAGAGAAATCCTTAGGCAGGAAAGTAAAACTGTAGGCCATAGGAATCAATCTTCCATTGAGTGTGGAATACAATCTCCTCATTTATAGCCGGTTGCCAGACCTTTGCTCGCCGCAGTAAGCGGTCGACTTGGTTAATCAGTATCAGTTGTTTTGGGTTCATGGCAGCAATCCCACGCTTTTCTAGTTGATGAGCAAGATACATCCAAGTGATGGTCATCTCAGTGTCGTGTTCATAGTAACGGTTGACCACTCGGTGTAATTCTGACAATATGGCACGCTCAATCTTCTCGCTTGACAGGTTAGAGGAAAGCGACGGCAATGTGAGGGTCGTGGCAATCGACCCGTATAGCTGTGAAGTAATGCAATCGCGATAGAACGCCGACCAATCCTGAGGGAACCAATCCAGTCTCTCCCGAGGCTGAAAGATCGCGATGTAATTGCGCTTGAAGAGACCAACCACCAACTCCTCAACTGTTGCAAAATGGGGAAACTGTGACGGCCAAATTTTCTTAATGTCTTCGGGTGACCAACCCAAGAAAAACTCGGGAAATGCCCTCAATTTTTCGGCAGCCATCAAAAAATGGACCATTTCGTCCTCGCGCGGTTCGTCTGGCATTTTGATCTCCAAAATGAGTGTGTGAACGGACGGATGTGTCGCATTAGGGTTTTGCTTTGCGGCAGCATGGCTAATCAATAATCCCCGCAGTTGACTGCCTACAAAAGCCCAGACTGTTTACAGATTCTTAACCGACAAATTCTTCCTATGCCCCAGCCGCCAAATCAACAGCCCCGCCGGAATCACCGACAACAAAATGCTAAACGGCCAGTCGAGCCATCCACCGAGAATTGGCAGTTTGACGTTCATCCCATAGAAGCCAGAGATAATCGGCGGAATCGCCAGCGCCAGCGACCAAATCGTCATGATCCACATGGTGGTGTTGAGGTTTTTGTCCAGAAGGTTGGCGTAAGTATCGGTCACTTGTTGCACGATTTCACCATTGACCTGGGCCAGTTCCTTGGCTTGTTCGAACTCGTTGATCAGGTTGCGCAGCCAGTAACGCTCATGGCGCGGCAGCTTATCCGCGTATTCATCGGAATCGACTCCGGCCTGGAGCTGGCGGGCGGTGATGAGATTGGCGCTGGCCGCTGCTTTTAGGTACACCATGCTTTTGCTGACTTCAGCCAGGCTGACGATTTGGGCGTTGGTGGGAGCGGTCTTGTAGCGCTCAAGTTCGGCGCGGAGGTCATCGAGCGCGTTGATGCGGTCAAAATAGCGGCTATTTTGCGCGGTCATGACCGCCAGCATCAGCAAGGTGGGACTCGGTGCCGCGGCGCCATGGTGCTTATATTCTGTGGCGATGGCGGATTCCGTGGTGTCATCGGCCGCTTGGGTCACTGTCACCAAGGTCTGGCCGAGCAGTAAGAACGCGAAAGGCGTCGTTTTCACCTGCTCGCTATCCATTTTGTCATCGGCCGCCAGCACTTTGAAAATACACATGCCGAACTTTTGATCAATATCGTAATCAAAGCGGGCCCGCGTCTTGGTCGTGCGCAGGTGGGCGATGAAGCGGTGAGGGACATGGTATTGCTCGGTTAAAGTAGTAAAGTCGGTATCGGTCGGGGCGGTGACGCGCACCCATTGCAGCGCGTCGCCCAAGGTTTTAGTGATCAGCATGGTATGGCTCCTTCGTTAATGATGGGAATCGTAAACACGGACATTCTCCACTATTATATCGCCTTCACCAAGGCGGAGATAGGAATGCATAGAACCCGCTGCGCCGAGTGTAATGTGTGCCTCATAAGATGATCTGAAGCAGCTCATTCGAAATTCGCCACCTGGCCCAAGCGCTTGGCCGGCGTGCTTTTGTTTAGGCCACTCGGTCCGCGTCCGCATTGGTATTCAGCCCCATGTAAATTAACTCGCCCAAAGTTGCCACCAAGCAAAGCGGCGGGAAGAAGTAGGTGGCAATCGCTAAGCCGAGGGTGAAAGCCGGCAGCTTCCAACCGTTCATGAAGCGCATGGTTGCCATCTGGTCGATTTTCTCCGCGGCTTTGGGATTGGATTGCCGTAGCACATTGCGGATTTCGACACTCAGCCACACGAAGGCGAGGCTCCACAGGAAAAAGACCAGCAGGTAGAAATACTCCGGTCCGCGGGCGAAGATGTAGCGGCCAGTCCAGGCGGTGGCCACCGGGATCATCGACATCGTTAACAGCCACATGTTATTCACCCAGTAAATGCGCTTGGTGATGCGATCAAGCAGCGCGAATAAGTAATGGTGATTGTACCAGGCGACAGCCATGAAGAAGAAGCTGACCACATAAGCAAAAAGATAAGGTACATCAGCTAGAATGCCAGTCCAACTCGGCGTTTCCGGCGTCTTAAACTCCAAGATCATGATAGTCATAATGATGGCAACAATGGCATCGGTGAATGCTTCCACGCGTGATTGTTTCAAGTTAATCGCTCCTTCGAAATAGTTAGCCGTAGTATAGCACTTTAGTTATTTAATCCCACATTGATCAATAAAAACCAGCAGGGGGCAGGTACACGTCCTCGAACTTGCTTTGTAGCAGGGTGGGAGTTGCTGGCGAGTGACACATGCTTTGCTGAAAGTATTGCTTGCAATGCTGATTTCAGGAGGTGGTAAGTGCGAGGTGAAGCTGGGTGTTTTGCGATCCTGAACAGACGTGGTTTGGCGGGTGACGGAATTAAAAGTTAAGACCGACTTGCCTGCAAACCTCGGCCTAGCGCGTGGTATAATTCTGGCAATATCGAAAGCAAGTGCGTCCTTCATCGTAGTGTTTCGGGTCGCGTAAGTCCTGTTCGCGGCCAAGCGGCGTTTGCCGGGTGATCAGTTTTGGCCACTCCTGGTTTGTTCGGCTAGAGGAAGAATAGGAAGAGGAGATCACGATGACATTAATGCTGCGTCAGCTCACGCTTGATGACGCTAAGGCCTATGCTAGTTTTCGCCAAGATTGGTTAACGCATGACTTGGCGAATCTCTACGCCGAAAGTCAGCGTCAAAGGATGCGTCAACGGCCAACAGTGGCAGCACAATTGACTGCGGCAAAACAGCAAAAACTGCCAGTTCTGCAAGCTGAGCTCTTTTTGTTTGACGGTCCCAAGCTGGTGGGGCGCCTGGCGCTTCGCTGGCATTTGACAGCCGAACTGCGCCATGGGGCTGGCAACATTGGCTATTCCGTTGCGCCAAGCAGTCGCGGTCATGGTTATGCCAAGTTCATGCTGAAAGCGGCGCTCGCTCACTATGATCCGATTGAAACCCCGTTCATCGTCATTAGCGCCTCAGCGGGGAATAAGGCGAGTCAGCGCGTGATTGAAAGCTGTGGGGGCCAGCTCACTGAAAGAGCCACGGAAGATGGCGAGGAACTGCTGATTTACCATCTGACGCCTCGGAGTGAAGACAGCCGGTTCCCGGCCAGGTTGATGGTTGAACCTGGACTCAGCTTGCGGATTGCCGATTTTAACGCGGATGCAGAAGTGCTGTTTAAGCTGATTGACAGCAACCGCGCTTTCCTCGGCCGCTGGTTGACGTGGTTGCCAAGTGTGCAAACCGTTGAGGACGAGCAACGGATACTTCAACGCCAAGCCCTGGAGCGCGAGCTAAAAGCCCGCTATCTGCTGTTCTGGCAGGAAGAAATTATTGGTAGTCTTGCCGTGACGCCGTTAGATTCGGCGACCGCTGAGCTTGGTTATTGGCTCCTGCCAACGGCTACCGGCCAAGGTTACATGACAAAGGCGGTGAAAAAAGTGCTTGAGGTTTTGCCATTTCGCACATTTGTGATACATGCGGCGGTGGGCAACCAAGCCAGCAACGCCTTGGCTCAGCGCGCAGGCTTTGTTAAAGTTCGGCAAATTGCCAACCTCGAACATCTCGCCAGTGGGGTGGAGGACGGTAATGAGTGGGTCTGGACCAGGCCTGCAAGCGGGCGCAATCACTGACTGCCGATTCGATTTTTCAACCAGGAGACTAGAGCCTGATCCCAGACTTCAGACTGGGCCTTCACAGCGTTGGAAATCGTTGTCGCACTGAGCCTGGACAGGCTTAATCCTGAAGCTTTGGGGGCTGCCATGAAATCTCACCGTAGTTTTCGCCACCCTTCACGGGAGAAACTCACCGGGGTCGAAAATCTCTGATCTCATCGGCAACGAGCAAACAATCGTTAATCTGCACCACCCATGTAGCGTGCTTTTCGCGCGAATCGTAAAACAGCCCCCTCTCATTCGACTAGCATCGAATGAGAGGGGGCTGTTTGCTGACGCTTCAATCATGGTCTGACCTTTAGTCGAGCACCACAACATGCTTGCCGATGAACTGGCCAGATTCGAGATTGGTTTGCGCCTCACCAGCAGCGGCTAAGCCATGGTAAGTCTGGGCGATGGGTACCTTAAACGTCCCAGCCGCGACAGCGTTAAGCACCTTAGCCAGCGTGGCGGCGGATAAATCTGTGGCCTCCCCCGCGTAACTGGTGAGAAACTTACCGGACGGGATCATGAACGGAGAAAAGTGATCGATTTCCCAGCCGCCGGCCAAGCCACCGGTGAAGCAAAGGGTGCCACCTGTTTTTAACGCCGCAAAGCTGTCAAAAAGGGTGGTCGTGCCGACCAATTCTAAGACTTTATCAACGCCAGCTGGTAATACGGCATGAATTTCGTCAGCCAGGTGACCGGAATCAATCAGGACCTGATCCGCCCCGAAGGCTTCAATCGTTGGCACCTTACGCTGATTTCTGGTGGTGGCGAAGACCTGAGCGCCGAGTAAATGCGCGAGACTAACGGCCATTAAGCCCACCGTCGAGGAGCCACCGCGAATAAGCACACTGTCCCTACCGGTCAAGTGCAGGCCTTTTTGTAGCGAACCGTTGGCCGTCTGCAGCATTTCGGGTAGGGCGCCAAGCGTGCCCCAGTCGAGCGCACTTTCAAAAGGAATGATGGCGGCGTGGGGCACGAGACAATAGTCGGCGTAGGTACCATCGATTTCCCGACCTAAGCCGGTCATCATCATGGCGACTTGTTGGCCTGGTTGATAAGGTGAATCTGGCGCCACCGTTGCAATCACCCCGACGCCTTCAATCCCCAAAATCCGAGGAAAGCTAAAATCGCTTGACGATTCGCCTTTGCGACTGGTGACTTCTGATTCATTCACCCCGAAGGCTTTAATTTTGACCAAGTCATAACCCGGCTTGGCCACCGGGGTTTCGACCTCGATGGGGTGCAGCGCACTAGCTGCGACTGGACCGGTAATTTTGATTGCTTGCATGATTGATTCTCCTTTTTCTGGCTGGACGTTAAGCAGACAGTGGCGCTTAAAAGGCTTAGCGGTCTTGGGCAGCATCAAGTTTCCCGGCAGCGTTGAGCGTTAACTGCGCCAGCACTGTTATTTTATCAGTGTTGTGAGTGTCTAGTCACTGGTTCAGCTCGTCTGCAGTGTGCTATGCTAACCGCAGAAAAACTTTGGAGGCACACCATGACCCAATCTCACCGCAGCATTCGCCAATTCACCACCGAAAAGCTCACTGACGCTGAAATCTCTGACCTCATAGACGTCGCGCAACACACCGCGACTTCGCATTACCTGCAGTCCATGAGTGTCATTCACATCACGGACCCGCACTTGCGGGCTGCAATTGCGGGTATTTCCAAGCAAAATTACATCAACCAAAATGGCGAACTCTTCATCTTCGTCGCCGATCAGTATCGCGCCAGCCTCAGCGCTGCGCCTGGGCACCATCTTGGCTCCTTCGACAAGTTCCTGCAGGCGGCTTCGGATGCACTACTGGCCACGCAAAACGTGGTGACGGCAGCCGAGGCAAAGGGCTTCGGCACCGTGATTTTGGGCAGCATCTTGAATGACCCCAAGCAGCTCATCAACCTGCTCGCTTTGCCTAAGTTCACCTTCCCAATTTGCGGCCTGCTTGTGGGGCATCCCGACCAAACGCCGCAGCTGAAGCCACGGCTGCCGCAAGATGCCGTCTTTTTTGAAAATACTTACGCGCTGCCAAGCAATTACGATCAGCAGCTCGCCGCCTACGATGATATTATTCGCGACTACTACGCCACCCGCGATACCAACCGGCGGGAGGAAACCTTCTCGCACTTGCTGGCAGCCAGCGCGGCGGTCACGCCAGCCAAGCGGGGAGAGTTGCTGGCGGCGGTGAAGGGACAAGGCTTCCTCGGAGAAGGATACTAACTGGCTTATCTGCCTTGCCATCAACAATAATAACCCCAAAGACCCGGCTCGACGATGACGCGTGTGTTGCGTGATGGTCGAGCCGGGTCTTGACGTTTAGCGTGGTGACATGACGACCGCTGCCGTCGTGTCTTGCAGGGCTTTGATCAAGGCATGCAAACTGCTTAAGGACTCGTGTTGCCCCGATAGTAACCATTCGCGCCAGATTCCGTACACGCCGTGCGTCATGAACACCATCCAATAGCGGTTCGCGGCGGGCCATTGGGCATAGTAGGCCGTCATCTTGGCCGTGAATAAGTCGCGAATGATGTCCTCATAGTGCCGCTGTTCCGCCAGCCGCAACTGCTCTCCCAGCTCGGTAAAAAAGGTGGTCATGTCTTCAAGCTTTTTCTCCGCAGGTTGCTGCAAAATCACGTTATCAAACAGTTGCTGCATGCGCGGGGCAAAGTAAGCCTGCAGGATGTCCTCGAGCGTATCATAGTTGCGATAAAAGGCCATCCGGCTGACCCCGGCGCGGGCGACGAGTGCGGTGACGGTGATTTCAGTGAGCGGTTTTTTTGCCAATAGCTGAAACAAGGCCTGGGTGAGATATTGCTGCGAGTCATTTTTGATTGCGATTGCGTGCTTGGTCGCTGCCATTACAATTACTCCATTCTGTCATAGATGCCGGGTTTGGCCTTGTGGGCCGCTGCCCTGCAGTGTACATTAGTGCCACTGAGGTTACAAGTGTATCACAGAAGAAAAGGAGCATTCACATGTCAAAATCGCTCGTTGTTGTTACCGGTGGCTCAGGCTTTATCGCCAGCCACATTATCGTTCAGCTTTTGAATGCGGGGTATGCCGTGCGGACCACGGTGAGAGATGTCGCCAAGAAGCGGCCGTTGATTGAGGCCATGATGCATCAAGCCGGCGTGGCTGACTTAAGTGATCTAAGTTTCGTGGCCGCTGATCTGACCGCACCGGCGCATTGGGGTGCTGCCATTGCTGGCGCGAATTACGTCATTCACCCGGCTTCACCCACGCCAACGTTGAACTTCAAAGAGGAATCAGAAATGATTCAGCCAGCCGTGAATGGCGTGGTGTACGTTCTACGCGCGGCGGCTGCGCATCATGTCAAGCGGGTGGTGTTGACTTCGGCTTATGGCGCGATTTTTGCCGGCCATCGCGAGCAAAAAAAGCCGTTCACCGAGGCGGATTGGTCGGACCTGACGCAGCCAGGGGTGCACCCGTATCAAAAATCCAAAACGCTGTCCGAACGTGCGGCATGGGACTTCATCGCCCATGATGCTTCCGGCCTTGAGCTGGCTACGGTGAATCCAGTGGCGGTGATGGGGCCAGTGCTGGCAGATGACTACTCGCACTCGAATATCCAGATTAAAGACTTTCTGACCGGCAAAACGCCCCTAGTACCCAAAGTGGATTCGGGTTACGTCGATGTCCGGGATGTCGCCAGCTTACATCTGCTGGCCATGACTCGGCCAGAAGCGGCCGGCCAACGCTTTTTGGCCACCACTGGTGAGACCTTATCGATGTTGGCGGTGGCTAATATCCTGCGTGAGGCGTTCCCACAGTTTGCGGAGCGGTTGCCCAAGCATGAGATTCCGACGCCATTGTTGAAACTCGCCGCCATCGCTAACCCGATGCTGAAGATGGTGGCCACCGTTGCTGGTACTTACGCTGAAACTTCCAACGCCAAAGCTAAGCGCTTGTTGGGCTGGGACCCACGACCAGCGCGGGAGGCAATTATTGCGACCGCGCAATCGATGATCGATTTGGGCATTGTCAAATTGGAAGACTAACAGCCGCGTTGGTGACTGTCACCAAAAACACGCCCCCTGGCCAGACCGATACGTCTAGCCAGGAGGGCTTGTTTTAACTTTCGCCAAACAAGCTATGTTGGCGAATACTTATGACTGAACAATGACAGCAACGCTTGCCAATCTGATCAGACCAATGGGATTCAGCAACGGCCAATGTTTACTGGCCTTGGCGCGGTTCCGGTTGGGTGCGCATGATGCCTACCGACAGAAACGCCGTAATCAGACCAACAATCAGTAAGGATACTAAGGGCCAGATGAAGGCAATGACGATGCCCAGCACGTACCCGCCATAAAGCCACCAGCGAATTGCTGGTTGATTGGCATTATCGTGCTGAAGGCCTGGATTATCCCTAAGAATGGATTCATCCATGAACTGAAAGGCAATTGACCACAGCAACAGAACCGTGATGTAGCCAATTTCCGGGAGCGTTTGTTCAGCATGTTCGCCCACCCAGGCCGTGACGAAAGGCACTAGTGTGAGCATGAAAAGCCACAAGCCGTTGAACATAAAGGTTCGCGTTGAGATGACTTTCGCCTTATTGAAGACATTATGGTGCGAAAACCACACCATGTAGATGATCCAAAAACTAAAGAAATAGGCCACAAAGGTCGGCCAATCTTCAGTTAGCCCTTGCAGGCTGACTGTCTTTGGCGGCCGCAATTCTAAAACCATGATAGTGGCAGCAATCGCGATCACCGCATCCGTGAAAGCCTCTAATCTCCCTTTATTCATGCGCTCACATCCTTTTTTGCCCTATTATAAGCGAATATCTTTCTAGTGCCCAATTAGCTTTGCTACCTGGGCTGATTGGTGATTCTGCAGCTGAGGCAGGAGACAGTGACGGAGTAGTGAGGTCACCGGAAGCAGTCACCAGAGCTTTAATCAGGACAGCAAAATTAGAGAATGCGTTTTGGTAAATGTGAAACAACGAACAAAACAATGAGTTACTGTCGTTTACTTTCAATTGCGTGCTAGAATGACAATGACGCGTGCGGTGATTGGAGTTGCCGCGCGGGTTTTTGTCGCGGCCAGTGATGGCCGCGGCCACCAGCAAAGCAACAGGCAAAGTTTGGGGGCTTTGCGGAAAGGTGAGTTAGTGATGAAAAGAAATATGGGGCCGACCATCAAGTCAGTCCGCCAAAAGCGTGGTTATACGGCTAAAGCCATGTATGACCGCCTGATGTCGCGCGCCAATTATGCCCGCTTCGAGGATGGGCAAATTGATACCTCGGCTGATAACCTGTACGAGCTGACCAAGCGATTAAACATTTCGATGCCGGAATGGACCCGCATCTACAACCAAGCCTTAGGGCGCGATGCGGGGGGCAAAACCACCCTGCGAGTGAATCAGTTGCTCAATCAAGGCTGGACCGAGCAAGACCCAGCACCGCTGCGGGAGGCGGCTCAGCTGTGCTATGAGCTGCATGAGCGTTACCACTACCCCAATGAGCTGCTTAGTGGATTGACGGCCGACGCACTGGCGACGTATCTGGACAACGAAGGGGATAACACTAAGCCTAATTCGTATCTGGAACAAATCATCGACTACTTAAATCAGATGGACACCTGGTACGCCAATGACGTTGGCTTGTTGTCGAACGTGCTCCAAGTGCTGAACGTGGACACCTTGATGGCGATGGTCACACGCTATCTCTTCATGGTGAGAAACAATCCATTGCTGGGCGAAGGCAGTGCGTTTTTGCCCACGCAGCAGGAAGTCATCCAGCAAAGTTTCGCCACGCCAATCAGGGAGCAAAACTTTGAAGCCTTCACGCAGCTACTGGATTACTTCAATGCGATGCCAATGTCAGAGCGTTATTTCCACGCGACCTTGATGCGTCAGGTTTATAACGGCTTCGCAGATGCCGTGAACAGCGACGACCCGGCAGTATTTGAACAGGCGGCCGGAGCCGTGACGGCGGTGGTGAAGGAGGCTGAAGCGCCTTCTGATGCCCATGAGTTGCACAGCCAAGTCGAGGCCATGCGGGCGTGGTTGAAGGCCTAAGGAAAAAATAGTTTGAGCCGGTTGCAGCATGCAGCCGGCTTTTTGAATACAACCAAGCAAGCACCGCCGCACTTTTTAATGGCGCAAATCTGACCCGTTTAAGACTGGCTGCAGCCGGACCATGCTAGCATGATGCCAGTTAAGTTTGGTCTGTCGGGGCTTCGGGGGAACGCCTTTTGGTCAGATCAACGCCCGTGTAAGCCTAAAATCTGCTCTGCCTCAAGGGGGAAATGATGATGGACAACAGCATGATAATGGGTGACTATTTTAAGCACTTGCGGCTTATGCATGGTCTTTCGCGTACAGAATTGGCGAGCCGCATTGATATGTCAGAAAAAACTTTGCAGCGCATCGAACTCGGTCAGGTGGACGCGAAGGTGAGTCAACTGATGACCTTTATGAACTACTTTGCCGTTTCACCGGCCGAGGTGCAGGCGCGGACGAACACCGTCCTGCCCAATCCAGCAGCGGTGGCTAAGGAGATGGCTGCGGCCACGGACTTACCACAGATTGTGCAACTGGCCGATGAATTGACCCGGTTAACCCGCAAGTATCGGACCGAGTGGCTCAAAACCAGCCAAATCGCTTGCGAGATTCTGCGGCTGGCTTTGGTTGGGGATGAAGAAGCGGCCCAGCGGCTAGCGAATCGGATGGTGAATGGCTTCATGCTGCGCGATTTCATCACCGCCTATGACTTCCAGCTGCTGACTTTGGTCGCGGGTTGCGTTAGTTTTGATCGGCTCAAACTACTGTTGATTAGCGGCCAGCTTCATCGGCACCTAGGCAACGCAGCAGAAAGTACGGTCGTGAGCCGCCTTTACCGTCAACTTCTTGATTCTGCCTTTGCTGAGCAAGATCCCGCGGCGGTTCGTTATGTCTGCGACGTGATTCAAAGCAACATCACGCAAGCTGACTGTGTTTCGCTTCAAGCCTATCGGCATTTTGCTGGGGTGTTGGGTTTGGCCTTGGATGGCCACGAAACGGCAGCTCAGCATGACTTCGAGGCCTTGAAGTCAGGGCTCATGGTGTTAGGGGCGGAAACTGAACTTGCTGAGATGGCGCCCTTGTTTCAGGGCTGGTTGGTAGCGGCAAGCCGATTAGCGAGCATTGCCGGTTGCACGAAGACCTTGACGCATCAGACGAATATCGCGGTCAATCTTAAGGCTGCAACGCGCGTGGCCAACGAACAGTAAAACGGCACGCGGCCATAAGTGACTCGGCCACATCTGGCCGAGTTATACTTTTGGCGGCACAGGCGCTTTATACTAGGCAGCGTTGAGGTTACCCGTTTACGCTAACTCCAGGCGAGGATGACCACGGTGATGGGGTGCCGGCGTTCCCCCAAGCGCTAGCAGAATCACTCTTCACCGGGCACTTTCAGAAGAAAGCTGCTTCAGCTGATATAACGTCTTTGGCTCTGCTGCCAGCGGTTTGCTTGTGGCAGAGCCTTTTTGATTAAGCCAATCAGCCCCACTGCGCGCAACTGGGGTTTCGGCGCCTGTGGCAATAGACGGCCGGCAAGGTCACTTGTGGCCTGGTCACTTTAGGCCAGCAGGGCAATTGGCCGCAGGTGATGTGACACAATGAGACCAGATGCCGACAACTGGCCAAATGGCTGATTCGTTGCCGGGTGAATTGGGTTAGAAGGATGGAGGATACATTATGGGGTCTGTTTCGCCGTGGAAGCCACTGCGTCGAGTGCTCTGGCTGGGGTTAGGACTGCTGATGATCGCGGTTGGCGCTAGCGCTAGCCGCCAGCAGTCAGTGCAGGCGGCTGATGACACTGCCCGCACCATTGTCATTCATAAATACACGGGGACGCCAGGGACGGCAACCCCAGATACTAAGCCGACCTTAGCTGACGTGCCGACTGGCAGTTATCCGCTGAGTGACATTAAGTTTCAGGTCACTAAAATCCAAAATGTGGCCGGCAAAAAGCTTGATGCCAGCGATCCCACCACTTATACCCGCGATGGTGCCGTGATTACCACGGCTACGACTGATTTGGATGGCACCGCGAGTCTAGTCGTTGGCAAAGGTGAAGCCGCAGATGGGAAGTATTTGGTCGAAGAAACGAACGGCGCAGGGATTCCCTTCGTGGTGAGTTTTCCCTTTCAGCTGGGTAGCGATCCGAACACGATTGAGGTTTATCCGAAGAATACGGCAACCAATGACCCCAATCAGATCAGCATCGAAAAATACGTTCGCGGCAGCGAAGACGGCCAAAACAGTGACGTGGCAGCATATCCCACGCCTGACGCCAGCGGCAACATGTACGCTTACTGGACGCTGCAACTGACGCGGCCGCTGAGCCTCCATGGGGCCCAAGTCACCACTGCCGGTCAAGTGGAGAAGCAAACGATTGGTAGTGGGGTGGTGAAACACGACACCACGGTTTATGCGCAATATGGCCATATCACGCTGCTGGATCCCTATGATGCGACTTTGGGTGACCCAGCTTTGACCAGTGTGCAACTGGTCGTGAAGGATACGGATGGCAATGATCAAACCATCACGGTTCCGAATAGTCAGGTGAACATGTCCATTGATCGGTCAACCAATGTGGTGTCATTCGACCTGTCAGGGGCCATCATTAAGACCTTCGCTAGCTATGCGGCGGATAGTACCCGGCTTCAAATCACGTACAAGAACCAATACCTGAATAAAGCTGCGCAGAATAAGAACACGTTTAGCTATGAGTATTATTTAAGTGACGGGACCGCCGACAAAGTGACAACGAGCGCTCTCACTTCCAATACGGTGACAGCGTATTTTCCCCAGCTGACCATCAATAAAGTCGATGATACTGGCGCCAAGCTGGCCAATGCCACGTTCCAGATCTATGGCAGCGAGGCGGATGCAAAAGCTGATTTAGCGCCCCTTGCAATTGGTGGCAAAACTAAATTTGTCACCGACAGTGCCGGCCAGATTGTGTTGAATGGCCTGAACCTGGGGAATGATGCGGCCAAGACCTTCTACGTGGTAGAAACGGATGCACCGGCTGGTTTTGATGTCGATGGCGAAATTCATGCCATCACGCTGGATAGTGATCATTTGCAGCGAACCGTGACGGTCACCGATCATGATAATCTGCTACCGAATTTCCCCATGACTGGCGCTGATTTCAGGCTGTTGGTCTATGGCCTAGCCGCAGTGCTGTTGGCGGCAGGCAGCACAGTGGCATACCGCCTCATGCGGCGGCGCCGGTTGAACCGGTAACGTGCAGTTCACTCAAGTACAGGATGCGTTCGCTGGCTAGACCAGCGGAGGCATCCTATTTTTCTGCTTCAGAAGTTTTGCGCCACGAACAGGATTTAAGTCAGAAGTGGCCGGGCCACTTCTGACTCGGTCACAACTGGCCGAAATCGACAATTCACTCACTTGTGCTGTTATGTTGAACTCATGCAGACACACCACTGGGTTTGGGGTGGGTTGCGCAAACACCATTTAGGAGGAACCTATTCATGAAAAAAGGTAAGATCATTCGGTTCGTTGGGGTCTGTGGTTTGACCCTGGGAGCCTTGGGCGCAGTGAGCGTCCCCGTTATTTCGTCACATCAAGCAACCGTTTCCGCGGTTTCCACTGTTCCTGATGAAACGTCTGAACGTTCCATCACATTGCACAAGTACACTGGTACAGTTGGCCAAAACGGCACCACGACCGCCCCTGATGGCACCGGCTTGACGGATGCCAACAAGCCAATCGGCGGCATCAGCTTCAAGATCACGAAGATTTCTCGGGTTGATGGGAAGAAGTTGGATGCTTCAGATGCGTCCACTTACACCACCACTGCCACCACGAATACCATCACCACCGCGGCCGATGGGACCGCTTCATGGGACTTGGGCAGCACTTCTGCTGTTGATGGCTACTATCTGGTTGAAGAACAAGACAGTGATGCCGTGGCGCAAAAGGCGGCACCATTCATTGTCCACGTACCAATGACCGTGAAGGATGCAAATGGCGGGAATGCTTCCTTGAAGTATGACATCAACGTTTACCCAAAGAACCAATTGAGCACAGACCTGAACCTGGACCCTACCAAGAGCTTGAATGGGAAGCAGGCCGGCAGTGTCAAGAGCGGCGCTGACGTGACCTGGGATCTGACGGTTCAGCGGCCAGCTGACATCCACGGGTCTGGTGTGGAAACCGCAGGGAATACGTCGGAAACGGTGACGAACCCAGACGGCAGTACGACCACTAAAGACACCACGAAGTACACCACTTACGCTAGCGAACTGAAAATGGTCGATGTGCTGGACGACAATCTCATGACCTACAAAGAAGTCGGCAGCGTCGTCATTAGCTCAGAAAACAGCGCAGGCTCGCAAACTGAAACAGCATTGACGAAGGATGACGACTACACTGTTGAAACCAGCACGGCAGATGGCAAGACCACCGTCACGGTTAGTCTGACTGACGCCGGGATTAAGAAGTTTGCGGCAGCGCCTAAGGGCAGCACTTTAACTGCTAAACTGACCACCACCGTGAAGGCCGATTCCGACGCCAAGATCGTCAACACCTTTGATACCAGTTATCAAGGGACGGCAACGCCAGGTCAGACCACCGATGAAACCACGAAGCCAGGCAAGGACAATCCTGGGACGCAGCCAACTGTTTACTTTGGTAATGTTGACGTTACCAAGGTTGACGACTCTGGCGATGCACTGGCCAACGCCACCTTCACGCTATACAAGAGTGAGGCCGACGCCAAGGCGGGTACCAACCCAGTCACGAAGGAAGACGGTAGCGTCTATACGGTGACGACGGATGCTTCTGGTAAGGCTGAATTTACTGGGTTGGAAGTTGATCCAGACAGCAAGCAGGAAACCTACTACTTGGTCGAAACCGATGCGCCAGTTGGGTATGACGTTGATGGCACGGTCCACACCGTAACCGCTACTCAGGATACGGTTGAGGATGCCAAGGTCACCGATACCGACAACCTCATTCCTAACTTGCCACTGACTGGGTCACAAGGCCGGATTTTGCTTTACGCTTTGACCACGGGCCTGATTGTGGTTGGGGCGACTGGGGTCGTTGTAATCAAGCGGCGCCAGCGTAAGGCTTAAGCTTGAGGTTAATCTGAATGATTAGCGGGCGTGTGGCGGTAGCCCACGCCCGTTTCTTGGTTAGGAGAAAGGAGGCACGACAATGAAAAAATGGGGATTTGCCTTACTGACACTGCTTTCCCTCATCATCATGGCCCGTGCACTTCCCGTTCAGGCCGCCACGCCCACGGCTTCGTTGACCATTCGTAAAGTGGTGAGCGTGACGACTGACAACACCGTCACTCAGCAAACCAAGCCGCTGGCCGGTGCTGCGTATCGGTTAGTGCGCATTCAAAAGGCGACCACCGCGGCCATTGATCCGGCCAATGCGGCGACTTACCGGGTGCTGGCGGGACAGTGGGGGTTCGAAACGACGGTGGTGACCGGCGCTAACGGCGAGGCGCAAATCGCGCCTTTGATTATTGGCGCCGACTATCTACTGACGGAGCTACCAGGCGCTGGGGTGAAGACTCCGGCTGCCCCGGTGCACATCAGATTTTCTCAGGCTCAGCCGCACTATACCTACACGCCCAAATCCGGTTTGCTACCAACAACGCCTTCAAAGACGCCAAAGCCAACAGGTGAACAGGTCGGCAATGGCACCAAGCACGCCGACACGATTTTGCAAACCGGTGGCCAGTTCACTTTGCCGCTGATTTGGGCGTGTGTCTTGATGGTGGGTCTGATGTTTGCCGTTGCGCTGGCGGCTTGGCGCGTCAAAGCGCCAGCCAGCAAGCAAAGCTGATGGTTAATCTAGGCGGCTTGGACCAAGCACGGCATGAGAAGAATGAGGACTTTGAGATGAAAAATTTGGTGATGAGGATTATGAGAATCGTGCGCCCGCAGCGAAGGTTTTGGCTCCAAAGCCTCGTTGCGCTACTGCTACTGATTGGTGGCAGTGCTTGGGGCACTCGGCCACGGCCAGTTCATGCTGCGGCCTTTGACAGTGCGGCGTATGCGGCCTCAACCACGAAGCTTGATTTGTATCGCGCCAGCTCCGGCAGCTATAACACAGCCACCAATGGTGTGATTCAAGCCTATTTGGATGCGGCCGGCATGTTGCATGTCAATACTGACAGTGCCAACGGTCAATACCTGACTGTGGCGAACATGGACACAGCGACGGCGAAGCAGAAATATACCAATGTTAAGGGGATTGCGTTTGAAGGCACGGGCACCATTCGGCTGGGGGCTAATTTTTATACGAGTGGGGTTAGCACCACATTTTTTAACACTTGTATCAATCTCGCCAGCATTACTGGGTTGGAGCGACTGGATGTCAGTCAGATGACGACCCTGAGTGACTTTTTCGTCAACAGTAGTCTGCGCTCGGTTTCTGGGTATGAAAATTGGAACACCAGCAATGTGACGTCGCTGGCCAGCACTTTCGGGGGCCCAGTGACCGCCTGGCCCAGTGTGGCAAAGTGGGATACGAGTCACGTAAAGAGTATGGCCTTTCTCTTCGATGGGTCTAGCACCGCTGCTGGCAAACAGGTCAGTGGCAAAGCCATCACGATTTCGTCCCATATTGAAGGCCTCGATCAGTGGAACACCTCCGCGGTTACCTCTTTTGCCTATGCCTTTAGTCAAACCAACCTTGATACGGCCAGTCTGGCCGAAATCAGCGGTTGGGACGTCCACAACGGCACCAACTTCAATAGCATGTTCTATAGTGCTTTCAATCAGGCTCGGCCGTCAGCCTATTTGGCAGTGCGGCCGGATTTGAGCACTTGGAACGTGGGCAATGGGGATAGCTTTAATAGCATGTTTGCCGCTGACAGTGCGATTACTTCCTTTGCCGATTTGAAGAACTGGAATATGAGCAAAGCGTCAGATATTTCGTCGATGTTCAATGGCTGCCGCAGTCTGCAAGACGCATCATTCTTGACGAATTGGGCGGTAAACGACGCCAACAAAGCCACCTTTAGAGCCAATTCATTTCTCTATGACACGTTTGCCCTCAGAACCGTTGATTTTAGTGGCTGGACCATTAGTAAAAATATAACGACCCCTTTCTTCGGCGACAGTTCAATCGCTGGTACCGACGGGAATATCGGGGTTCAGCTAACCTCGATTACGTTCGGCCCAAACTGGTCGGGAACAGTCAATTTACCCGTGTATCCCGTGGGCCCATACAGTATTGGCACCTCGCGTATGTACTACTATTCCTATTCGCCACAGAGCACTTATCCTTTGGCCTATTGGCGTGGGGCAAAATATGATCGCGCTCAAGTTGGTGGTACGATTGCCCAGAATGTCTATCAGCCTAGTGCAAATGCCAGCCAGCGTGGCGACACGCTTCGCATGGGTTACGATGTCAAGCTGCGGTTAGTGGACAGTCAAGGCAATAAGGTCGCTTTGGCGGGGCAAACGATTACTTGGGGTCAGGCGGGGGCCACGCTGCAAACCGTCACCACCGATGCTAATGGTGAGGCGACTGTGACGAATTATGCCGATGGCACTTATCAGGCAGCGCTCACTTCACAACTGCCGGCCCAGTACTCGCCGACGAATGTCCAGCGGACCGCGAGCTTAGCGACTGCGATGCTGACCCTAGATGGCGGTACTGCCTCACCCTTTGCCACGAGGACCACGACCTTGGCCGGGGTCTACGCGCCAGTGGACTTAATCGTCGATCCTGTCACCACCACGTTGCCGGCAGCGGGCGGGCATACGCCATTAATCGAAGCGGCTTTAGGCGTCAGTCTGATTACTGCAAGTGGTGTCCTGCTGTGGCGGAAACGTCGCGCCTAGTCGGTAGACTGGGCTGGTCGGTTGAACGCGAGTAGGAACACGCATCACCTAGCGCAACCTCATTTCAAGATGGGGTTGCGCTTTTTTTCGTGAATACGCGAGCGCTGGCAGAATAGCGTTTGGGTTTAGGGGGTGCGCGTTGAAGCATGGTTAGCTATGCAAAAGCGGCCCACCATGATGGCGCGCCGCTTTGCATTTGAATGGTTGAAATTACGCTTCGGGCCGGGGACCACGCCGCTGCCGGGACCGCCGTTCGCGCCGGGCTTGCGTCAGGTGGCCGATGATGACCAATAGTGCAATCAGTAGTACCACCGCGGCCAGCAGAAGCAGAAGGTGGGCGAAGCCCCATTGATCGCGCACAGCCACCGGCATGGCGGCGGCGGTCTTCAGCGGGACCCGCTTGCCGTAGATGAGCAGGCGATGCGAGTTAATAAACAAGGGGGTACAGGTCAACAGCACCGTGATGTCTTGGCCGGGTTGAATTTTGATGGCGGCCGCAGCATCGGCGCCGGCTGGCGTCACGATTTTACGCTGGTAAACGCGGTATGCTCGGCGCGGCTGGCCAAAGGTCGTAAGGTAAAAATAATCACCATTTTTCAAGTGGCGAATATTATCAAAAATGATCTGGTTCTCGAAGCCGGAGTGGCCCGACAGCACTGATAGGGTGTTCTTTCCGCCGATTGGTAGCGAGGTGTGCGGTAAGAGACCGATGCCTCTGGCGAGGGTGGCGTCATCGGCGCCGTAGTAAATCGGCGCCTTGGCGATGTGAATGCTAGGAATGGACAGATAGCCAAGCGTCCCGCTAAGCGCAGTGGCCACTGGCGCAGCCGCAGGGGTGCGGCCAGCCGCCAAGGCGCGATTGTAGCGATGCAGGCGGGTGGCCAAACTCGCCGCAGCTTTCTTTTGCTGATAGCGGTTCACGGCCAGCTCGTCTGAATGCTTGCGACCGAGGCCGGCGACGGTCGGCAGTAACAAGAGGGAGAGGCCAACGATGAAGAATAAAATGGCGAGGCGACGCAAGCGCGCCTGGCGATACTTTTGACGTCTCACGCGTGATTGCCCCCTTCGTTCTTTTTAGCGGTGCGGCGCGTACGCCATTCCCGCCATTCGGTGACGATGAACCAGCTGGTGAAGATGAGCATCAGCAGACCCACTGCCATGAGCCAAATGTGCATCGGCGTGAAAAAGTCGCGGCGAATGATTGCCTGTGCTTTGGCCTGACGAATGGGAATGCGGTGGCCGAACACCACGAGCCGGTGCGTGTTGATGAAAAGCGGCGTGCATGTCAAAAGCGCTGCCCGGTCCATACCTGGCACGGCATTGACGACCTTAGCTGCCTCCGGTTGGTCAGGATCAACCACCTTAATTTGATCGACTTGATACGCGATTTCCTTTTGGCGCAAGGCGGTGAAGTAGAAAATATCCCCGCGCTTCAGATAGCGAATATTGTCAAAGATGATCCGATTGGCCAACCCACTGTGGCCGGTCACCACGGCCAACGTATTTTTACCGCCGACCGGCAGACTGGTGCCATCCATGGTGGCTGGTCCCTTGTCGAGATGGGCGTCGGTCGAAGAGAAGTAAATCGGATCGCCTTTGATGCCAATGGCAGGCACCCGCACGAGCCCAATCGGCTTGTTAAAATGCGGCACAATCGGCTTTAATGTCTGGTGGAACGGTTCGCGTTTGCCTTGTTGCTTGGCAAACAAGTCCGCATTCCACGCAATCGCTTCTTTGAGCGGGCTAGGCGTTTGCGGGTGTCGCAGATAAGCACTGGCCAAGCGATTTTGCTGGTGATCGAGGTGGAGACTATAACCAATTGGCACCAGCATCAGCAAGGCGCCGAACAGGAACATGGCCGCGAAGATACCGTAGCGGCCACGGCGAGACTTTTGGTTTTTGGGCACGACTCCTTTTCCTCCAATCTGACCATATTTATCAGTGAGCATTAATTCTGACTGAGGTTGGCGTAATAGCTGCGGAAGCTCACCGCCAGCAGGACGATAAACAAACCGACGAGTAGCACCAAGGGCCATTTCATGGTTTGCCAAGCCAGCAGACCAGCACCAACTTGCTGAGCGCGGGTGAGCAGGGGTTGGGCTTGTGTAGGCCTTGCGGTATATTTGGTCACTTTGGCTAACCGGGCAATCACCACCCGCCGGTATGCTGTGTGGTAAGGGCCTTCGCAGCGGATCAACGTGATACGCCGCTCATCGGTTTGTTTGAGCACAGCCACTTCGGTTTTTTTCACCACGCGGTTGTACACCACGCGGTAGGAATAGACATGCTTGAAGTCAGTCTGCTGAATCAGCGCATGTGGTTTGAGCTCACCGATGCGGCTCAGCAGAATACCGGCGCCGCTGAGGTTATGAGCGGCATACACGTTGTTGCCTTGCCCCAAGACCCGGTCGGGAAAATACCGCGCCACGCCGGTTGCCAGCGTGGCATTCGTGACCACTGAGAAGATGGTTAAATTAATGTTCACCGCTGGAATGTGCAAAAGCCCCATGCCGTACTGCTGCTGCAATGCTTTAGCTTGGGCTTGGGCGTTAGCAGTTTCGATGGTGTTGGTGTCGCGAATAGCCACCGGGCGTTTAAGGGTTTGGCTGGTGTTGCTGGCCGCTTGTTTTGACCAACTGGCATCGTCGACAGGGACGTCACGGCTGACAGCGTACCAGGCCGCCGCCACGCCGCCCAGCACGATGATCAACAGCAGCAGCGGTGGCCAAAAATACTTGAGAAATCTTTTCATGACGCGGCCTCACTTTGCGCTGCTTGGCGACGCCGATGTTCTTTGTACCAGTAGTGCAGCCACCATAACAGCACCAATATCAGCAGTAAGATGATGGCATCGCGCCACAAGTTCATCGGACTGAAAGCATCGCGGGGGATGGTCTTCTTGGCTTGCGCTTGTTTTAAGGGAATCCGCTTGCCGTAAATCAGGAGGCGGTGGTCATTAATCCCAATCGGAGTACAAGTCATCAAAATGGCCTTGTTGTGCGCACTTTTCACGTAGAAGTTTGTGCCGGCACTAGGACTGGTTGGATCAATCACCTTGCGGCCGGTGACGGCGTAAGCTAACCGGTGCGCAAACGCATCGATGTAGAAGACGTCACCTTTTTTTAAATAGCGAATGTTGTCAAAGAAAATCCGATTGGCTACCCCGGTGTGCCCAGTCACTGACGAAGTGACGTTTTGCCCTGGCGCGGGCAGGGAAGTGAAAGGCATCACGCCGGTGCCGCGGCTCAAAATTTCATCGCTGGTGCCGTAATAGATTGGCATGCCCTTCAAGGAAATGGCGGGAATATTGATGTAGCCGATAGGTTGGTTGGCATTTTTGCCAAGAATCTCCTGCATGGTCACCGGCCGATAAGGCTTGGCGCGATGCTGCTGGGTCGCGACGATATTGGCATTGTATTGGCGAATCAGTTCGTCGCGTTTTTTGTCCGCCGGATACAGCCGCTTGCGATAACTCTCAGCAGTTTTTAACCGTAGATTGGCCTGCTGGGCCTCGTAGATCGTCGGCGCGAAAAAAGCGATGGCGCCAAGCACCAGCAAAGTGCCGAAAAACCATTTCAACCAAGCATAGCGTGACCGCGGCCGGTTACTTTTAGCCATATTCAGACTCCTTATCCATCAGCGCCAAAACCTGGCGCTGCCCCAAATGATAACTATTAAGAGTGTAGCAAAAGCGGCTGGGGAATGATGGGGCCTCACTGCGCTGAATTAGTAGGGATTCGACGGTAACTGCACTGTAGCAAGACGTGTTTGAAGTCAGAACTGACTTGGTCACTTCTGACCTGACCACTAACGACCTCATCTGAGGCTTCACCACCCGATGAAGATGATGCCTTGATCGAAATTGAGCAGGTCACTTGTGCCCACTTTTTCCGCCAATGGTCATGAAGCTGGTATGCTGTGTTCATGGCACAGGTAAAATGTGCTACCACCGAGCGTTTCCCCCAAGAACGTGAGGCGACCATCACTCCAGCCTACATGTGGCGATGGTAGGGCGTTGTTGATAAGACAACGCCTTTTTTGATGCCACGGAGAAGCTCAAAGTCATGGTACAATTACTTCAAGTTTGAGCGGCTACACCCAGGATTTTGGTGGGTGGGGCGAGGGTAAAAAGGGTATTGGCGGAGGTAGAATCTATGGGCGAGACGTCATCCATCCACAGTCAGGAACGTATCATGACCATCTTCATGCGCTTACTTGCCGGGCAAAACTTGGCCAAGCAGGCCTTGGCGGATGAGTACCACAAGTCAGCGAAGGCCATTCAGCGTGACATGATGCAAATCGCTAGCGCCATCGACGCGGCTGATTTTACCGGTCAGCTGGCGGTCGTCCAGCGGACCAGGGGCATATACACCCTTGAGCAGGCGCATGCGACGAGTTTGGATGACACCCAGCTACTGGCCATTTGCCAGGTGCTTTTGGCTAGCCGCGGGTTGGCCAATGCGGAAATGACCACATTGGTTGATCAGGTGTTGGGCCTGGCCAAGGATGGTAAGCGCCTGGAAACGGCGATTAAAAGTGACCTCGTCGCCTATCATGGCGTGCCGCAGAGCAGCATGTTGGCCAAACTGACGGTGATTACCGAAGCAATTCAGAAACGTCAGGTCCTCCAGTTTCGCTATTTTCGCGATACGCAAGCCGCCATGCTGACACGGCGGCCGACTGCGGTGTTCTTCTCCGATTTGTACTTTTGGATGACCACAGACAATGACCGGGCTTATGACGACATGGACGTCACCCGGCTGAGCAAGTTTCGGCTGACGTTGATGGCCGATCTCCAGGTGGTCGGGCACTCAGAAGACACGTCACGGGCCAAGCATTTTGAGGCTGGTGAATTTCGCCAACAGACCACGCTGCCTTTTCTCGGCAATCCGGTGACGCTGGTGATTGACTACTACTCGGATCCGCAGTACGTGATCGACCGTTTTCCCGGCGCCAAAGTCACCGCTAGTGCTGGAGTGAAGCCGCCTTGGGCCATGCAGATTCACCGGGTGACGATTCCGGCCAACGATGGCTATGGGATTAAGATGTGGTTGTTGCAACAGGCCCACATGGTGAAAATTATCAGTCCTCAGTCGCTGCGAGATTACGTGACCGAACGGATGCGTTGGGCGCTGGCTTACTACGATGAATAAAATAAGGAATCAGCAAAAAATTGTTGATTCCTTTTTATATGGACGCATTGTGGCCATGACGATTGGTACACTCTCTAGTAACGGGCGCCCCACGTCCATTGGGGAGGTCGGTGAGGCGGCCGTGTTTGATTCCTTTGGAGGGGAAAATGATGAGTCGAATGCAGTTAAAACAGGCACGACAGGCAGAACGAATCGTGCACAAGAAAATGTATAAGGCCAAGAAGATTTGGGTAGCGGCAGGGATGACGCTTTTTGCAGTGGGGATGTTCGCAGTCTCAAATGTTGGGGTATCCGGGCAGACCGTTAGCGCAGCCACTTGGACCGCCAACTCGGTGGCGGCCATCAAGGCGCGAATCAGCGCCGGCCAGACCAGCTTGACGATGATCAATGGCGATACCGTTTACAATATCGGGCAGGCCATCAACATGAAAAACCCAATGGACTTGTTGGCGTATAACAACATCAAGTTGGGTGAGCAGTATCAGCTGCAGATTGGCACGGTGATCAAATGGGACGGCAACCATGTCACGGTCCAAGATGCGGCTGGCAACACGGTGGCGGATAAAGTGGTGACCGATGCGCAGAAGGTCGACCCGAACAAGCCTATTGGCAACCAGACCTCGGACCAGCAAGCCAACCCGGTAAAGACGGACGCGCATGGCAATGTGGTGAAGGCTGGGGCCAAAGCGAACACAACCGCGCCGGCGACGAAGCCAGGGACCGTGACGCAACCCGCCAAGCCAGATCAGGCGGTGGTCAACCAGATTAAGGACGCCGGTCAAGACGCCACGGAGGATCAAACCAACGCCGGCCAAACCACGCCCGAGACCAAACCTGGTGAAACGACGCCAAGCACTGACCCGGATGCTGATGGCGAGACTGAGCCAACGACCCAGCCGCAGACTCCCGTGCTAGCGGATAAGCCGAGTCTCCAGCAATTTATCGAGGCGACGAAGACCTTAAAGGCGGCTGATTTCACCCCGGCCAGTTTTGCCGCCGTGACCGCCGCAGGGGATGCGCTTCAAGGCCTGTATGATGATCCAACTGCCACCGCGGCGCAGGCTGCGCAAGCGATTGGCCACTATCTTCAGGCGGTGCAGCAGCTAGTACCGGCCGCGGTGGTTGTACCGGCAATGGTTGATATGACCGCGTTGAATGAGACCATTGCTAACGCGGAGGCGCTCAATCCGGCCTATTATACCGAGGATTCTTTCAAGACCTTAGCACCGGCGCTGGCTGAGGCCAAATCAACCCAGGCGTCAACTGGCACGGCACTGACCCAAGCGGCAGTCGATGCGGCAGTGAATCACTTGATTGATACCTTGAATGCTTTAGTCCTCAAGCCTGCTGAAACACCGGTGGATAAGACAGCGCTGCAATCAACGATTGCTGAAGCCGATGCCACTGATTTGACGGGTAAAACTACCACTTCGGCTGCGGCCCTGACCGATGCGTTGGGTGCGGCCAAAGCGATCGCCGCCAGCGAAAGCGCCACGCAAACTGAAGTCGATGCCGCTACCGAAACGCTCAAGACGGCCATTGCGGGCTTGACCAATCAGCCTGTCGCCAAAGTGGATAAGACGGCGCTGCAAGCGGCCATTGACGATGCTGAAAGTCGCAACGGCATTCATTATACCGATGAATCCTCGGCCGACCTTTTGCCGGTTTATGAAGCCAGCTATGCCGTCAACCAAGATCCCGATGCCACTCAGGCTGAGGTGGACGCTGCCACCAAGGCGCTGAATGACATTCTGGCGGGCTTGGTTGAAGAACCGGTTGAAATCCCAGTTGAGAAGCGTTATCTCGCTGAGGCTGTGGCCAATGCCGAAAATATTCTCAATGATGGCTCCACCTACACTAGCGATTCAACCGCTGCGTTGACCGCCGCCCTGGCTACTGGCAATCGGGTGAATAACGACGATGCCGCGACGCAAGCAGAGGTTGACGCGGCGCTGGAAGCACTAAACGATGCGCTCGGCAACATGTTACCTGCAACCACAGAACCGGCGACACCAGTGGATAAATCAGCCTTTCAAGCGGCCATCAGTCAACTTGAAGCGTTGGACCCGGCGAAGTATACGGCGGCGTCGTATGAAGCAGCGCAAACCGTACTCACCCGGGCTAAGGGTATTCTCGCTGATGACACACTGACTCAGACGGACATTGATGCTGCGACCGCTGATGTCAACGCTGCGCTGAACGCCATGGTTGAAAAGCCGGTTGAGGTGAAGGCGGATAAGACGGCCCTGGAGAGTGCCATCACCAAAGCCAAGGCGGCGCTGGTCAATCAGAACTATTATGAGGATGTGACCGCTCTTAGTGCTGCGCTTGACGCTTCCAAAGCGTTGGATACCCAGAACAATGCCACCCAAGCTGAGGTGGACCAGGCCACGCAGACGTTGACCAGCGCGCTTGACGCGCTGAAGGTGCAATCGTTCGTTGTCCATGTGGTTTATGTGGATGAAGCCGGGCAGACGGTCGGCAGTGGCAGCGATGCTTTTGTCGATGCTGGTGCCAGTTACACGGTGGATGCAGTCGCGCCTGATGGCTATGAATTAGTTGGGGCTGCTCAACAATCCTTCACGATTACGCAAGATGAGACCACGCTTCAGATCAGCGTGAAAAAAGCGGCCGACGTGGCCAAAACTGTCACCATCCAAGCCCTCGACATGGCCGGCAACGTCATCAAAACCTTCGCTCCAATCACGCTGGCTGCTGACCAGACGTCATACACTGCGAGTGCGCCAGAGCTTGCGGGCTACACCGCCTTCGGTGCCATGACCCATCCGCTGCAAACCGCAACCGCTAAGGATTATGTGGTGAATTTCCGCTATATCAAGAACGTTGTTAACACGACCTCAAAGGACGACGCCTTCCTGCAAAAGGTGCAACAATCGTTAGCGGATCAGATTAATGCCTATCGGGAGGAAAATGGACTCGCAGCGCTCAAGACTGACCGGACAGATTTGCAGGCTTTCGCTGATCAGCGGGCAGAGGACATGTTCACCAGCTATTCACATGTCAATCCGGATGGTTTGAGTTGGGTCCAGAATATTAACGCTGCCCATCTTGGCGAGGGGCTTGGCGGTGAAAATCTGAATGAGATTGGCGCTACCAGCTATCTATTGAACCCAGAGATCACCGATGAGGCGGCCGCCTCTATTGCCAAGACCATTTTGGCCGGCTGGATTGATGACGGCCAACCTGATCAGCCTCACCGTGCCAACCTGTTGGATGCACGGTTCGATGACATGGCCGTTGCGGTGGCTCTGGGCACCGATGAGAACGGCACGCCCGCTTTTTTCGGTGTCTACGAAGGCATCGAATCGGGAAACTAAGCCCTAGAAAACACTGTAAAATTGAATTAGTGCACTGATGCGGCGTGATGGCTGCGAATATCCCTCCGTGAGAATCAGATAAGGTGAAAAACCTGGCTGACGCTTGCGGAGGGATTTTTTGGCTATCGGACAGGGCTGAAGAGCCACTAAGCAAACAAGCTGGGCATTGTTTGAATGCTGGCTTAGCGGTATGGTATAGGCGAAATCTAACCGTGCGAGTGGCAGAATTTTTGGGGAGGACAATTATGGGACGAGCAAAGCGTAAACGTAAAAACGCGATGAAGCGGCGCCAAGAGCAGGGCGATTGGGTGACCGTATCTTTAGCACCCGGTCAAAAGCCCACCACTGAGAATTTGGCGGCGGCGCTAGAACCGATTCTTGAAGAGCGATACTCGACGATGTTTCAGGACGCTCTCGACAAACGCGCTGCCGAAGCCGAGGTCGCTCACAGCGAAGTGCAGGATGAAGCATCCAAGACCGCACCAGCGCCAGATCTTGCTGATGATCCCGATTATGCCCCGTTACTGGACCTTGATGAAACCGACGATGACGAAGAAGTGCCAGACGATTGTCACGAGGATGGCGAATCTCTGGGCGACGACGAGGATACTGATGCCTGGCTGGAGGATGAAAAGCTGGCATACGGCGATGACTGGGATGGTCTGGGTAATGAAGACGATGACGATTAGTAGTCAGCGCGGTCTCGTTCGGCAAGTTTAGAGTACGGGCAGTTTTTGATAAGTCATGACAATTAAAAAAGAATCCGAAAAAAGGCCTAGAAGCCGCGACGTTGCGCAACGTCAGAGCTTCTAGGCCTTTTTTATCCGCGCATGCCAAAATTGATTTTACCCGACAGGCTCACAAAGAATGCAGCCAGTTCAGCGCTGGCTTGATCTTGGCCATCCGGCCCTTTGCCCAGGGCTGGCCGGCTGAGTACGATGGCTTTGGGCATGACGACTTTCGGCTGCCGTGGCGGTTCAGCTTCAGCTGGCGCGGCCACCGGTTCTTTTTCCGTGACGTAAACGTCGACATGCTGCGCGGCGGCCGTAAATTGATGGCCGCGAGTCGTGGCATCAGCGGCCAGCTGCAGGCCAACAGGGAGGTGCTTCAGACCATCGGTGGCGTGATAAACCAAGGGTTGGCCAACGACTCCTTGCAGGCAGTGCTGGTACAACACTTTGCCTGTCAGCAGGTCGATAAAACGTACGGTAATCAGCCCGTGCGCCACTGGTGCTGGCGCAGGGGTGCCGGGTTTGCTGACTTGAATGCTGATTTGGCCAGCGTCTGCCTTGGTAAAATGATAGGTGAACGTGGTTTTGCCGTTGATGGTGTAGCCTGCCGGCGCGTGTAGGGTGACCGTGATGCTTTGGCCGACGATTCCGTTCAGCGGCAGGTAGCCCAACACTTTACCAGTGGCGGCATCGACGTAGGCCAGCATGGCCTTGGCCTTAACGGGTTGGGCCTTGGATGGCGCGGTGGGGGCTGGCGTTTTTGGCGTGACCGGCGGCTTGGCCTGGGGTTGGCTGACAGGGGCCTGTTTGACGAGATGAAAGGTCATGGTGCCAGGCCGGGTCGAGGTGAAGCGGAAGGTCACGGTTTGGTAGCCGCCGCGCACGGTGTAACCAGCCGGTGGGGCAACTTGATACGTGGCGCTGCTGCCGAGCGTGCCTGCAACCTGAACACTTTTTACAATCTGGCCGGTGCTGTCATCGACATAGCGAATCGTCGCGCTGACTTGGGTCGTGGGGGTAGTGGGGCCTTCAGCGTGCACAATCTTGGCTGCTGGGGTCCCCGCCCACACTAAACCAACCGTCGTAGCGGTGAGTAAGATCAGATGGGTGAGGGCAAGATGAGTGTCAGACATCAGCACCGCCTCCTTCGAGGCCAGCATTCGTCCGGGTAAACGTGAGAATCAGATCTGCCAGCTCGGTCCAGTCATGCGGCGTCGGCGGATTTTGCCAGATCACCTGAGGAAGCTTCAAACTTGGGGCGCGAAAATCGGCAATATAAATATCGGTTTCTGCCGTTAATTTGTGCGCCACATAGATGTTGGCGTGACTGAACGCGCGCAAGGTCATGGTGACATACTCGCTGTACAGCGTCCCTTCGGAGAAATCGACGCAGATGTTCACGGTGCGCCGCAAAGCGGTTTGCGGCACTGCGCTAATCAGCGCGAACATCTCACTGAAGTACAGGTTGATGCGGCGATTGGCGCTGAGCTTGAGATCGGTTCGCTCGTCGAGTTGCCCGAGGAATTGCTGAATGATCGCGTCAAAAGCAGGATATAAGTCGGCGAAAAAGATGATTTGGCTGGCATCGATGAACGTGGTTGGCTCCAAAAACGCCGTGGTTAACCTGATATGTACCGGCATTAGGCGGGTGGTCAAGGCCTCGATGGTGTCGCCGGTGAGGTTGACCTGGTTGCTTTGGGCCACATCGGCGATGAACTGGCGTGTGAGCTCGTCCGCTCGGGGGAACAGGCCCGGCAGCTCGGTGGCCGGCAAAGCCAAAAAGCGCTGAGTCACCAGGAACTGATACAAATAATCGAGTTCGCTTGGGGTCAGATTTTCAGCGTCACTATCCGCCACTGCGGCTTCGAGGGTCGAATAGCCGGTGGCCTGAAAAGGCGTCGGCACTGCCGGCAACGCATCACCGTTTTGGCGGCGCAGCCAGCTAACTTTGAGAAAAGTGGTGAGCTTCACCTGCTGCGTCGGCAGTAAATCGTGGCCAATCGTGGTGGTGCAAGCGGCCAGTAGCGGGGCGATTTTGCCGTCTAGCTCAGGAAACGGCGCCTTCACGCCGGTATACAGTTCATAAAAAAGCTGGAACAAGTACTGGCGCAGCGCAAACTCGCTGTGCTCCCTACTAGCACGGCCGGGGTTGTCGCCAAACCGGTGTTTCAGCGTGCTGGTTTGGCGGAAAAAGACCGCTGCGGTGAGGTAGTGGTCTTTGGCAAACGCGGTGGTCGTGGTTTGTTTCGAGTACAGGAAATAGTAGGTGAACGCCTTGAAGCTCGCCGACTGTTCCAGCAAATAGAGCGTGGCTTGTTGAACGACGAAGGTGTTCAGGTGATGCGCCTGCCACAGATCCTTGGTGGATTCTTCAATGTAGCACGGCGGCTCGCCGCCCACTGCTTTGAACGCCGCATTGATCGCCGTGAATAGTTTGTTCAACTGGTAAGTCGTGAGCTCGTATTGCGATATTAAATCGTTGCGCGTGACCGTGTTGGTTAGCGCGTTGTTGAGTTGGTGAATGACCGCTAGTGTCAGCGTGTCATCCTTATTGAACAAAAAGTCGTATCTCATGGTTGCTCCCCCAAGCTTCATTCCACTTCTCTTCGATTGTAGCGCACCAACCCTATAAAAAGGGATAACGTGGGGAAATCGACACTATCGTTTTTTTAAATTATTTACAAAATAGTGATAGTCAATCCCCCTTATCAATCGCTTTTTGCAGCGGTATCATTCACTCGTAACAAGAAATCAAAAATCTTGCTGATAATTGCATAAGCAAAAGAGTGGAGGAGAATCATGTCTAAAGAAACAAATGAAGCACGTTCACGCATGATGCAGGCAACATTCGAGCGTAAGGAACATTTTCGGCTTTACAAGTCGGGTAAGCTTTGGGTGTTTGCTGGCATCTTCGCGTTGAGTACGGCCATTGGGTTGAGCCAAACTAACGACGTGTCCGCTGCCACCACGGATCAAACTACCGTGGCGACGAATACAGATAAGGATAACCAGGCCTCAACAGTCGCTTTGCAAAGTGCCCCAGCGCAATCCGCTGCCAGCACCGCTGCGCCAGCTGGCAAAACAGTTACAACCGCAGCCAAGTCGGCGACGGCAGCCCCAGCCCCAGCGCCAGCTGCTGCCGATGATACGACAGCACAAGATACGACAGGCACTGACAACTATGCCCAGTCGCAAAAGGATTTGCAGGACGCTGCCAATGCCGCTACTGATGCTGGCTTGACCGTCACCAAGGATCCAGATGCCACAGTTGAAACTACCAGTGACAACGTTCAGGCTGCTGCCCAGAAAGTTGCGGACGATGCTGCAGATACCATTTCGCAGTTGCAAGCAGCTACCGCGAAGCAGCAGGCGGATAACAAGGCTTATGAAGATTCAATTACCACGCGGCAAAATGCCTTAAGCGGTAAAGCATTTGATCCTCTTGGTAACTTTACTGATGATCAAGTTAAGGGCCTGCTTGGCGATGATATCCAGAATATCACTGTTGTTCACGAAAATGTCCCCGCAGTGGCGGCTAATGACGCAGCCAAGCAAGCTGATGCTGGTGGAGCGCTGGAAGCTGGTGCCCAGTGGCTATATAAAAACGACATGGTTGATGCCAAAACCGGACGATATGTGGATTTGATTGAAACTGTTACGGCTGTCCAGGCTGACGATGAAAATCTCCCAGTAACAATTGATCATTCTTATGGTGGTGGGACAAACAAGAACGTAGGTACAAACGCCAAATTAATAACCTATAATTATAAATATGTCGATTCAGAGACAGGCAATCCTGTTTCACTTGATGCCTTCGTTGATGTTACCAATCTATATACAGCAACGCTGACTTTTGAAAATGGTGATGCAGCCACTAACCTCCAAGGGAGCTCTGTGGAGGAGATAGAGAATGACAGCAAGCAGGTGTTCGATATTCCTGTGAACAATGCTGACTTGACTAATGATGGTTATTCTTCAGAGGTCTGGGTTTTACAAAAAAACAGTCAAGGTACTACTTTCACTGTTCAAAGGCACACTTTGGATGTAGATCGTTATACAATCACTACCTTGGGTGGCGTCTCAATCTTGAAGCCAATCGCCCCCAAAACAATCGAAGACCCAAGTACTTATCCGGCCTCATATCAACTGACTAATCTGCAAGTTAGCACGAACTATACTGTTAACTATGTCGGTGGCCCGGATGGCGATAACAGTGTCTCCAAGTCAGTCGTCTGGACTTCCAGCACGGCCGCTGATGGCACCGTCACCTATACGCCAAAGGTTACCTCCGTCGCAACAGCAACGCCAAGTATTGATGGCTACACGGCTGATGCAGACACCGCATTCACTCAGACATTAACTGCCACTACTGATGTCCCAACTGATAAGACTGCTACAGTAACCTATACGAAGAATGCTGATCCAGCAAGTCTCACGGTGACAATTATTGATGATACGACGGGCGAGGTTGCTAAAACCACAGAAGTTGACGGCAATGTGGGCGAAGCAGCAACCAAAGGCATTTCAGACACAGGTTTCGGTGGATTTGAGTTGTCAGACGACCAGCCGGATGCCGCCAAGTTCAATGCGACAATAGATGGTTCGACCATCACCGTTAATCCGAACGTCACCTTGACGAGCGACGATACTGACAACATCACGGTTCATGTTCAGCACATCATTGATCACATTGGAACACCAACGGATCCGAACGATGGCAACTATGCTGCAACTCATCGGACTTTCACTGTTGATGTAACAGGGATCGCTCCAGACGGTGTGACTGCTGATGTGACGCCGACCAATGGCCAACAATCCTTCGTGATTACCCGGTCGATGGATTTTGATGAGGTCACTTCGAAGCCAATCTTATCTGAATGGAAACCAGCCGAAAATTCCCCTCAGACCATCACGGCAGCCGCTTTGGATGGCTATACACCAAGTGTAGCGACTATCGATGCAACAACCTTGGCTGCTAAATTAAGCGCATATACTGCTGATCCAGCCAATGTTGCGAACACTTACACTGACACCATCACTTACAAACAAGCCGCAACAGATCAAACCGTCAACATTCACTACGTTTACAAGAATGTCGATGGTTCCGAGCTGCAAAAGACGGTCACGCTGACTGGTAAGTCAGGCGACACATACAAATTTGATATTCCTGCCACCATTGCCGGCCCAAATGATGATGCCGGTGCCAAGCTGGATGATGATAACGGCAAGCTTGATACGACGACGCTGTACTACTACGCCACAGCTGATCTTAATGGCGGCCAGTACAACAGCTTGGCTGATGACAGCTCCACCGATGGCCAGTTTGGTACCACCGGTCAGGATGTCTGGGTGATGTATGTTGCTGCACAAAAGGCACTAGGCGTTACTTCCTCAACGACTGATGACGATGGCAACACGGTAGTCACACTCACCGATGGCACCACCTTCACTGTTAAAAAGGGTGAAGATGGCAAGCCTGGCATTAATGGTACTAATGGCACGACGCCTTCAGTTGAGTTGGTCAAGGGCGATGATGGTACTCAGAACTACGTCTTCTACACCACTGATGATAAAGGTAACAAAACTGTCGTTGGCACTGTCCCAGCACCAAAAGATGGTGTTAACGGCACGAACGCACAGACCCCCAAGGTTCAGTTAGTTACTAACGACGATGGTACTAAGAGCTACGAATTCTACATCACAGACAAAGATGGTAACCAAATCAGTGTTGGCACTGTCCCAGCACCAAAAGATGGTGTTAACGGCACGAATGCTCAGACTCCGCAGGTTAAGTTAGTTACTAACGACGACGGTACTAAGAGCTACGAATTCTTCATCACCGATAAGGATGGAAACCCAATCAGTGTCGGCAAAGTCGCGGCACCAAAAGATGGCGAAGCCGGTGCTGCTGGCACTAACGGTAAAGACGGTCAAACGCCGCAGGTTGAATTGGTTACTAATCCTGATGGTTCTAAGTCCTATGTTTTCTACACCACCAATCCTGATGGTACCAAAAATCCCATCAGTACCGTTGCTGCTCCTGCCGATGGCAAAGACGGCGTCGATGGTAAGGATGGCAAAGATGGTATCAACGGCACTAATGGTATCAACGGTACAAATGGCATCGATGGTAAAGACGGTAAAGACGGCGCCGATGGCAAAGACGGCAAGGATGGCGTCAACGGTTTGAATGGCCAGGACGGCAAAGACGGTGCTGATGGTAAAGACGGTGCCGATGGCAAAGATGGCGCTGATGGTAAAGACGGAGCCGATGGTAAAGACGGCGCAGACGGTAAAGATGGTCTGAACGGTCTCAACGGCTTGAACGGTCTTAACGGTAAGGACGGTAAAGACGGCAAGGATGGCGTCAACGGCCTTAACGGTAAGGACGGCAAAGACGGCGTCGATGGCAAAGATGGTCTTAACGGTAAAGACGGTAAAGACGGCAAAGACGGTGTCGATGGTAAAGATGGCCTTAACGGTAAAGACGGTAAGGACGGCATCGACGGTAAAGATGGCAGCCTCGACGTTGACTGGGGTGGCAATCCAACCGTTACCACGAACAACACGACCGGCAGCCACAGTAACACCACCGGTACCGATGGCGGCGTCACCAATGGTCAACCAACCACGCCGATCAGTTACAATGGTCATACTGGGGTGACCACGAGTTTGACCAACGGCGACGGCTCCAAGCTGACCAATGGCTCCAACCTGGTCGCTTACACCGGCACCACCGGCACGTCGACGCTGGGCAATGCCGCGAAGGCAGCAACTACTGCGACGGCCACTACCGGCTCAACCAGCACGTTGCCACAAACCGGTGATGCTGGGGCCGATATGGGTCTGGCGATGTTCGGCGCCGGCTTAACCGCGATGGCTGCGATCTCCGCCTTTGGGGCGACGAGCCGCAAGCGGCGTGAAGACGACTACAGCGATTTGTACTAAACAAGTTAGTGGAGGTAAGGCATGAGCGTTCAATTAAGTATCATTTTGCCAGTTGATAATGCACCCCTGAGTGAGTTGATGATGCCGCTGGCGTCGCTCAACAATCAGTTGGGGCTGATGGGCAATCAGGTGGAAATTCTGTTGGTGGACAACGGTGAATTTCACCTCGACCTGCCGGCACAGTTAAATCTGTTTGTTCAGCTCACGGTGCGCACAATTACGCCAGACCAAGTGTGCGGTCGCATGGCCGCCTTTGAGGCCGGCGTGAAAGCGGCCAAAGGTGAGTACATCATGCTACTGGATGCGAACAATCAGCTTTACCATCCATTTACGCTGCAAAATTTGTTTGGACTGCAGGCGAAGCATCCTGATGCCGATATCATCGGTGGTGCGACGTTGCTGCAAGGCTTGACTAAGGATCGCCAGCCTGTTTATCGGGCCGGCCGCAGCCAGACCTCGCTGCATGGACTGATGATCAGACGCGCATTGTTGATGTCAGAGCAGGTGCAGTTCGATGATCAATACGGCGAGTACAGTGAAGAATTCACGGCCCGCTTGGTACGCCAAGCAGCTGGCGGGGTGGTTGAAGGCGAAGATATCGCCTGCGTCATTTTCAGCAGCCGCACGCATGCCATCACGGGTCAAAAGCCGCAGATCAACGAGCAGTGGGTCTTGATGATGGCTGGGTATTTAGCTCAGCTGCGGGCCACTTCTGAGCGGTTCGACACCGAATATGCGAAATTCATCGTCCGGTTCTACAGCCAGGTGCTGCAGGTGCCGGCGGCGAGTCGCATGCCTCTGACTACCGCCGTGGCGCAAATCGTCAAGACGCATGCGGACAGATGGCCAGCGGTTCAACAGTTCGTTGCAGGCGTGAAGCTAACCGATAAACATGCACAAGCGCCATGGGTCGCGGCGCCGGCATCATTTGCCAATTACCTCGACCAACTGACGCGAATTGCAGGCGTTGCAATAAGAAAGAGGGGGTAACTCGTGGCGGCACACAAAAGAGCACCGCGGGCGATTGATTTAACCGGGCAGCATTTTGGCCGCCTGACGGTATTGCGCAGAGCTGGCATCAACGCCGCCAATGGCAATGCGCGCTGGGAGTGTCAGTGTGAGTGTGGGAATTTGGCTGTGGTCGATGGCTATGGCCTGCGTAAAGGGACGACCGCGAGTTGCGGCTGTCTGCGCAAAGAACTCGCGCGTGCTCGCGCCGGTCATGACCTGTTGCCATATGTGGATCACGAGGCGAAAACGTTGCGAAATGCGGAAGGGATTTATTACAGCTCATTGGTCAAGTCCAAGCGCAATCGTAGTGGTACGGTAGGCGTTTCCTTCGACCAGTCGCAGCAGGTCTATGTGGCCCGCTTGCGGTTTCATGGCGAACTCGTGCTGAATAAATCGTCCCATTCCAAAGCGGAGGCCATTGCCTATCGCCGCGAAGCAGAGCGCCGGTATTTCCCGCAAAAAGGCGATACTGGGTGCACGCTGCCGATGGATCATGATCACAAGTCGTCGTCCAAGCGGCGACGGTCATAACGCCAACACGATTGGTGTGTCAGGAAGCGACTGTTGGTCAACGGACCGACAGTCGCTTTTTGCGATGTCGTCGCAGTGTCGACTGAATGGTACAATAATCCCAGATTAACCATGAGTTGGAGGCAAAGCAGATGACCAAAGACCGAGTAACCGCATTTACTGATGCGGTATTGGCGATTGTGATGACCATTGGAGCCGTGTTTGGTGGCGTTCAGGCAATTGCCTTCAAACCCGGCGCGGCACGCGGCGCAATGGCCGCAGCCATGAGTGAAAGGCAAAATCACAAAGTCACCGGCCTTGACGTTGGTGACGGCCGCGCCGACCTTTTCGGCCACGCCGATGGCTTCATGGCCAACTGGTGAGCCAGTGGGGTGCTCACTGAGACCGCGGAACCACCACAGATCTGAACCACAGACACAGGCACGGACGATTTTGATGATGGCGTCAGTGGATTTTTGAATTTCAGGGTGAGCGAAATCGCGGATGGCGACTTGGCCGGGGCCCCACACCAGACCGGCCCACCTACGAGAATCAGGTCGTAGCCGGCGAGGTCAGGCAAGGGCTGGGTGAAGGCCGGCAACTTGCCAGTTCGTCGTTGCGTTTTGGCCAGAGTCGACGTTTCATCCATATCTTGACTGAAGGTGCCAGCGGGAACCTTGAGTTCGTAAGTATCAGCCTGGGTCAGCTGCTGCAGTTGATGTGCCAGTGCAGCGGTGCGGCCTGACCATGAGTAGTAAACAATCATTGTTTTTGACATCAGCAATCTCCTTAAGTTGAGATCAGCATAGTCCCTTCGAGTAGGTGTAAGGCAAGCGCAAATGTAAAAATATTTTGATGAGGTCGATGCCTGCTTGGCAGCCAACCCTGGCCTCAGTATACTGATAAGACAATGACTTAACCCGCAGGCAACCAGGGCAAGGAGGCCGTTATGACAACCATCGTTCACTGGCGCCGCAATATTAATTTATTTCTCGGCGGCCAATTTCTTTCCGGCATCACCTCAATGATTGTGCAATATGCCATCATCTGGTATTTGACCAAGCACACCGGTAGCGCCACGGTGCTCAGTGTGGCCACGATTGTCGGGATGCTGCCGATGGTCCTATTATCGCCGTTTGTTGGTGGCTTCGTGGATCGCGTCAACAAAAAAGGCCTATTGATTATCACCGACTGGGTGGTAGCTGGCTTTGCGCTGGCGCTGTTTGCCGCGGCGACCATCTCTGGGCAAATGCCGCTATGGTTGGTGTTTGTGGCCCTGGCGATGCGCGCCATTGGCCAAACCTTTCAGATGCCAACCTTGCAATCGCTGCTGCCGACAATGGTGCCAGAAGCGGAACTGACTCGGATCAACGGCCAGTTGGGGATGGTGCAGTCGGCGAACATGCTGATTGCCCCGGCGCTGGGGGCGTTCCTGTTTGCCGTGTTGCCGATTCAGTGGGTGATCATGCTGGATGTGTTGGGCGCGCTGCTCGGCACCGGCATGCTGCTCCTCGTGAACATTCCGCGCAGTCCGGCGCAAGGGGAAAAGGTGCAGGTGGTGGCCGACATGCTATTTGGTTATCGCACATTGCGCCAAACCCGCGGCTTGTGGGCAATCAGCGTCATCGGGGCGGCATTCACGCTCGTCTTTATGCCAGCCGCCAGTATGTACCCGCTGATGACGATGCAGTATTTTCACGGCACTGTGGGGCAAGCAGGCCTAATCGAAGTGATTTATTCGGCAGGGATGCTGGCTGGCGGGGCGGTGATTGGCCTGTTTGGCAAAAGGGCAGGACCGGATGAAGCCGATTCTAGCGGCCTACTTGGTGCTGGGGGTGACCATCGGCGCTAGCGGCTTTTTGCCTGGGACGAGCACGGGGTACTGGTGGTTCGTCGCGTTGAATTTACTTGCAGGGATTGGGACCCCATTTTTCAACACCTTGCTTATGGCCATGATTCAACAGAGTTTTCCCCCGGAACAGCTCGGGCGCGTGCTAGGCGTGCTGAATGCGTTAATGAGTTTGACTGGGCCAATTGGCTTGATTTTTGCTGGGCCGCTGGCAGATCGAATTGGCGTGGCCAGTTTGTTCATCATTGCTGGCGCCGGAACGTTACTGTGCGGGCTGGCCACTTGGCTCATGCCGAGTGCGAGGCAGTATGACCAGCAGTTGCAAACGACTAAACAGTGAACCAAGCATCCTCGACTAAATGGCGCCTGACTGGCCGCATTTGTTCGGGGATGCTTTTTGAGTTTAGATATGCTTTGTGAGCATGTCAGATAGAACAACCAAGCATTAGAAACATAGAAGAGGGTGGCATACACTGAGGTTGTTAATTAGGTCAGAAAAGGAGCAATCAACATGACAAACAATGAACAAGCAGTCAAAAACGGGATTTTCGCCATGGGGGCCAAGAACGATGGCTACGCGCAATATTTTGTCGGCCAAAGCTATCTCAACAGCCTCATCAGCGATCCCGCCATTAACGTTGGGGTCGGCAACGTGACCTTTGAACCAGGCTGCCGCAATAACTGGCATATCCATCACAATGGGTTCCAGTTGCTGCTGGTGACTGGCGGCGAAGGCTGGTACCAAGAAGAAGGCCAGCCGGCGCGCAAGTTGCACCCTGGCGACGTGGTGGTGACCCATGATGGCGTGAAGCACTGGCATGGCGCGACCAAAGATAGCTGGTTCTCGCACCTCGCCATCACGGCTGGCACGCCTGAATGGCTCGAACTGGTGACCGACGCTCAGTACAACGCATTGGAGGACTAAACGATGGTGAAAAAACAAACGGCTGGCCGCGACAACTTGGGTGAATTTGCCCCGCAATTTGCCGCGTTGAATGATGATGTGCTGTTCGGTGAAGTTTGGGCCAAGGAAGATGAATTGTCCGCTCGCGACCGCAGCCTGATTACCTGTGCCGCGCTGATGGCGCAAGGCCTGTTCCCGCAGCTCGAATCCCATATGAAAATCGCGAAAGCGAACGGCGTGACCAAAACCGAAATGGTGGCCTTGATCACCCACCTGAGTTTTTACGCTGGCTGGCCAAAAGCCTGGTCGGCGTTCGGCCTCGCCAAGGAAATCTTTGGCGACGAATTGGCGGCCAAGTAGCATGACTCATGTGTTGATCTTAGGCGCCAATGGCCAAGTCGCGCAGCTGGTGCGCCGGCGGCTACTGGCCGAGACGGATGCGCATTTGACGCTGTATCTACGCCAGGCCAAGCGCCTCGGCCAAATCGAACCGCGCCGCGAATCGGTAGTGGAAGCCGATGTTAATGACTATCAGGCCCTGTTTCAAGCGATGGCTGGGCAGGACATTGTGTACGCCAACCTTGGCGGTCCGTTTGAACCGCTCGCCGCAAACATCGTCAAAGCAATGCAGGCGGCTGGCGTTGCGCGGCTGATTTACCTTACCGGGCTGGGCCTTTACCACGAAGTCCCTGGTGAGTTTGGCCGCTGGCTGGAGGCCTCGATTGGGCCGGCGGTGATGGACGATACGCGTCGCGCCGCTAAGCTGATTGAAGTAAGCCCGCTCAATTACACCATCATTCGGGCGGCTTATATGACCAACGCCGACCGGATTGATTACGAGTTAACAGCCAAAGGGACGCCTTTCAAAGGGACGATTGTTTCTCGCGTCAGTATCGCCGATCTCATCGTGAGGACGATTGTCAAACCGGAGCGGCACCGTTATAGTAGCCTTGGGATTGATCAACCGGGCACAGATGGTGATCGCCCGTACTAACAGGGAGGCCACACCATGGAATTGCGCTTACTCGAATACTTTTTGGCGATTGAAGACGCGGGCTCGATTTCCCGCGCGGCGGAACGGCTACACATTACGCAACCCACGCTGTCCCGCCAGCTCAAGGGCTTGGAAGAAGAACTCGGCGCGCCGCTATTTACGCGCAACAATCACGGTCTGACGCTGACAGAGGCGGGGCTGTATTTGAAAACGCGGGCGCAGGAAATTCTGACCTTGACCGAGCAGACCCAGCAAACGTTTGTTAATCAGCAGCATCAACTCTTCAGTGGCAACATCAACATCGGGGCGGTGGAAGCTGATAGCAGTCACGCTTTGGCCAAGGAACTCGCTGATTTTACCCAAACCTATCCGGCGGTGACCTTCGACTTATTCACTGGCACCAGTGATGAGCTGTTTGACCGGTTGGACAAAGGCTTGATTGACCTGGCGTTGCTGCTGGAGCCGGTGAATGCCGAGAAATACGAACGCATCACGCTGGCACATACCGAGCGCTGGGGCCTGGTGGTCAACGTCGATGATCCACTGGCCTGCCAGCCGGTGATTGAGCCGAATCAACTGCGAGAGACGCCATTGATGATTTCAAGCCGGGCCCCGGTGCAACAGCTGCTGGCGAATTGGTCGCAGCTGGACTTGGCCGAGCTGAACATTGTCGGCCACTTCAATCTAATCTTCAACATCTTGCCGCTGGTGCGCGCTGGCGTCGGGGCGGCGTTGACGATTGAAGGGGTGATTGAACCCAACGACCACCGGGACGTGAAATTTATCCCGTTTTCGCCGCGGGTCCAGACCCATACGGTGCTGGCCTGGCGCAAGCACCGGCTGCAAACGCCGGTGACGACCGCGTTTATCGATCGGTTCCGAGAATAAATTGCCAAAACAAAAACGGTTCGAGTGGCATTCGGTGCCACGCGAACCGTCAAGTTGATCGATAGGACTGTATCAAGGTCTGTTAGTTTCTGTACGGCTTCATTCCAGTATTCATCTGGGGTGAGGCCGTTTGTTTGTACTTAAAGATGGTGATGAATGAACTTGTCGGCCGAGGCCCTGTCGCTACGGCTCCAACAGTGCGCATTGTGTTATTCCTGCGCCGCCTGCCACTGATCGAACGCCTCCTGCACCTCCACTTCCAGGATATCGTACTGGTTGCCCATCCAGACAGTGGCCCCGGCCTTGGGCTGAACGTATTCCCTGATCCAGCGCGTATCTCGATGAATTCGCTGCCAGGTTGAGTTGGCGGTGGCGGGAGAGGAGAAGAGCTCGATCAGGTATTGGGTCGTCGCCAAAGGGAAGATTCCAACCAGCGAGGTATCATCATTTTGGAGCGCGGGCAAGGCAGGTGCCAGGCGTTTCATCCGGGGAAAGTCGCCGTCCAGAGCCAGACTGAAAATCAGATTACTGTACATGTTGGTCAGGTGCAGCGAGTCATTAACTGGCAGGCGGCTAGAGGTGAAGGCCAAGTGCCAAGCTTCTTCCTTGGCGGCTGGTGGAAGCACCTGGATGGCGCGTTCCAGTACCACCAGATCGGAATTTTGCACATGTTTGGTGGCCCGCAGCCCAGCTAGCGTTTCTGTCGCCATTTGCTCGTAGGACAGGTCCAGGAAAGCGAGCGTCGCGTCATCATCACCGATTAGGTCAAGGGTCATTTGGATGGCGTGGACCTCGACATTGACAATGGCGAAGCGATCGTAAACCAGCGACTGGCAGGCGGCAGTGGCCCGCGCCTCAATCAAGGCCGCTTTGATGGCCTCTTGCCGTGGTAACGTCGCATGCGCCGCCACTTGGTGATCGAACGCGGCGAGCGGGTAGCTGAACAATCCAGGGTAGAAAATATTGCCATCCAGCATCAACAGGTGGACAAGGTTAAGGGCGTCGCGGAAGCCGAGCTGGGTTTGCCCTGTTTCAAAACGAGATTGGGTGGCAGACCGCCAATTCACGCTCAAATCAGCCAGCGTGAGACCGTAAAACTGGCGAATCTGTTTGACGACCGGTCCGGAGAACATGAGTCGATCAGGCAACGCCAAGGTGTCGCGGTCAAAAGTCGCGGCTAGTGCCGGATTGTGCCAGGACTGGCGGCCTTGTTTGACCTGCGGCCAGACCCGGTCGAAGTAGTCGGCTAATGCCACCGCGCCCAGCGTTCGCAGCTTGTTTGATTCGGCGCGCACGCGCTCCTCTGCTTGCGCGCTGGGTTGGGCAAGCCAGTCCGCCATGGCTTGGCCAAAGTGGACATAGGGTGCTGAGTTGACGGAATGGACGTCACGCGAGGTGCCAGGCTGCAGGTGCTGGCGGCGCAAGGTGTGGTAGGTCTGCATCGCCTCCAGCAGCGGATGGCTTAAAGCAGCTTCGCGCCGGCACAGGAGGTGAAACAGCAGCAGTGCTAAGTCGGCTTCACGGAGGAAGGACTCGTTGACAGTTGTCTCGTCTATGGCTTGGACGTTTTGGATGAAGCGGTCGGTGATGAGCGCGAGCAGTTCGTGGCTGGCGAATCGCAGCGCCGCAGCCATGGTTAAGGTTTGCGTGATGTTCCAAAGCGGACTGGGCTTCAGAAAGTGGGCGAGGGCCTTTTCCTGATTGGGTAGCAGGTGATAATGAGCAGTTTGCGGCATCTGGCTGGTTTTCAGTAGCAGATCCGCATAGACCAAGGGCAGTCGCTGCGTGTCGTGCGGGAAGGTCTGCCAAAAACCGGTGGCTAAAGCGGCGAGCGCCGCCTGATCTTGCCGAATAAAGGCGACATACGCTGGTTCACCCAGGGCAGCTGGTTGTTGCGTCAGCAAAGTGTTGAAATCGTTGGTGGTCAGGCGCAGATTTTGCATAATTTGTTTGATGGCAGCGAGGCTCAGGTCGCTTTGATCGCGTTCAAAACGTGACAGCGCGGCGGCAGAGCAGTCTGCGTCGGCTACCGCCTGGGTCAGAGACAAGCCGCGGTTCTTGCGAAACTGCCGGAAGAATTCACCAATGGTTTGTGTGCTCATATGCTCACCCTCCTGGTTCTAAATTAGTTAAATTATAACAAAATATTCGCAGTCTGGAATAAAGCAAAAATTACAGATATGCAAGATTTTGCCTAAAAGCTGGTCTCCAGTCGCCCAAACGATTGAGGGGTAAGAACAGCATCTTGTAAAATAACGGCAGAGCGGCCAACTGCGGTCTCGCAGGGGGGAACGGTCAGAGCCATCTTTGGCCGCCGCGCTCGTAAATTGAAAAAGGGTAGCTTGATCGGTGGAGGGGACACGGGTCAGGCCAAGGGGGATTGTGATATGAAAAAAGCACTCGTACTTGCCACCACCGTTGCGGCGACGATGACCACTGCCGCCGTGTCGACCAAAGTGGTGCATGCAGACACAGTGGCAGCGCCAACCGAGACTACGAGTCCAGACGCGCTGCAAGACGCCGAACAAAGTGTGGCTGCCAAGCAGGCGGCCGCTGATGCGGCAGAAGCAAAAGCGGCAGCCGCTGGCAGTGCAGCTGAGAGCGCCAAGCAACAAGCCGAAGCAGCCCAAGCACAGGCAGCCGCTGCTCAGCAAACGGTAACTGAGGCGCAGCAAGCAGTTGACGCCGCCGAGCAGACAGCAAATGCGGCGACCCCAGAAGTGATTGCCCAGACAACTGCTGACTTGACTGCGCAACAACAGGCTAACGCGCAAACTGCGCAGCAGGTTGATGACGCTCAAGCAGCAGTGGACACTGCCCAAGAGCAGTTAGACGACGCCTCGGCAACGCTGGCTACCGATACCTCCGTCGTTGAAGCGAAGCAGGCTGATTTGACAGCGGCTGAAGCGGCGGCAGTGAACGCCGGCGACACCGCCGCCGCGCTGACCGCAGCCACCGAGACTCAGACTGCCGCCCAGCAGGCGCAGCAAGAAGCACAAACGGCTTCGGACAACGCCAATCAGGCGGTAGATGCTGCGACCACCGCAGTTGCAAACCAGCAGAGGATGGTTGACAAAGCAACCGCCGCGACGACCGCCGCGAAGCAGACGCAAACGGATGCGGCAGCGGCGGCGGACGATGCCGACCAGGCTGTGACTACGGCGCAAACTGCGCTGACCGCTGCCCAGACTGCAAGTGACACCAAGCCTTACACCACGGCCATCAACCTCTCACAAACGTGGATGGATGCGTTTAAGCTTTTCACCACGACGACCGATGCGACGGCCAAGGCGCAGGCGAAGACCACGCTGGACGGCCTGGCTCAAGCAATCGCAACCGCGAATGTCTTCGACGCTACGGGGTTGGACACCGAGGCCAAGTACGATTTGGCCAACCTGCCGGACGCAGAACTGCTCAAGGTGAACGAATACTTCGTCACGTTGCTTAACTCGATGCGCTTAGCGTTGGATCCGCACAGCACCGCCTACGTCAACACCGGTGACATTGACTTCGCGAAGGATGTGGCTGCGCGCTACGGTGATTTTGACTTGTGGGATGGGCACAACCTCGCGGCAATCAGCGCTGCGGCAGAGCAGCGGGGCTTAGCTGGGAGCACCACGATGAATTTTTACGAAAATAATGCCGGTTTTACCAGCACTTCCACACCGAACAAACAGTTCTCCGAAGCCGAACTGTTCCAGCTTACCTTCGACTCGGTCGTGAATTTCACGGCAAGAGACCAGAACTCAAATTACGGGCATACCATCGGGCTTCTTCAGAGTTCGGATAATTATGGTCTGGCGTTTCGCGTTCAGACTCAGACCGAGGCTGACACTGGGATACCGGGACTAACCTACCAATATTCGATTCATGTGCTGGGTGTGGGGCCGGACGCCCCAACGCAAGCCACCACTGAGGCAGAACGGGTCCGCTTCATCGCGGAGAATTACGGGCCAATGGCAGCGGCTACCATCAAGCCTGATACCGCGCAGGCCGCCGCCCAGCAGGCCTACAATGTGGCCAAAAAGAATTACGACCTTGCTCAACAACCAGGGGTCGCGTACTACGATGAAACCCTCGGCGACTGGGTCCGTTACGATAGCCATTACGATGAGTATAAAGCGGCCTACGAGTCGGCTGTAGCAGCTTTGGACCAGGCAAACGCCAACGCAGCCAATGGTGGGGCTGCCGCTGTGGCCGCGGCGCAGACGGCTTTGACTGCCGCCCAGGCCAAGCAGACAGCAACTCAAGCCGCCAAGAAAGCGGCAGACGCTGCAGTGACCGCGGCCCAAACGGCGGAAACTGCGGCGAATACCGATTTGAGCCAAGCCAAGGCGACCTTGAGCCAGGCCCAGACGGCTCAACAGGAAGCGACTGCAGCACTGACCCAAGCTGAGGCTGACTTGGCCGCCGCTGATCAGGCCGTTACTGCCGCCGCCGATGCCGCTCAGCAAGCCGATACCGCAGCCCAGACCGCCGCGGCCGCGGTGACCGCAGCGGAAGCGGCCCTGGCGGCGGCGCATGCGACCCAACAAGCCCAACAGGCTCAAGTCAACGCCTTGCAGCAGGCGCTGACCGCCGCTGAAGATCAGTTGACCCAAGCGCAGCAGGCCCTCCAGGCTGGCACCAGCAAAGCGGCGGCGCTTGAAGCCACGCTGAAGACGCTCCAAGCCGCCGCGCCGACCTTGGCTGCTGCTCAGGCGGCACTAGACGCGGCGCAGCAGAAGCTGGCAACCTTGACCCGCGAAGCGACGACGGCCCAAAATGTGGCCAAGCTGAAAGACGCGGTTTATCAGGTGCTGGCCCAACTGGCGACTAACGCTCGCCGCGATTTGGCCTCTGCCCAGCAATTGCTGGCGACGATTCAACGGGCCCAGACGTTAGTGGATCAGCTGGACAAGCTGGAACAGGGTGAGAAAGCAGACCCATCAAAGCCGGTGCTGAAACCAACGGCAGCACCAATTGCCCCACGGCGGACCATCCCGGGTCAGCCGGTCAACTTGGCCCAAACTGGCAAGCCAGCCGCGCTGCCACGGACAGGCGACACCGATAGTAGCAACCTGACCGTATTAGGGTTGGCTACCGCCGCATTGTTCAGCCTCCTCGGCTTCGCTGAAAGCCGCAAGCGCCACCAGGCATAGCCTGCTCTTGATTCACTAAAAGCAGCCTCACTACACCGTAACAGGTAGTGAAGCTGCTTTTTTGATTATCAAAACGGCCTAGAACGTGAGGTGAGGACGAATCCGCCACCACGCGTTCTAGGCCGTTTTGCTGGCTAGTTAAATGCGTTCATCAATATGTCCCGTCAGCTGAAACGACTGGTCGGTGTACTGCATCAGTTCAATCATATTGCCATCAGGATCATGCGTCCACATTTGCCACGTATGGGAATTCCCAATGTTGGGCTTGGTGTCGATGGGCGCGCCATGCGCCAGCAAATGCTGATAGCTGGCTTGAATGTCATCAACCAGAATGGAGAAGTGGCTGTAATGGGAGGTGCCGTCGCCCAAAGTTGGCGCTTTAGGCAGCGGCTGGTCGACGGGGAACAGCTCCAAGAATTGCCCTGGCGCCAGTTCTTCGAACACATAGACGATACCGTTGGGGTTGGTTTCCGCCAGCTTTGCCCAGTCGCCGCGGTTCTTGACGCCTTTGTAGGCACTGAAGCGGACGATGGTTCTCGGCTTGGCGCCCAGCGTGTTTTCATAGAAATCGCGTAAGGCTGGGAGCTGATTGGTGTAAAACGCGAGGTGCATGATGGATTGGTTTGCCATGTGACAAACCTCCTTTACCCGAATTTGGACGGCTTAATGCTCGGGGTGAATGGTGGACAAATCGGTCATCAGCTTGCCGACGTGGGTTTGATACTTGTGGCCATAGATAATGGCAAAGAGCGTGTCGAGCAGATATTCAAAGCTGATTTGCGAGGAAAAAGTGCTGACCTTATACAGCGCCGATTCTTTTTGCGTGACCACTAATGCGCAGGTGGCATGGGTCAACAGCCGACTCTTCGCGTTGCCGGTGAGCACCAACAGCGGCGTTTGACTCTGGCCCAGCCGCTCCGCGATGCGCAAGTTGCTGGCGCCGCTGCCCGAGTAGCTGAGAAAAATGGCGAGGTCGTCAGGGGTCAGGCCGGTGGCGACCCAGTCAGCATCGTTATACTCGTCGGCAATCACTGGGTAGAGGCCGATTTTGCTCAGCTTATTTTGAAAACTGCGCGCGCGAATTTGCGAATCGCCAGCAGCAAAAATAAAAATCCGGCGCGCCGTTTCAATCAGCTGGGCCGCCTGGGCGAGGTCGGCCGCCTCGAGCTGGGTCAGCGCAGTTTGGATGGTGTTGGTGGTCAGATCCGCGATGTGCTTGGCCACGGTCATGGCCGAATCACCAGGTTGCACAGGAAAATTCGCATCGACGGCTTTTGGCTGCAGGAGCCGCGCCTGCACTTCCTTGATGAGATCCTCGTGCAAGGCGCGATAGCCCGGATAGCCGAGCTTTTTGGCCAGTCGGACGATGACCGAATGCGAAGTGAAGGTCGCTGCCGCCAGCTCCTGGCTCGTCATCTGGGCCGCCGTATTCAGGTGGGCCTTGATGTAAGCCAGAATCTGGCGCTCGTTGTCACTCAGATTTTGCGTTGCGTTAAGCTTGTCCATGAACGTCATGATAAACCCTCCCCAGGTGACGTGCCTCGCTTTGCCCGCCATTAAAACAAAATGTCGCGCCTTTTGCTTCAAATATACACTAGTTTGGCACATTTTGACCTAAGCCGCCCCAAAGCCTTCCGCTTATCCGCATGGCGGCTATACTAACCCTGTTACTGATAAGGGAGGGCCGTTATGCTAACAGATCAAGCACTTCAGGTTTTGGAACAACAACTCACTTTTAAGTATTTCACCAGCGCCGATGCCCTGCGCTGGGCGCAGATTGTGACTGAGCGGGTGCAAGCTGACCAGCTCAAGCCGGTGGCACTGCGGGTGGTGCTTGATGAACAAATCGTTTTGCAGTACCTGATGCCGGGGCGCAAAGATGCTGGCTGGGTCGCCCGCAAGGTATTCACGGTGCTACAGACTCACCACAGCAGTCTGTACACATTTTTGCATCGTGAGGAGGCGCCATACCGTGACTGGCAAACCGATGACCGTTACGCAATTTGCGGCGGCGGGTTCCCGCTGGTCATTAACGGTGAGTTGCGCGGCGCCTTTGCCATTTCCGGGTTGAGGCATGACCAGGATCATGCTTTGTTGGTTTCGTCACTACAGCAATTACAAAAGGAGCAATCAAAATGAAATTAGCGATTTTTGGCGCCGGGATGATAGTGAAAGACTTTTTGACCATGATTGACCGGGTGCCTGACGTTCAGCTGAAAGCGATTATGGGCGTGCCGGCAGATCTGGCCACCATGGAGGAGATGCAGGCGGCGCACCACATTGATGAGGTGTATACCGACGTTGCCGCTTGCTTAAGCCAGGCCGATATCGATACCGTCTACGTGGCGCTACCTAACTTCCTACATTATCGTTTCGCCAAGTTGGCGCTCGAATCAGGTAAAAACGTCATCTGCGAAAAACCGTTTGTGCTGACTAGCGCGCAGGCGCAGGAGCTGGCGGCGCTAGCCGAAGCCAAGGGATTGGTGCTGGTTGAGGCCATCACGAACCAATATCTAAGCAATTACGCTGCGATTAAGCAGCGGATGGCGGCGCTAGGGGACATCAAGGTGATTGAATGCAACTACTCGCAGTACTCGCACCGTTATGATGCCTTTCAGGCCGGCACCATTTTGCCCGCCTTTGATCCGAAAAAAGGCGGCGGGGCGCTGATGGATCTGAACATCTACAACATCCATTTTGTCGTCGGGCTGCTGGGGGCGCCGCTGAGCGGGCATTATTACGCGAATGTTGAGCGCAACATCGATACCTCAGGCGCGTTGGTGCTCAACTATCCAGGAACCCAGGTGGTGTGCGTGGCCGCGAAGGATTGCTCCGCACCAGTGCGTTCCACCATTCAAGGCAACCGCGGCTCGATTCAAATCGCGGGGCCGGTGAATGTGCTGACTGGTTTCACCGAGGTGCTGAATGACGGCACCAAGGAAACAGTCGATCAGAAAGTCGACCAGCATCGCATGTATGAAGAATTCGTCGCTTTTGAAGCGATGATTGCCAATCACGATTTGGCCGCCGCCAAGCAGCGGATGGCGCATTCGCTGGCAGTGATGAAGGTGGTCGACGCGGCGCTGGCGGATGCCGGCATTAAACTCGGCTGAGTAGCAAAAATGGTCCCAGCAGCTGAAACTGCCGGAACCATTTTTTCGTTACGCGAAAATCAATTTGCTGAACCCGTAATTCAGTACGACAACGACGACTTGGTCGATCAACTTGACCACTAGTGGCGAGCCGTGCATTAGGGTGAGGCCGACGAACAAAATTGCTGTGTCCGCCAGCAGTGACGCGCCGCGCAAGGTGAAGAAGCTGGCGCCTTCTTTGATCACGGTCCGGAAGGTCATGTCGGCGGAGTTGAACACGACTTTTTTGTTGGCGATGAAGGCAAACAGCACGCTGAGGACCCAGGCGATAATGTTCGCCCAGAACCATGGCATCGCGAGGTGAGTCAGGCCGAAGAACAGCACCACATTAATGCCAGTGGTGAGGCCGCCGACAATCAAGTAGCGTAAGGCGGTGCCGTATTTGCTGTAAAGGTTCGTGATTGGTTTTTCCATGCGTCTTGCTCCTTTCTTAGCGCTGCATGCAGGTGTAGATCAATGAAGCGGTGGGCTGCGACTGGCCGTTCACCGTTAGCGGATGAGCAGCGAGCTGATAATGGTAGGTGTGCGTCACGTCGACTTGCTGACCACGAGAGGTGAGATTTTGCACGCTAATCCGATACTGTCCAGCGGCGAGCTGGTGGTGCAGCCGCGCCACGCTGCCAGCCATCGTCAACTGATAATGTTGCCCGGTGGTGAGGTTAGTGAGGCTGACTTGCACCTGGCTACCAGCATGAATCTGCACGGAAAAATAGTTCGCCGGGGCGTTCACATCGACCACCTCTGCCAGCACAGTGCCTGGCGTCACGGTTTTAGGTTTGGCGTGATACTGCACGGACAGCTGGCTGCGCTGGGCGGCGATGACTTGCTTCTGTGGTAGCTTAGCACCAAGGATGCCAGCGGCGCCGACGGCCAGCAGTAAAGCGGCGGTCCCACTGAGGAGGCCAGCCTTGTTCGCCCAGCGTGGGCGCGACTGGCGAGCCCGATGCGGGATGGCCGCCAAAGCTACCCAGAGCAGCGGTAGAATGGCTTGACCATAGCGCGGTTCAACTTCCCACAGTAGCGTGTGGAAAGCTAGGTAGCCCAGGGCAGTGGTCACTGCCAGCAGCGCAACGATCTGGTGCGGGTCGGTCAGATCTGGCCGCCACTGCAAAAGCTTCAGCATCAGCGCACCCCACATGAGCAGGGTCGCGGCCACATAACCAATCACGGTCAGGCCTTGATAAAAGCCGGCATGATTGCTGTACCAACTGGGCGCGGCCCGGAAGCCGCCGTTGTACCAGCGCTGAATGCCTTGGACATTGAGGACGATACCTAACTTCACCAACCACAACCGGACGACGCCAACCACGCCGAGGCTTTTGATGCGCTTGGGGATGGTTTTTAGATCGTACTGCTGGCGGGCGGCTTGGCTGGGCTGCTTGATGGAACGGCCGACATCCTTGCCAGAGTAGCCGCCGTTGCTGTGCTGGTTGTAACCCATTAAAATCCAGTTGGTGGCTGGGAACGAAAAGGCGGTTCGCGGTTGATAATTGGCCGCCCCGTCAATGACTTTGGTCGCTGGCAGACTCAGACCGAAGCCCAGCACAATCAAGAGAATGGGCAGGGTCAATTTGGCTTGCCGCCATAAGTGCTGGCGGGCCAAAATTAACCCGACAATCAGCAACGCTGGCAACAGGACCACCAGATTTGGTTTGAGCATGGCGCCAAGGGTGACGGCCACGACCAGTCCGGCACCTGCCAGCCAGCGCTGGCGCGGTGTTTTTTGCGCCCAGTTGAGCAGACTGCGCATGATGATCAAAAGCACCAGCATCGTCGGCAAGTCGGAGTAGAAAACCTGCAGATAGTAGGTGTAGGCAAACGGCGTCAAGGCGAAAAACCCGAAGGCCGCGACCAGCAGGCTGGGCCGCCGGCTAAGCTGCCAAATCGTCTGCAGGGCCAGGGCGATAAAGCCGTCCAACACCAAAATACTCAGCAGGTGCACGGAAAGATTGGTGCTGAAGCCAAATAGTTGCGTCAGCCGCAGCCACAGCGACATGAGATAGGCCAGCGGCACATTATTGGCATAGCGCCAGAAATAGGTGATGTCCCAGGTCATGTGCCCGGCGGCGAGCTGGTCGGCTTGCGACAGCACTCGGTACGGATCGTGGTACACCGTATTGGGCATCACGTGCAAGACGACGATTTGGGCGACCAGCATCGCCAGCAAGCCGAGGCCAAGGCCCCAGCGCAGTTGCTTTGCGGTCAGCCGGTCAAGCCGCGGGGCAGCGAAATACAAGCCGGTGCCGAGCAGGGCTGCGACCACCAGTGATGGCACCCCGAGCACGCTGGTCAGGTTACCAATGCTGCCAATGAGCAGACAGATGATTAAAATTGCTGGCAGAAAAGCGGGTTTAATCTTTTTCATACCCTCACCTTAATCCAGAATCGTTTGCACCGTGTAACGTGGACGATGTTTAACTTCAGTGGTGAGCTTGCCGATATATTCACCGATCACCCCGAGGCTGATCATTTGGACCCCACCGATGAACCACAGCGAAACCATCAAGGACGACCAGCCGTGCACGGTGAGCCCCAGCATTTTCATGACAATGGCGTAAACCACCATGCCCACTGCTAGCAAGCAAGCCAAGGTGCCGAGAATGAGAATGAGCCGCACTGGGGCAATGGTCAGGCTGGTAATGCCATCCCAGGCAAAGGCCAACATTTTTTTCAGCGGGTACTTGGATTCGCCGGCCATGCGCGGCGTGCGCTTGTAGAAGACTTTGGCAGTCTTGAAGCCGAGCTTAGGAATCAGGCCGCGAATGAAAATGTTGCGTTCTGGATACTGCAGGAAGGTTTCAACTGCGCGTTTGGACATGAGGCGAAAATCGGCGTGGTTCGGCACGAGTTCAACCCCCAGCAGTTTCAGTGTCTTGTAGTAGCCTTGGGCCGTGGTGCGCTTGAACCAGCTGTCGGTTTCGCGGTTGTTACGGACGCCGTAGACGATATCGGCGCCATCAGCGTAGGCATCCACCATGTCGACGATTTTGTCGGGATCATCTTGAAGATCGGCATCGATGGTGACAATCATGTCGGCGGTTTTCACCGCTTCACTCATGCCGGCAATGAGCGCCGACTGGTGGCCGAAGTTGCGAGAAAAGCGTAGCCCGCGCACGCGAGAATTCGTGGCGTGCAGTTTTTCGATGATTTCCCAAGTATGATCCTTGGAGCCATCATCAACGATCAGGATGTCGGCGCGCTGGCCCAGGACGGTTTGCGCGGCGATTTGGTCTTCAACCGCCAGTAATTTTTGCACCGAGGAGGTCAGCACCTCCTCTTCATTGTAGGCTGGAACGACAATCGTTAATTTTGATGTGGCCATGATTTCAACATCCTTTCCGGTAAAAACTGACGCATTTTGGTTTGAATAAAGGCTTGAGCGGGCGTGACGAGCAGCCACCAGCCGCCAGCTAAGCACACGCTGGCAAGCACATCAGAGAGGTAGTGGTCGCGCAGATACACCCGCGAAATGGCCACCATCGCAATCCAACCGATCCCAATCAAAATGGTGATGAGTTGGCTTTCCTGGTCTTGAATGTGCGGCAGGCATAATGTCCACAAGGTGAACACCAGCAGCGCCGTGCAAAACGTGTGACCGCTAGGGAAGCTAGCGCCGTGATCCAGCACCAGCTGATGCAGCGGGCGACTGCGGTCAATTAGCAACTTGAAGCCTTCCGTAATGGCGGAGCCGCCGAGCTGCAGGCCAGCGAACCACAGGCTGATGACAGGTCCTTGCTTGAACCACAGCCACAGACACAGCAGCGCAGTCAGGCCGATCACGGTGGCAGGACTGCCAAGGGTCGCGACGACCTTGAAAATGGCGGTATTGGTCGGATCGATTGCCCGAGTGGCAAAAGTGCTGGCGGTGGCATCTAATTGCCCAAGCCAGGCGGCATGCGTGATGACGCCGAGGGCTAAGGCGGCAAAGGCCATCAGGCTAAGTCCGCCGAGCATGGTTTTGGTTTTAATCGGCATCGGCGGCACCTCCGCGATGGCGCAGCGCCATGAAGGCGGCAGGTGCCAAGGAAATGACAACGATGGCAAGCATGATCAGCTCAAAATGGGTTTTGACAATGGCAATGTTGCCGAACAGGTAGCCGGCACCCAGCGCCACGGCCACCCAAGTCACGCCGCCAAGCACGTTGTAGGCGGCAAAGTCGCGGTAGCGCATCTGGCTCACGCCGGCAGTGAAGGGGATGAAGGTGCGGATGATTGGCATGAAGCGGCCAAGGAAAATTGCGGCTTTACCGTGCCGGTCGAAGAACCGCTGCGAACGTTCAAGGTAGGCTGGTTTGATGAAGCGGCTCAGCTTGGCACTGTGCGCGAGGCGCAAGCCGAAGTGTTCACCGATTTCAAAGTTAAGCGAATCCCCGAGTACCGCGGCCACACTGAGCAGGCCGAACAGCACCCAGATGTTCAAACTGTGATTGGCCATCGCCGCCAGCGAGCCGCAGAGAAACAGGAGCGAGTCGCCAGGCAGAAAAGGCAGCACCACGACGCCGGTTTCAATGAAGATCATGGCGAACAAGCCCAGATAGATGAGTGAGCCGAATTGACTGATGAGCTGCGGCAACAATTGATTAAGGTTAGGCAGCAGGGTAATGAGTGCGGTCATGATGTGTCCCCCTTGACTGAACTTTCAGGATGAACCCAGCATAACGGCATTTCCTCGGCGCTCCCACTCATGAAAACTAACGCGAAACTCAATAATTTTCAGCTTTCAGCGCGGGAGTGCCGGTATCAAGGGTAATTTAGCTGAAAAATATTCAGATTACTAATATTTGGCTCAAAAAAACCGCTCAAAAATATTTTTGAGCGGCGCGTAACTGTTTATTTGGTGGGGAAAATCAAGGTGAAAATGGTGCCATGCGGTTGATTGTCGGCAACGGTCAGCTCACTATTGCTGAGCTGGGCGAGTTGGGTGGCAATCGCCAGGCCTAAACCGGTGCCGGCCACGGTGCCGCGGACATCGGCGCTGCGGTAGAAGCGTTCGAAAATATGACTCTTATCTTCAGCACTGATGCCGCTACCTTGATCTTTCACTGCCAGTGCTGGCGCCTCACCGGCTTGCTGCGAGAGGGTGACGGTGATTTGGCTATCAGCTGGCGAATACTTGGCAGCGTTGGTGACCAGGTTGACCAGAATTTGTTCAATTGCGCTTTGGTTGCCGGTGATGTGGATGTCGGGCTGGATTTCCGTGGTGACGGTTTGCTCGAAGGTGCCAGCGATTTTTTGCATGATGGCAGACACCGTGGCACTCAGATCAAGCTTCGTCAGGTCAAGCGCCAGGCGGTCGGCGCGGGAGAGCTGCAGGAGTTCATCAATCAACTGCTGCATTTGCCGCGATTCTTCGGTAATGTAGCCCACCGACTTGGCGATAATCTCCGGGTGATCCTTACCGTGGCGCTCAATCAGTTGGGCGTGGCTGCGAATAGTGGCAATCGGGGTCCGCAGCTCATGCGCTGCGTTCATCACAAACAGTTTTTGCTGCTCCTGGCGTTCATTCAACATGCTTAAGAGTTCGTTGAAATTGCCGGCGAGTTCCGTCACTTCGGTCGGTTGCGCCGGTACCGGCAGCTGCATCGCGCCAGGTTCCTTGGCCCCGGCAATCATCTGGGTTGTGTGCGATAACGTGGTCAAAGGATCTGTCAGCCGCTTGGTGAGCCGGCGAATATACAGTGGCGTGGCCAGCAGCGTGAACGCCAGCAAGATGGCAGTGACTTCAATCACGCGCAGCAGCACGGCCAGCTGGGGATTCATGTTTTGCCACAGCGTGTAGTAGATGCCGCGCGCGTGTACCATGCGGTGGTACAGTAGCCCGATGCCTGGGCGATAATACACATTGGTTAAAAAGGGTACCTTCGTCGGCGTGACTTTCAAGACTTTTTCCGCGTGCGGGGAGAAGTATTGACTGACTTTGGCATCGGCGCGCTTGTTGTGGACATAAACATAAGTGGCGCTGGTGTCCAGGGTGCTGTTTTTGCGCCAGTTTTCCCAGTCATCATCGCCATCAATGTCGGTTTGCTTGAGGCTGGCGCTGATATGGCTGGTGGTGGTGCGGACCTCTTCCAGGAGCTGATGGCCCACGGCGATGATGATGCCAGCCCCAAGCAGCAAGGTCACAATGATAATCAGGCGCATTAAGCTACGCAGCATGATCGCCGCGCTGGATTGTTTGTTTTTTTTCATATCGCTGCCTTATTCTGCGACGTGTTCGGAGAGCATGTAGCCCACGCCGCGCACGGTGTGAATCAGCTTGGGCTGGTTGGGGGTGTCGATTTTGCTCCGGAGATTGCGGACGTAGACGTCTAGGATGTTCGGTTGGCCGTCAAAATCAACGCCCCACACCGTGTCCAGTAAATCCTCGCGTGAACAGGGTTCGTTTTGATGGCTGATGAGCGCCACCAGCAGCTCGTATTCCCGCTGGGTGAGGGGGATGATGGTGCCGCCCCGGGTGACGCGTTTGGCCTCGGTATCCACGTTCAAATTGCCCGCGGTATACACGGCGGCAGTGGTGGCCGCCGGCTGCGAATGGCGCAGTGCCACTTCGACCCGCGCAATCAGTTCTTCCATTTCAAACGGCTTGGTCACGTAATCGTCGGCGCCGCCGGTCAAACCGGCCACTTTATCGCCGATGTAGTCCCGCGCCGTCAGCATGATGATGGGTACCTGGCTGGTTTTGCGAATGCGACGCAGCACGCTGAAGCCGTCCAGGTGCGGCAACATCCAGTCCAAAATAATCAAATCGATCTGGGCCTCATTCTGCCGGAACATGTCCAGCGCAACTAAACCGTCATTGGCCCAAAGCACAGTGAAGTTCTCGAGCTCGAATTCGGTTTTGAGTGAGTCGGCTAAGCCCGCCTCGTCTTCGACTAGTAAAATGGTAGATTTCAATGGTCTTCTCCCTATGTGAATCGTGCCTCGTATTGGTTGTCTTCAATATAAGACTTTTAGGGGCCAGTCGCCACTGGCAGAAACTAAAGTGAATCTGAAGAAAATTCAGAATCGCCGCCAGCCGTGATGCCGGCGGGCTTCAGCACCAGTGCGGATCGGCCAACCAGGTCAGCGGCGCTTTGAAAATGTGAAACTATCAGTTTACAATAAGTAAGTGAACATTAGCTTAAGCGGAGGTCAATCATGACAAACACGAAAACGACATTAGCTTTACCTAAGCTCGGCCTTGGCACCAACAAGGTCGGCGGCCACAATCTTTTCCCTAATTTGAAGGATGAAGACGGCGCGGCCGTGGTCCGCCAAACGCTAGATTCTGGCATCACGCTGCTGGACACCGCCTACATGTACGGACTCGGCCAGTCTGAGCGCATTATTGGCCAAGTGGTGAAGGATTACGATCGCAGTAAAATTCTGATTGCGACTAAAGCTGCCCAAGATCCGGCTAACGACTTGAAGCCCAACAACACGCCGGCGTTTTTGACCCAGGCAGTGGAGGACGCGCTCAAGCGGCTGCAAACGGATTACATCGACATCTTCTACATTCACTTCCCTGACGCCACCACGCCGAAAAACGAAGCTGTGGCCGCGCTGCAGCAGCTCAAGCAAGCCGGCAAGATTCGGGCGATTGGCGTGTCGAATTTCTCCTTGGCACAAATCAAAGAAGCCAACTTGGACGGCTATGTGGATGTAGTCGAGGACCACTACAGCCTCGTGCATCGCGGTCTAGAAAACAGTGTCTGGCCATATCTGCAGCAGGCCCACATCGCCTTCGTACCGTACTTCCCGCTGGCATCAGGCTTGCTGACTGGCAAGTACAGCGCGGCAGACCAGGCCAAGTTCAAGCAATTCACGCCTGCCCAGTATGCGGAAATCATGACCGCGCTGGAACAAATCAAGGGCATCGCGGCAGGCTTGGATGCCACCGTGGCGCAAGTGATTTTGGCTTGGTACCTGCAAAATCCGGCGATTGCCACGGTGATTCCTGGCGCCCGCAAACCAGCGCAAGTGCTGGCCAATGCCAAGGCGTTAACCGTAACCCTGACGCCGGCCCAGTACCAGCAGATTGACCAGTTGTTCGCTGCGTTTTAACGCGGTGCTCATCCGAACAAGCAATTGATACGCACCAGGCGTTCGGTCCTTGCAACCCGAATACCTAGTGCTTTTTTGCTATCAGGGTGGCGATTATCCTGCAGTATGCCTGCAAGTTATAGCCGTGACTTGTACTAAGCATGTTACCGCCTTCACACATTGCGCTATACTTAAGTTAGTGATGGCTGGGCTGAGTGGCAGTCTGGCCGCAATCAAAGGAGGATTATCATGTCGAAACTAACTGATACTTACACCTTAAGCAATGGCGTCAAAATTCCGCAACTCGGCTTCGGGACCTGGCAGGTGCCAGCCTCAATCGCCCAGCGCGCCGTCGCCGATGCCCTAAAGGCTGGCTATCGCCATATCGATACCGCCAAGGCCTATCATAATGAACACGAAGTCGGCTTGGCCATCAAAGCTTCCGGCCTGGCGCGGTCTGACGTGTTCGTCACCACCAAGTTGCCGGCGGAAACCAAGACTTACGAAGGCGCGCTGAAGGATTTTGAATCCAGCATGCAAGCCTTGGACTTGGACTATGTCGACCTGTACCTGGTCCACGCCCCATGGCCATGGGCAAAAGCAGGTACCAACTACGATCAGGAAAACCGTGAAGTCTGGCGGGCGATGGAAGAGATTTACCAATCCGGCAAGGCCAAGGCGATTGGTATTTCTAACTTCGGCGTTCATGAGATGGAAAATGTGTTTGCCGACGCCACGGTTAAGCCGATGGTCAATCAGATTCGCTATTTCATCGGCAACACTGAACCGGCTGTGACCAAGTTTGCGCAGGAGGCAGGCCTGCTAGTTGAAGCTTATTCACCGCTAGCCACCGGCCGTCTGATTGGCAACGACCGTATTCAGACGATTGCTGATCAGTATGGTGTTACCACCGCCCAGCTGGCGATTCGTTTCTGCCTGCAAAATGGTGTGCTGCCGCTGCCGAAAGCCTCGCACCTTGAACACGCGCAGAATAATGCGGATGTGGATGGCTTCGTCATTTCCGATGCCGATATGGCGCTGCTCAACGCGTGGGATTAATCGCACCACTTAAAGGGGAGGAAAACGCGATGGAATACACCACACTCGGTCATACTGACATCAAGGTGCCCAAGCTTTGCGTGGGCGCGATGAGTTTTGGCAAAGCTGGTACCATGCACGACTGGACCTTGGATCCAGCCCAAAGCAAGCAAGTCATCGGTGATGCGTTGGACTTGGGTCTGAACTTTTTCGACACCGCCAATACGTATTCGGCCGGGACCTCTGAGGAATACCTCGGCGCCGCGTTGAAGGAGCTAACCACCCGCGACAAAGTGGTCATTGCCTCGAAGGTTTACTTCAACCCGGGCCGGCTATCCAAGGAAGCCATCAACCGTGAAATTGATGGCACTTTGAAGCGGCTGGGGACGGACTATTTGGATCTGTACATCATCCACCGCTTCGATTATGACACCCCAATTGAAGAAACCATGGCCGCACTGGATGGTCTGGTGAAAGCCGGTAAGGTCCGGGCCCTTGGCGCCTCGGCGATGTACGCTTATCAGTTCTACAACATGCAACTGGCCGCGCGTGACAACGGCTGGACGTCATTTTCCACGATGGAAAATCATTACAACCTGTTGTACCGCGAAGACGAGCGGGAAATGATTCCGCTGTGCCAGCAAATGGGCGTCTCGCTGATGCCATACAGCCCACTCGCCGCTGGTCGTTTGGCGCGGCCAAGCTGGAGCACCGATACCTTGCGCAGTCGCACCGACCGTGTGGCAAGCGGTAAGTACGACCACACCAAACAATACGATTTGGAAATCACGAAGCGGGTGCATGAGTTGGCCGAAAAGCATGACGCCACCATGGCCCAGATCAGCATCGCGTGGGAGTGGGCGAAAGGTGTGGCCGCGCCAATCATTGGCGCCACCAAGGCCAAGTACCTCGATGATGCCGCTGGCGCCTTCAAGGTGCAGCTGACGCCAGCCGACATTGCCTATCTGGAAGAACCATACGTGCCGCATAAGGTGATCGGCGCGATTGACCACAATCCAGCGGCTGGCGTCACACTTTTGGACGCTGACGCCCCAAAAACCACTAAATAAATCGTGCGAGAGGGTGACCGGATAGACTGGCCACCCTTTTTTGGTGGCATTGACAGCCTGATAACAATCATTTGAGTGCGAATACGACAATTTGATGACAATAAGACAAGATTGATGAAAAATGTAATCTTCCTGTGTCATGGCTGTGACCTCCAGTCGTTAACATGGTGAATGGAGATTAGTTAATCAAACCATCCATTAGGAGTGAAAGATTATCAAAAAGTCAAGTCTAGCATGGCTCATGACTACCGCGGCCGCACTTGGCACCGCCGCCGTCGTGGGACAAACCAAAACGGTGGACGCCGCCGACGACAACAATTACAACGTCAAATTCGATGACGGTTTGACCGCCATTGCCGCTGCCAATCAAACCAACGTGGTGAAGTTGGCGACCAGCACGCAGGCCATTCAAACCCAGCAGGCAACGGTCAAGCCGGTGGCGGAGAAAACCGCGGCGGCCGCCAAGCCAGCGGCGCCGACAACTTACACCGTTAAGTCCGGCGACACCATTTCTGGGATCGCGGAAAGTACCGGGGTGAGTCAGGCTAACTTGGTTGCGTTTAACAACCTGAAAGATGCCAACTTCATTTCGGTCGGTCAGGTCTTGAAGCTCACCGGTACCGCGGCAACCACCTCAGCTACCAGCACACCAGCGGCGGCGGTTAAAAAGAGCACCACGCAGCCGGTAGCCGTGAAGCAAACTGTTGCCACAACGGCCACGACGGCCAAGGTGACGGCGACGGCCTACCACAGCAGTGCTACAGGCAACGAAGCTTGGGCCAAGGCCACCATCGCTAAGCGCGAATCTGGCGGTTCCTACACGGCGCGCAATGGTAAGTACTATGGTAAATACCAATTGACCGTTTCTTACCTGAACGGCGATTTGTCCGCGGCCAATCAGGAACGCGTGGCTGATCAGTATGTGACGAGCCGCTACGGTAGCTGGACGAAGGCACTGGCCCATTCCAATGCTTACGGTTGGTACTAATCGTTTAATCTAAATAAAGCAAAGTCGAGCGCGTTGTGGGCAACCATGACGCGCTTTTAGATTCTGGTCAGAGGGCGGTGGTGGCAGTGTTTGAGCATGTTAGGTCTTGGCGGTGTGACGGATTGTTGCGAAATTAATACTGATATTACGTCGATTTAATTACGACAATTCGATGACAATAAGACAAGATTACTGAGAATCGTAATGCTCCTGTGGTGTGGCTGTGACCTCTGGCCGTTAACATGGTTGGTGTTGATTAGTTAACAAGCAAACACGCATAGGAGTGAACGATTATTATTAAATCACGTTTAGCATGGCTCTTTTCTACCGCAGCGGCTTTGAGCACCGCAGTTGTCTTAGGTCAAGCCAATCCCGTTAGCGCCGCCACAACAGGCAGTTACACCGTTAAATCCGGTGACACCTTGTCTGCCATCGCGGCCGCTAACCACACCAGCGTTGCGAAGTTGGCCACCAGCAACAAACTTTCCAATCAAAACTTATTGTCTGTCGGTCAAACTTTGACGCTCACCGATGAAGCGACCAGAACGAGCGCTTCGACCTACACCGTTAAGGCAGGCGACACCTTGTCTGGCATTGCCTCTAGTACCGGCGTCAGTCAGGCCACGTTGGTTTCATTGAACAACTTGAACAACGCTGATCTGATTACTGTGGGTCAGATCTTGAAGCTGGCTAATATGGTCGCCGCTCAGACCAGCACGACAACGACAACAGCAGCTAAGACTACGACTGCCAGCCAGTATGTGGCTCCTAAGCAAACCACGACGGCGGCCAAGACCTACACAACCACCAAGGCCACCACGACGACCCAGTCGAGCGCGTCATACCAAAGCACCGCCACTGGCAGCGAAGCCTGGGCCAAGTCCGTCATCGCTTCCCGCGAATCCGGCGGCTCTTACACCGCCCGCAACGGTCAGTACTATGGGAAATACCAACTTACTGTTTCTTACTTGAACGGTGATTTGTCCGCCGCTAACCAGGAAAAGGTTGCGGATCAGTATGTGACTAGCCGGTATGGGAGCTGGAGCAAGGCGTTGGCTCACTCTAACGCTTACGGGTGGTACTAAAATTTAAAACTGAATAGCCTATAGGGAGAGCGCGTTGTGGGAAACCATGACGCGCCTTTTCTGTCTGGTGATCTTTGAAAATTCACTTCATATCAGAAGGTTCAATAGTGGTTCCAACTGGTAAACGAAATCTTCACCTGGGTTAATGTACAAAGGGTATTCTTTGGTAGAATAGAGACAGATTTATCAGGACGAATTGATATGAAACTTTGGTTGGGTAAGAATGGGAGACCGATATGGACAAACGTGTAATCAATAAATTTGCTGTGCAAGCGCGCCGTGATCTGATTGATGGCGTGACGCGAAGGCTTAATCAGCTGGGGATAACGGCCCAGGGTGTAGCTGACAAGGAAGAACGGTCAACGTCGACGGCTGAGTATTACGTCGGAAACACTCAACCACTGGAAGGCCGAGACATTGCCCGCCGGTCTGCACTTGTCCAGCGCTTGCGTGAGATGGCCGCCAAAAGTGAATGGGCAACGGCGTATCGGGATTTAATTGAGGAAGTATCCTATACCTGGTTCAACCGGATCATTGCGATTCGCTTCATGGAAGTTAATGACTATCTGCCATCGCGGACACGGGTATTGTCTTCTTTAGAGAACCTCAATGAGCCTGACATCATGCGTGATGCCCTGGACTTAGAGGATGATCTTGGCCAGTATACGGCTGAGGAACGCGCATTAATTCAAAAAGCACAAGAACTCCAGCAGCCGAATGACCTTGATGCAATGTATCGCATGCTGTTCCTGAAGCAAGTGAACAAACTGAATGAAAGCCTGCCTAAGCTCTTTGAAAAAACCGACGATTTCATGACGCTTTTGTTCACTCCCAGCTATAACCGCGGCGTGATTGCGAACTTGGTGGCAGAGATTCCAGAAGCGGATTTTGATATCGCGTCAGATGACAGCCAAGGACAAGTCGAGATTCTTGGATGGCTGTATCAGTATTACAACCAAGAACAAAAAGACGCTGCAATCAGCTCTCCAAAGGCGCACAAATTCCGAGGTCAGGAAATCGCGTCAGCAACACAGATTTTTACGCCTGATTGGATTGTCAAGTATATGGTTCAAAACTCAGCTGGGAAGCTCTGGATTGAACATCTAATCAGTCTTGATAATAATCTAAACGAAACTGATTTGGCACAAGAGTTTGACTGGCAGTTTTACATGCCGGACGCAGATCAGCCGGCCGAGACAAAAGAAAAGCTTGCCGATTTGGATGGTGTCACGCTCAGGACACTAAAGCCAGAACAACTAACAATTCTAGACCCGTCCATGGGATCTGGACATATCTTAGTTTATGCATTCGACATGCTTGTGCCAATTTATCAACGTGAAGGTTATTCCAAGCAGGAAGCGGCCAAGCTGATTGTAGAGTCCAATCTCTTTGGCCTGGATATCGATAAACGAGCTTTTCAGCTGGCCTATTTCTCCGTGATGATGAAGTTTCGGAAATATAATCGCCGTGCCCTTAATCTGGAGATTCGTCCCCGAGTATCGAAGGTGGGGAAGGCGGCCCAGCTTTCCAAGACCGAGATCACAACTGCTTTCCCTGAATTAGCGGAGACTGAGGTACAAACGCTTGTCAGCCTTGGCGCTGCTTTTGCTCATGCCGATTTGACCGGGTCGCTAACCAATGTTTCTGCTATTGATATTGAAGCTTTTAAAGCCATTCGTAACAAGGTTCAGGATACTCAGACAATTCTTGCAGATCAATTACGTGACCAGATTGATGCTTTGATTAGCCTGACGAATATGCTACGCCAAAAATATGAAGTCGTTGTAACTAATCCACCTTATATGGGTTCATCAAGAATGAATTCTTATCTAGCAGAATTTGCTAAGGAGCAATACCCGGAGTCTAAATCTGATTTATTTGCCATGTTTTTACAGCACTTTAATCAATGTGTTGACAGGGGTGGATATGTGGCAATGGTTACCATGCAGTCTTGGATGTTCTTATCGAGTTTTGAACGGTTAAGAATTCGGCTTTTGAATTCTCGAACAATATCCAATTTGATGCATATGGAAAACAACGTAATGGGAATTGCCTTCGGGACCGCTGTGACGATCACCCGGAATGCGGAATTGAATGGCTTTATTGGGACCTATCATCAAATTAAGACTGGTGATGTTGCTGGGGACAAGATTCCAACAAGTTTGCCGATCGAAGGCAACCGGTTCAATCGTGCTAATCAAGCAAACTTTTCGGATTTTCCTGGAAAGCGAATCGCGTACTGGGCGTCTGATTCGATCCACAAAGCATTTTTAACAGGAACCCCGCTCGAAGATTTGGCTTTTCCACGGCGCGGGTTACAGACTGGAGATGCAATTCGCTTCGTGCACAAATGGTGGGAAGTTGCAAAGAATAACCTGCAACAGGCGAGAGATGATCATAAAAGATGGGTGCTGTTTAACAACGGTGGACCATACCGCCGTTGGTTTGGAAATGTGACTGAAGTTGTACCATGGGGAGATAACGGCGAAGAAATTAAAGAATTTTCGGGTTCGATTATACCGAATGAGAACATGTACAGAAAACGTAGCGTTGTTTGGAATAAGATAACATCTGGCAGACTCAGTGCTCGGATTAATGAAGATGGGTGGATCCAGGGTGATGCTGCGCCGTTTGCTCTCTTGAAAGACGATTCAAAGACAAACTTAATAATTTCATTTATGAATTCAAGCGTCTACCCAGCGCTAATGGATGTCCTAAATGAAACTATGAATAAACAAGTCGGCGATCTTAAGCTCCTTCCTATTCTGTTTCCCTCTGGGGAACGTTACGCTGCAGTTATGCTCGGCGTGAATAAGGCAATTGAATTGACACAGAATGATTGGAATAGCTTTGAATATTCAGAAGGCTTTAAGGTAAATGTGTTGTTGGGACATGGTGAGAAGCGTGCTTCAAATTCGGTGCTTGAAATGGCCTATAATCAGTGGGCGCAAGAAGCCGCAGATCGGTTTAACCAGCTGAAAGCAAACGAAGAGGCACTGAATCGTATCTTCATCGATCTCTACGGCCTTCAAGATGAGCTAACTCCAGAGGTTGCTGACAAAGATGTTTCTGTGCGTAAGGCGGACCTGCCACGAGACATCAAGGCCTTCTTGTCCTATTTCATCGGCGTCGTGTTTGGCCGATATTCGCTTGATGTGCCTGGACTGGCCTTTGCGGGTGGTGAATGGGACGCTTCGAAGTATCAAACGTTTAAACCAAATACAGATGATTTGATTCTGTTGACTGATGAGGACTATTTTGGTGATCAACGTGACATTATCAATCGATTGAAGGAATTTCTGACGACTACTTTCGGTACAGAACATCTCAGTGAAAATCTTCGCTTCATCGCCGACGCTTTAGGTAAGAAGGGTGATAACCCAGAGGAACAAATCCGAAAGTACTTCCTTGATGACTTCTACAAAAAGGATCATCTTTCCACTTATCAGAAGCGCCCGATATACTGGCAACTATCCTCTGGCCGTCAGGGTGGGTTCCGAGCGTTGATGTATCTTCATCGATACGATGAGAACACCCTCGCAATGGTCCGAACCTTGTACTTGCATCCTCTCCAAGAAGCATACGGTAATCGCCGGACGCAACTTAAGAATATGATCGAAGTCGAAGCCAATGCTAAGCAGCGTAACGCTATGACTAAAGAAGTTGCTAAGCTGGATAAACAGCTGGATGAAATCACGAAGTATGATATTTCACTTCAGCACGTTGCTAACATGCACATTAAGTTAGATTTGGATGATGGCGTTTTGGTTAATCACGAAAAAGTTCAAGGCGGACAGAAGCTTCTGGATCCACTGAAATAAGCCTTAACGGGTCAATACCTGTAGCGTGCTGTGGAAAAGCCACAGCACGTTTTTTCGGAGGTAGCAACAACAAGAAAGTTCAAGGTACTGTTGGAGGAGAAAAAGTCTTCACTCAAAGTAATATTCGGCCGCCTTTATTTGATAGAATAGAGGCAGGTTAATTATGTGAAGTAACGGAGGTCGCGATGAAAAAATTTTCGGCTGGTGCAGTAAAGTATGGCTTCTGGTTTCCTGAATTTGTCAGCGTTTTGAATTGGGTGATGGATGGCGATACCGATGCTGAAATCCAGCACCGAGCCATGAATGAAAATCCGTTTGAACTGCCATCAGCGGCTAGACGACAGAACGTCACTGGCTGCCTACTCAAACGCGTTCATGCGATGCCAGAACCGATGCAGACACTGTTTATTAGTACAGATACGGAAAACCAGCGCTTAATTGTTCTGATCAGCATCATGAAGACGGATCCCTTGATCGAGCTGTTTATTCTCGATTGTTTTAAGGAGGCAGTGGTATTAGGAGACGAAGTGCTCGAAGACTACGAGCTTGATAGCTTCTTCTCACATCTTCAAGTACAGCGAGAAGACGTGGCAAGCTGGCAACCCGCCACGATCGAACGTCTAAAAAACACAATCAGAAACTATTTGCGTAGTGCCGGAATCGCACAAGGAACGGGCGAGGAATTACGGTTGCGGCGAGTGTTGATGGATACGCGCCTGGTAACAATTCTGCAGGACATGGGTAATCAAAATTACATTTATGCTTTAACTGGGAGGGAAAATGGCTGATTTAGACGAAGACTTTCAAAGGCTGAGAGAAAAAATTGCGGATCCGAGTTTTCAAAAAAACCGCGGACTCTCTAATGAAGTTGGCTATTATATTTTTGACTATGATCCTAAAGATGAATTGAGGGTGCGCGAAAGCGTTGCAAACATCGCTCACAGTTCAACCATAGCGACGATCGGCGCGAACGTTCGCGTCTTCAATCTCTATGATCTGCTGCTAGAAATTCTGAACGATTATGGGTACACGAAGCGCTTCCCGGAATTTGAACAAGAACAGGGCATGGCACAGTTAATCGTGGAAATCAACAATATCCTCGAGATGAATGAGGAAGGCAATCTCATTGTTGACAAGATTCAAAAGGCACTAGTGCCTGGTGAACCGACCATCATATTTATTACCGGGGTTGGGCAGGTCTTCCCGTTATTGCGGTCACATAAAGTCTTGAATACGATGAATCAGGTCATTGATCAGGTGCCAGTCGTCATGTTTTATCCGGGCAAGTATGATGGCATTCACCTCTCGATGTTTGGGACATTAGAGGATGACAATTATTATCGGGCATTTAGTTTAAGGATGGAGTGGAATGAACATGAAAATCGCTGAAATGTTTGCAAAGCCAATTGATCGCGACATTCAAGGGGTCATCAAGGTTGGTCAGGACAATCACGTGCGGACTGAACTTGAAGAATATGTGGTTACTAATGAATTGCAAGATCAATTCGCCAAGTTTTTTGCCGCCTATCAGAAGTCATTGCAAGGGCCTACTGATGACATGGGGGTCTGGATTTCCGGGTTCTTTGGTTCAGGGAAATCGCACTTTCTGAAGATTTTGTCGTATATTCTGAGCAACCGGAAGATTGACGACAAGAGTGCCGTCGAATTCTTTAAGGATAAGATCAACGACCCCCTGGTATACGCTCGGATGCAAGCAGCAGCTGATTCGAACACCGACGTGATTCTTTTCAACATCGACTCCAAAGCAATGTCCGGTGAGAAACATGACAACAACGTCATCATTAATGTCTTCCTGCAGGTTTTCAATGAGATGCAAGGTTACTCCAACAAAAATGCCTGGATTGCTGATCTGGAGCGGCAACTGGATGCGGCTGGTCGTCTAGAAGATTTCAAACAGAAATTCCAAGAATTAGAGACTAACCATCTTGAATGGCAAGTCGGGCGCGACCACTATTCCATGAACAAAGGCACGATTAGCCAGGCTCTGGTTGAAATCGGCTTTATGTCTGAAGGGGATGCCCAAGGCTTTATTGACAACCTCTTTAACCCTTATCCAATTAACATCGAAAGCTTTGCTAAACTGGTCAATGATTTCATTCAGAAGACCGGTCGGCGGGTAGCCTTCATGGTCGATGAAGTCGGTCAGTTCGTTGGCGATTCGGTGCAGCGGATGTTGAACTTGCAGACAGTGGTTGAAGAGCTGGGTTTGGCCACCCAAGGCAAAGCTTGGGTGATTGTGACCTCTCAGCAGGCGATTGGTGATGTCACCACCAACCTGAACGGTCAAGATTTTTCCAAGATTCAAGGCCGTTTCAAGACTCGGATTGCTTTGAGTTCGGCCAACGTGGACGAGGTTATTAAGCGGCGTTTACTGGCTAAAACCGATCTCGCCACGAACGAGCTTGGCGGCCTGTATGACTCCAACGCCGCTGCGATCAACAACGCGATTGATTTCGATGATGGCGTTACACGGCAGAAGTTCAGCTCAGCTAAGGAATTTGCCGAAAATTATCCTTTTGTGCCTTATCAGTTTGATCTGCTTCAGGATGTGCTCACAGCAGTTCGGACCCATGGCTCGGATGGGAAGCACCTCTCCGAAGGGGAACGTTCGATGCTGTCCATCTTCCAAGAATCTGCGATGCGCAAGATGAACGATGAAGAAGGTGAGTTAGTACCGTTTTCACTCTTCTTCGAAGGCCTGGCTCAGTTCTTGGATCACACGCATAACATCGTCATTCGGCGGGCGTTAGACAATGAGTCACTTAATCCGAATCACGAGAAAAATCCTTTTGTCCTGCAAGTCCTCAAAACTCTGTTTATGGTGAAGTACCTTGAAAGCTTTAAGGCGGATTTGAACAATGTCGTCACCTTGATGATTTCCGATATTAATGTTGATCGCATCGCCTTAACCAAACAAACGCAAGATGCGCTCAATGCTTTGGTTAGAGAAGGTATTGTGGAAAAACACCTTGATGTGTATGTCTTTTTGACCGATGCAGAGCAGGACATCGTTGATGGCATTGAACGTGAAAGTATTAGTGATAGTGCCGTTGCAGAAAGCTTGCAGAGCTATTTCTATGCCAGCAAAGCAATTACTGACCGCTTCACTTACCCGAAGCTGCATAACCGTTACATTTTCGGCTTTAATCGTTTACTTGATGGCCAGCCCTATGGTAAATCGAATTATGGTTTGACCATTCAGCTGATTACCCCGAGAAGTGAGTATTTCGGTGACACCAGTTATTATGCCCAGCAATCCACCGCTCCGGAAGCCCTGGTTATTGCTTTGCCTGAGGAGGATTCCTATACTGGACTGATTGTCCGGTCAGAAAAAATCAGAGCCTACCTTCTGAGTAACACCAATAATTCGGATCCACGTTTTCGTTTATTAATGTCTGAGCGGAGTAGTGAACGGGGCGAGCTGGACAAGACCGCTAAAGATCGAGCGCTGAATGCCCTTGAGCAAGCCGTCATTTATGTCAACGGTGCCCCAATCGACAGCACTCGAGATTTTAACGCTCGCCTAGAAGAGGCGGAAAAAGCGCTAATCGACAACAACTATCGCTCCCTAGATTATATTGACGCTGCCAAGAGTGAACACGATATTACCCAAATGCTTGCGGATAATGGTTTCGTCAAGACTGATGAGAACTCACGGGCAGTTGACGCAGTCTTCGATTGGCTTCAATTACAACTACGGGGTTCTCAACACGTGACGTTAAAGGAAGTCCTCACCCGTTTTGCTGGGGTACCGTACGGTTATATTCCTGAGGACACCCAGTGGTTAGTGGCCGCTTTGCTTAAGGACGGCAGAATTAAGCTCACATATAACGGTGAGACCATCAGCCTGATGCAGAATACGCCGGTCCAAATCACCGAGTATCTCACCAAGAAACAATATGCTGAGAAGATTGCCATTCAAGTGAAAGTAGCTATTGCCTCTCGAGACTTAACAAAGTTGCGCGAAGTGGCCGGAGAAGTATTCAACAAGCAGACCTTCAGCGAATCTGATGCCGAGACCGTTGCTACTGAGCTGCAAACTAAAGTAAAGAGCGATCTCAAGAATTTGGAATTCTTCGAAACGAAAAACTCAAGCTATCCTGGCCATGATTTGATCCAGCAAGGTATCGGTTATTTACATGAATTAGTTGCGGCTAAAGACTCGGATGCGTTTGTTGCAGCAGTCATGAAACGCTATGATGATCTGCTTGACTGGCACGAAGAGTGCGATGAAACTGAAACGATGGAGTTCTATTTCAGTGCACCTTCACAGAAAATCTGGGATGATGCCCTGACTGATCTGCGGATTTACAATAAATCCAAGGATTATTTGGCTGAGCCTGAATTGGCACAGCTGGTCGCCAAAATGGATAAAATCATCCAGGGCAACCGAGCCAAGGGTAAGGTGCATGAGCTTAAAGATTTGGATGATCAATTTGATAGCTTATTCTCCGCTGCATTTGATCGCGTTCAACATGAACAATTGACCAGAATCGATGAAATCAAGCAGAATGGTCTTGATTATTTGGACCGCCGCTCTGATGTTGCTGCCGATGTTATTGAGGAACAACGCAGCAAGTTCACTAAAGCATTGGATCGACTTAGAAATGATGCTGATGAAGCCAAGGCTATCGATGATGTGAATGTCACGACATCCAAAGCTCGAGCACAGTATGACATCATGGTCCGGACAATCGAGAATATCCCGGCACCAAAGCCAGTTGTTTCTGGAGACAAGCATGATGATCCGTCAAATCAGCAGGAACAGCATGAGGACCATAAGAAGGATAAAACGACATCGGGTGCTGCTCAGCCTTCTACATCGGGTTTTACCAAAAAGAGAGTTGAAAGCGTTGATGCTCGATCTATCGCTGGTCAAAGTCTATGGCAAATCAAAAACGATACGGATATCGAGAAATATTTGGATCGGTTGCGTCAGAATCTGAAGCAAAAATTAACCGACGCGGATGAAGTTGATATTAACTTCTAAGCCAGTAAGAATGGGAGTCTAGTATGGACAAACGTGTAATCAATAAATTTGCTGTGCAAGCGCGCCGTGATCTGATCGATGGCGTGACGCGAAAGCTTAATCAGCTGGGGATAACGGCCCAGGGCGCAACTGATAAGGAAGACCGGTCAACATCGGCGGCTGAATACTACGTTGGGAATGCTCAACCGCTGGAAGGGCGAGATATTGCACGCAGAACCGCGCTTGTGCAACGCCTGCGGGAGATGGCCGCCAAAAATGATTGGGCAACCGCGTATCAGGACTTAATTGAGGAAGTAGCCTACACTTGGTTCAATCGGATCATTGCGATTCGCTTCATGGAAGTTAATGATTATCTGCCATCACGGACCCGTGTATTGTCATCTTTGGAAAACTTCAATGAGCCGGACATCATGCGTGATGCCTTGGACTTAGAGGATGATCTTGGCCGGTATTCGACTGAAGAACGCGCGCTAATCCAAAAGGCACAAGAACTCCAGCAACCGAACGATCTCGACGCGATGTATCGGATGCTGTTCCTGAAGCAAGTGAACAAACTGAATGAAAGTCTGCCTAAACTTTTCGAGAAGACTGACGATTTCATGACACTTTTGTTCACTCCCAGCTATAACCGCGGCGTGATTGCGAATCTGGTGGATGAAATCCCGGACGCAGATTTTGATATCGCGTCAGATGACAGCCAAGGACAAGTTGAGATTATTGGGTGGCTGTACCAGTACTACAATCAAGAGCCACATCATGAAGTAGTGGATATTAATGGCGGCCCAGTTAAAGAACGCGATATTCCGGCAGCCACACAGCTGTTCACGACTGACTGGGTAGTTCGGTACATGGTTGATAACTCGCTTGGTCGATACTACCTAGAGCACACGCCGGATTCCAAGATTTCCGATCAGCTTCAGTATCTGTTGCCCGGAGAGCTTCACCAATCTAGCAGAACGCTAGATCTTTCGAAACTTCGAGTGTTGGATAACGCGATGGGCTCGGGACACATTCTGGTTTACGCTTTTGATGTTTTGATGGCGATTTATGAGGAGCAGGGCTACTCAAGGCGAGAAGCCGCCGATCAGATTGCGACCCATAATCTCTATGGTCTTGAGATCGACAAACGCGCTTATCAGTTGGCCTACTTCGCGGTCATGATGAAAGTACGGCAGTACGATCGGCGTGCTTTTGACCGTGAATTAGCCCTTAATCTATTTGTCTTTGAAGACTCCAAGAACCTTTCTGACGAATTCTTAAACCACTTAGCTTTGAGTGATGAAGATCTCAAATCGCTTACTGAAATTCGTGACGGCTTTAAGGATGCAAAAACGCTGGGATCAATTATTCACTTTGAACACAACTTTGATACTAGTCATTTGCTTGAGAGTCTTTCGAATATCGAGCCAGACAGCTTATTCCTCGGTGAGCCTGATTTGGCACAATTAAGCCGTCTTGTCCAAATAACGTCTGTGCTACAGGCCAAATACGATGTAGTGGTCACTAATCCGCCTTACCTTAATAAGATGGATAAGACGCTGAAATCCTATGTGAAGAAGTACTACAAAGACTATTCAGGAGATTTGTTCTCCGTCTTTATTTGGCTAAATAGCACGATGACCCTGAAAGATGGTTACTCGGCTTACATGACACCTTTCGTCTGGATGTTCATCAAGACTTACGAAGCACTGCGAACTAAGATTCTCGATACAGTGTCGATTTCCAGCCTTATTCAGATGGAATATTCTGCTTTTGAAGAGGCCACCGTTCCGATTGATACTTTCGTACTCAAAAACTCTCATGACCAAATTGGTAGCTATGTGAAGCTATCGGCCTTTAAGGGTGGCATGGAAGTACAGCGCCAAAAGGTTTTAGAGGCCATTAACGATCCAGACTGCAAGTATCTGTATCGTGCTAATCAAGCAAACTT
>NZ_BTTP01000013.1:0-74260 GCF_036246225.1 Lacticaseibacillus salsurivasis
ACGTTCATAGCGTGCAAGCCATGAAGTGAACGGGGTTTTGCCAATTCGATGTTGTCGTGCAAAGGTGGCTCTGGCCAGATTGGACCGCCAGAATTCTTCTAACAACGCAAGTTTCTCAGTTGCCGAGCACTTGGCTCTAGGCATACAAAAATCCCTCCATGATTATCAGATGAATTATGATATTTCATCTGACAACCACAAAGGGATTATCGCAAAGCGCTGGCCACCACGTTCCAGCCCATTTCTGTGGAGGGGGGCCTGGCCGGCCAAGCCACCTCACCAGCACTTGCCCTCAACCCATTTTTTGGGTAATCTGAACCTGAATGGAGCGTGGAGGAATGAATCAAGCAGCAGTCATCAAAACAGTGCAAGCCCCGCTGGCAGAAGAGGATTGGCTCACCGGCCTGAAAGTAGCCTTAACGGCGCTTGCCGCCTTCAGCGGCGGCACGCCGGCGCAGGTCGTCGCCACCTGGGATGAAGCAACCGGCCTCATGGTCAATTTGGCCTGTCTCTGGCCCAACGCCGTCCCGGCTTTGCCAGCGCTCAACGCCATGGCCTGTTTGCCCACCGCGCCTAAGCCGAAACAAGCCGCCGACCGGGTGCTGCGGCGGTTGCTCAATGCTTACACTTTGTCGCTGCGTGATCCCACGGCGCTGCCGCCAGTGCTCGTGGCGGACTGGCCCGCGGTGCGCCAGGTCTACAACCAAATCGCTGCGGTCCAAGCCGTCATGCACCAATGGCGCTTGGAACCAGAAGCGGCGAATGTCCAGACGACGCTTTACGGCCCGGTGGCTGGTAGCACTAAAAAACTATTGGCCACTGCGGGGGTCAAAGCGAGTTTTGAACCGATGGCCCAGCCTTGGGCCACTGGCTTCCAAGGGGCGGCGATGACGCCTGTGGTGGTCGGCGAGAAGAGCCGTGATGGTCGCGCCGGCGTGGGCCAGCAGCAAGAGGTCTTAGCTCGCGCCAAGGCCCTGCAACTGCGCCATTTTCCGCGCACCAAGCGGCCGGCGTTTGTCCGCCAGGAACAGCCGACGTTGTACCATGAAGGAAGCGTGCAGGATTACACGGTGTTTGACCTTGAGTTCTCTAGCGGTAATGTCCATGAAGGGATGTTTATCACTGAGATCGGGGCGGTGAAAGTGCGCGCCGGGCACATTGTGGACACCTTCAATGTCTTCGTTAAAGTCCCCGCCAAGCACCGCTTGAACGTGTATTCCCAGCGCGTCACCGGTATTCACGAGGCGACCCTCAAAACCTACGGCCTGCCAGCGGATCAAGCCGCACGCCAGTTTATCGATTTTATCGGCAGCGATGTGCTGCTAGGTTTTTCGATGCATGGCGGCGACCTGCCAGTGCTGCGGCGGCAGTTTGACCTGTATCCAACGGCTGGGCGGCTGATCGATGTCGCACAGCTCGCCAAGCGGGTGGGGCCGATGCCCGGCACCCCGGAAGTCAGCCTGACTCGGTATCGGCATTATCTGGGGCTGAGTTTGCTGGCCCATGGCGCGTTGTATGATGCGGTGACGACCCACGCGTTGTACGCGTACCTGGAAGGCCACCCTGTAGCGCCAGATGCTTTGGTGGCGGAGTTCGAGCAGGTCTTTGCCCGCAGTTTGAAAGGAGCACTGCCGCATGGTCAAAATTAATTTAACTACGCCGGTCCACGATTTGGTGGCGGCCCATCCCGATATTGTGCCGATCATGGTGCAGATGGGGTTGGACGGGGTGACTCAACCAGGGTTACTCAACACGGTGGGCCGCTTCATGACGCTGGAAAAAGGGGCCAAAATGAAGCACATTCCGCTGAACCAGTTGATTGAGACGCTAACGCAAGCCGGATTTGAGGTAGAGGCCCATGACTGAAAAAAACGCCGTGGAACGGCAAAAGAAGATTGTCGAAATTCTGCAGATGTTGCACCAAGGCGGCGACTTTGAAGCCGCCAAGCAAATCTTTGACGAGACCTTTGATGGGGTCGACGTGGCGGAAATCACTGGCGCCGAACGCGAGCTGATTGCCAGTGGCCTGAACCCAATGGAAATCCAAACCCTGTGTAATGTCCATGCCGCGGTGTTCCGCGGCAAAATCACCAACCAGAAAACGCCAATGGCCGAAATTCCGGGCCATCCGGTGCAGGTGATGAAGCTGGAAAACGTGGTGCTGGAATCACTGATCAATGATGAACTGCTGCCGACGTTGAAGAAATGGATTCAGCAAGCCAGTGCCGGCGCCAAAACCGACCCCACTGAAGATGCGATTTTGCTCCAGCGGCTGCAGAACGCCTTGGCGGATTTAGGCAAAATCGATGCCCATTACAAGCGCAAAGAAAACCTGATTTTTCCGTTGATGACCAAGTATGGCATTACCGCCCCACCGAAAGTGATGTGGGGTGTGGATGACGAAATCCGTGACTGGATCAAGGACGCCCAGCGCGCGGTGACCGCTCCGATCAGTGACCGGTACCAGGTCGAAACCGCGATTGAAAAAGCGGCCAAAGAAGTCGATGAAATGGTGTTCAAGGAAGAAGAAATCATGTTGCCAATGGTGCTGGAGGTCTTCACCCCCAGCGACTGGGGCATGATTCAAGCCGAAAGCGGGCCAATTGGCTACACCCTGATTCCCGATCCCCTGCCGTGGCAGCCAACTGAAGAAGAACGCCAGCAAAAACCCAAGCCGTCCAAGCTCGCTCAGGAATTGAATGCCCAGGCGGAGGCCTTAGCCACCAGCCAGCAACTCGGTTCAAAGCGGCCGTCGCAACCCACTGACCGCGACATTTTGAGTCAAATTCACCAGAACGTGCCGATGCCAGTGGCACCGCCAGAAGTCATGGCCAAGTTGCAAGCTAGCCAAGGCGAGGCGGGCGAAAGCAACGGCCCGCGCATTTCGGTGCAAAAGCCGCGCCACCGCGGGCCGGTGGCCTTTGGCGCCGCCACCTCTGGCAGTGCTGATGGGCGGGTCGAAATCGATGGCATGCACCCGGCGCGGGTGGTGCTGCCGACCGGGAGTTTTGATCTCGATCAGCTGACCAATGTGCTGCGGCTGCTACCAGTGGATCTGACTTTCGTCGATGCCACTGATACCGTGCGCTGGTTCTCAGATAACGGCCACCGGGTCTTTCCGCGCACGACGGCCGTGATTGGCCGTTTGGTGGTGGATTGCCACCCGCCGAAGTCCGTGGACAAGGTCAAAGCGATTTTGGCCGATTTCCATAGCGGCAAGGCAGACCATGCCGATTTCTGGATTCACTTCCGGGACCGCATGTTGTACATTCGCTACTTCGCCATTCACAACCCTGCCGGCGACTACCTGGGGTGCCTAGAGGTCAATCAAGATGTGACCGACATTCGCGCCTTGGAAGGGGAAAAGCGACTGTAACCCAGCAAAAAATAAACGGCTTCACCACGGCCAAAAGCCGGTGTGAAGCCGTTTTTATGCGGCCGAGCGGCTGTAATCGAACGCGTGTTTCTGGTACAATGAAACAAGATTATGCACCGGTGAAAGGACGATATTATGGCAACAGCCCTACTGCAAGGCATGAATGACAAACAATCCGAGGCGGTGTTAGCCACCGAAGGCCCGCTTTTGATCATGGCCGGCGCTGGCTCCGGGAAAACTCGGGTGCTGACGCATCGGATCGCGTATTTGATCGAAGACAAGGGGATTAACCCCTGGCGCATTTTGGCCATTACTTTCACCAACAAAGCGGCGCGAGAAATGAAGGAACGGGTCGGTAAATTGCTAGATCCGGAGCTGGCCCGGGATGTCTGGGTTTCAACCTTCCATGCGCTGTGTGTGCGGATTTTACGCCGCGACATTGAGAAGTTAGGCATGAACCGTGCTTTCACCATCGCTGATCCTGCTGAGCAGAAAACGTTGGTGAAGCACATTCTGGCTGATTTGAATCTGGACCCGAAGCGTTACGACCCGAAAGCTTTGCTGAGTACGATTTCCAATGCCAAAAATGACCTGCAAACGCCGGAAGATTACGCCAAAGCGGCGGCGTCTCCGTTCGAACAGGTGACCGCCAGCGTGTACGCCGAATACCAGAAACGGCTACGGTCCGATCAGGCACTGGATTTCGATGATTTAATCATGCAAACCATTCTGTTGTTCAAGCAGGAACCGGCAACGCTTGAATTCTATCAACGCAAGTTCCAATACATTCATGTCGATGAGTATCAGGATACCAACGAGGCGCAATATCAGCTGGTGCACATGCTGGCGGATGACTATCGCAACCTCTGCGTGGTCGGGGATGCCGATCAGAGTATCTACGGCTGGCGTGGGGCGAACATGCAAAACATTCTGGACTTCCAGAAGGATTATCCGGATGCCCAGGTGGTCATGCTCGAACAAAATTACCGTTCGACCAAAACCATTTTGCAAGCCGCCAATGATGTGATCAAAAACAACAAAAAGCGCCAGGTCAAAACGCTGTGGACGGAAAATAAAACCGGCGACAAGATCACCTACTATCGGGCGCAAAGCGAGCTGGATGAAGCGTACTTCGTCATCAAAACCATCGAAGGCGAAATGGCGGACCACCACCGGCGCTACGGCGATTTTGCGATTTTGTACCGTACCAACGCCCAGTCCCGGGCGATTGAAGAAGCCTTCGTCAAAAGTAACATTCCTTACAAGATGGTGGGTGGCCACAAGTTCTACGACCGCAAGGAAATTCGCGATGCGTTGGCGTACTTCCGCTTGGTCATCAATCCGGATGACGACATGTCGTTCAATCGGATTGTTAATGAGCCTAAGCGCGGCATTGGCGCCACGTCGCTGGAGAAACTGCAGGCTTTTGCCAACCAAAACGGCTGGTCGCTGCTGGAAGCGGCGCAAAACGCTGAACTCTCCCAGGTGTCAGGCAAGGCGCGGACCAGTCTGGCGGCCTTTGGCGAGACGATTGCCAAGCTGGCGGACAAACGCGCTAGTGGCAGTGTTACCGAGCTGATGGAAGGCATTCTGGATGATACCGGCTACCTGCCGCAGCTGAAAAATGCCGGCACGGTTGAGGCGGATACCCGCATCGAAAACTTGCAGGAATTGCTTTCAGTGACCCAGCAATTTGATGCCCGTTATGAACCCGAAGATGAGCAAAGCGATTTGTTCGTCGACTTCATCGCCGATTTGGCCTTGGTGTCCGATCAAGACGACATCGAAGAAGACGCCCAAGAAGTGACGTTAATGACGCTGCACGCTGCCAAAGGCCTAGAATTCCCAGTGGTCTTTTTGGTCGGCATGGAAGAAGGGTTGTTCCCGCTGAGCCGCTCAGCCATGAACGAAAGTGAAATGGAAGAAGAACGGCGGCTGGCTTACGTCGGCATCACCCGGGCCAAGAATAAGCTGTATATCAGTAACGCCTATGCCCGCATGCTGTATGGTCAGCGTCAAAACAATCCGCAAAGCCGCTTTATTGACGAAATTGAACCGGAATTGCTGGCCACCACCGGCCAAGCGGCACCGAAGTCTGATATCCCGTTCTTGAACCGGACCCAGCGTGCGGTCACACCAACCTTCAGCCGGCATCCGCAAGGCACCAAAGCCCATGTGGTGGCCGCGCCGCAATCCGCGGCCGGTAAAACCACTTGGGCGGTGGGCGACAAAGCCGCGCACAAGAAGTGGGGCATTGGCACGATTGTCAAAGTTTCCGGCACCGGTGATGATCAAGAACTTGATATTGCGTTCCCAGACATGGGTGTGAAGCGGCTACTGGCCGCCTTTGCCCCGATTGTGAAGCAAACCGATTAAGGAGGTCCCAACATGGCAGAGCAGGCAATCAGCGACTACACGCATGCCGCCGCGCAAACTGAAGTCGCGCAGCTGGTCAAACAGCTGAACGGCTGGCGGCGTGAATACTACACGAATGATGCGCCGAGCGTGGAAGATTCGCGGTACGACCAAACCTATCGGCGCCTGCAGGAATTTGAAGCGGCTTTTCCCGATTTGATTCAAAGCGATTCGCCCACCCAAGCCGTGGGGGATGTCATTTCACCTGATTTCACCAAGGTACCGCATCCGATTCCCATGCTCTCGATGGGGGATGTCTTTTCCCTTGCAGAGCTGCAGGCATGGGCCGAGCGCTTGGAAGCCGGGGTGAGCGAAACCGTGGATTACAATGTGGAGTTGAAAATCGATGGCTTGTCCCTGTCCTTAGTTTATGAGCAAGGCAAGCTGGTGCAAGGCTCCACTCGCGGCGACGGGAACGTCGGGGAAGATGTGACCGCTAATGTCCTGACGATACCTGATATTCCGCACCAGCTTAAACAGCCCTTGGACCTCGAAGTGCGCGGTGAATGCTACATGCCCAAAGCGGCGTTTGCCAAACTCAACGCCCGGCGCGAAGCCGAGGGGTTGGCGCCATTTGCCAATCCCCGGAACGCGGCGGCGGGGAGCCTGCGCCAGCTGGATGCCAAAGTCACGGCCGACCGCCAGCTGGCCACGTTCTTGTATACCTTGGTTGAGCCAGAACGTTACGGGATCACCACACAACACGACGCCATTGCCTTCATGGCTGATTTGGGCTTTGCGACGAATCCTTCATCGATACGCACCGCGGATTTGGCTGCGATGGATGATTACATCACCACCCAAACCGCCGACCGCGACCATTTACCCTACGGCATCGACGGCATTGTGGTGAAGGTGAACAGCTTGCCGCTGCAAGCGCAACTCGGCAACACCGTGAAAGTCCCGCGGTGGGAAATTGCGTACAAATTCCCGCCGGAGCAAGCCGAAACCGTGGTGCGCGACATTGAATGGACCATCGGCCGCACCGGCGTGGTGACCCCCACGGCGGTGATGGATCCGGTGAGTTTGGCTGGGACGACGGTGGCGCGGGCGAGCCTGCATAATGCCGATTTGATCGCCGAGAAGGATATTCGCATCGGCGATACGGTGCTGCTGCACAAAGCCGGCGATATCATTCCGGAAGTGTCAGAGGTGGTGTTGAGCAAACGGCCGGCGGACAGTCAGCCGGCGCCGATTCCGACCGCTTGTCCTTCTTGCGGCGAAGCGTTGGTGCATTTGGATGAAGAAGTGGCGCTGCGCTGCATCAACCCGATGTGCCCGGCGCAGGTTCAAGAACAGCTGACTCATTTTGCCTCCCGCAACGCGATGAACATTGACGGCCTCGGGCCCAAAATTATCGCGCAACTGCAGGCTAAACACCTGGTCAAAGATGTGGCGGATTTGTATCATTTAACCGCCGCCGATTTAAGTCAACTGGATAAGTTCAAAGAAAAGTCGATTAACAATTTGTTAAAGGCCATTGATAACAGTCGGCAGAACTCCGTGGAACGGCTACTATTTGGTTTAGGCATCCGCCATGTTGGCGGCAAAGCGGCGCAGCTGTTGGCCGCCCATTTCGGCGATTTGGCTCATTTGATGCAAGCCGACGCGGAAACCGTGGCTGGCATCGATGGCATTGGTCCGACCATTGCGGACAGCGTCACGACCTACTTCCAGCGCGAGCAGGCGCAGGAGCTGATTGCGGCGTTCCAAGCGGCTGGCGTGAATCTGGCCTACCGCGGTGCGGCGCCGGCGGCCACCGACAGCTTTTTCTCAGGCAAGACGGTGGTCATCACTGGTAAGTTCAGTGAATTTTCCCGGCCAGAGCTCACCACCAAGTTGCAGGCGCTGGGCGCCAAAGTCACCGGTTCCGTGTCCAAGAAGACGGACCTGCTGGTGGCTGGGGAGGCGGCTGGTAGCAAACTGGCCAAGGCCACTAAGCTCGAAGTGCCAGTGATGGCGGAGCAAGAACTTTTGACGAAACTTTAAAGCGAGGCATTTGACATGAAAAAAGCACTCACAGCGGCCTTGATCCTCGTCGCCGCCATCAGCTTAGCCGCTTGCGGCAAGCTGAGCTTCGACTCTGGCAGCGGCAGCAGTACCAGCGGCTCCAGCAAAGGCTACACCACCACCGGCACGGTGGATTCCGGGATGTACGAAGGCGTCATTCAAAATGGTCGCTATAAGACTTCCAGTGCCCGGGGGCTGCAACTGTCCACCAATCAACAAGGCGGCAATAGCTTCAACATCAAGAGCATGGAAAATGGCTTGCAGGACATCGCTAAAAAGCAGTTCTCAACCAGTAAGTATGTGTTCGAGGAAGGCCAGCTGATTTCCACCAGCACCGCCAAAAAATGGCTCGCGCGTAAAAGTGACGACAGCCAAGGTCTGAATCCCAAGGACAACGGCAAAACAGGGGAAACCGACCGCAACCCGATGTACCTGGAAACCATGGTGGAGCAGGATTACATGACCCAATCTGGTAGTAATATGAGCTTAGGCGGGGTGGCGATTGCCCTTGGCATGAACGCTGACGACTACTACCAGAAAGAAAAGTATGGTGCTACTTACACCACGCATATCAGCGATGCGGACATGACGACCCAAGGTAAAGCCATGGCCAAAGAAGTGGTGGCGCGAGTGCGGAAAATGAGCGGTGTGAACAACGATACCCCAATCGTGATTGCCTTGTACAAGCTCGCCGGGTCGGATTCACTCGTCGGCGGCACGTATTTTGACTATGTGGTCTCCAAGTCTGGGACTGACGTGGCGGATTGGACGCCAGTTAACCAGCAAAACGAAGTCTTGCCGACGGTAGACAACAAAAAGCCCATCAACAAAACCGTGTCGACGGATTTTGACAACTTCACCACGAATGTTGAGAACTTCTTCCCGACCTTGGCTGGGGTGACGGCGCAGGCGCATTACAGCGATAACGCTTTGACGGGGCTGAACATCACCATTAACACCCAGTTCTATGGGGCCACAGAGCTCAACAGCTTCACGCAATACGTGGCGAACGCCGCCAGCAAGTACCTGCCAAGCGGGGTCAAAATCGAAATTACGATTCAATCCACCCAAGGCATCCAGGCGTTTGTCTCGCGGGAAAGCAGCAGCAAAGACTTCTACACTCATGTCTTTGGTAGCTACTAAACAAAAAGCCAGGGCGACCTGGTTTTTTTGTGGGCCAGGCCATAAATCCCAGCCGGCGTGCCCGCACTGCCGGTGGGTATGGTAAACTAAGTTGAATAATTGTGCGGTCAAACCGCACTGAAGAAGGTAGGGAGAACATGATTTCAAAAGAGAGTGTTGCCCATGTTGCCGGACTGGCCAAGTTGGCTTTTACCGACGATGAATTGCAGCAATACACCAATCAGCTGGATGAGATTTTGAACATGGTCGCGCAGCTGGAAACCGTTGATACGACTGACGTGCCAGTGACGACGCAAAGCATCCACCTTGAAAACGTGATGCGTGAAGATGTGGCGCACAACGACACTAAGATTGACGACTTGCTGGAAAACGTCCCAACCAAGAAGGGGACCTTAATCCAAGTGCCATCCATCATTGACAAGGAGGACGACTAAGCGTGACTTATTTGAAGCAAGATCTCACCTCAGTGCATGAAGCACTGGTCAATGGTAGCCAAACCGCCAGCAGCTTGCTGAAGGCCACTTTTGCTAACATTGAGCAAGTGGACGCTGACGTTCAAGCCTTTTTGACCTTGAACCAGGAAACTGCCACGAAACAAGCCGCAGCGATCGATGAAGCCGGCATTCCGGCTGACCAGATTTTTGCCGGCGTACCAGTGGGCATCAAAGACAACATTGTCACCAAAGACCTGAAAACCACGGCTGCGTCCAAGATTTTAGGCAACTTTATGCCCATCTACAACGCGACGGTGGTGGACAAGTTGCATGCTGCCGGCGCGATTACGGCGGGTAAGCTGAACTTGGACGAATTTGCCATGGGGTCCTCGACGGAAAACTCCGCCTTCCAAACGACCAAAAACGCGTGGGATTACACCCGCGTGCCTGGTGGTTCCTCAGGTGGCTCCGCGGCAGCCGTGGCATCAGGCCAAGTGCCGATGGCGTTGGGTACCGATACTGGCGGTTCAATTCGCCAGCCGGCGGCCTTTAACGGCATTGTCGGGCTCAAGCCAACTTATGGCCGGGTTTCGCGCTGGGGCGTGATTGCCTTTGCCTCGAGCCTAGACGTGGTGGGCTCGTTGACCCGCACGGTGAAAGATGCGGCTTTGACCTTGAATGTGATTGCCGGCCATGATGACAAAGATGCCACCACCGCCGATATTCCAGTGCCGGATTACACGGCCAAACTGGGCCAATCCATCAAAGGCATGAAGATTGGTCTGCCGAGTGAATACCTTGGCGAGGGGGTCGATCCGGCGGTGGCGGCGCAAGTGCAAAAAGCCGCTGATCAATTCCGCGCGCTGGGGGCAACTGTTGAAACCGTGTCGCTGCCGCACACCAAATATGCCGTGGCCGCGTACTACATTATCGCCAGCTCTGAAGCTTCCTCGAATTTGCAACGGTTCGACGGGATTCGGTACGGCTTCCGCGCTGAAGATGTGAAGAACTTGGAAGATGTCTACGTGCGTTCGCGCTCTGAAGGCTTCGGCCCAGAAGTCAAGCGCCGCATCATGCTAGGGACCTTCAGTTTGTCCGCTGGGTTCTATGACGCCTACTTCAAGAAGGCGGCGCAAGTACGGACGTTGATCTCCCGCGACTTTGATCAAGTCTTTGCCGACTATGACTTCATTATTGCACCAACGACGCCAACGCCTGCCTTCAAGATTGGTGAAAAAGTTACCGATCCTTTGACCATGTACATGAATGATATCCTGACCATTCCGGTCAACTTGGCTGGTCTGCCAGCGGTTTCCGTGCCGGCTGGCTTTGTGGATGGCATGCCAGTGGGACTGCAGCTGATCGGCAAGCAGTTCGATGAAGCAACCTTGCTGCAAGCGGCGGATGCCTTTGAACAGGCAAATGATTATGTTGACCAAATCCCAGGAGGTGCGAACTAATGAATTTTGAAACCACCATTGGGCTTGAGGTCCACGTTGAGCTGAAAACCAATTCCAAAATGTACTCCCCAACGCCAGTGTCTTACGGGGCTGAACCCAACATCAATACCAACGTGATCGACTGGGGCTTCCCCGGAACGCTGCCAACCGTCAACAAAGGCGCGTACAGCTACGGCATGATGGTCGCCATTGCGCTGCATGCTGACATCACTCGGCACACCCATTTTGACCGGAAGAACTATTTCTATCCTGATAACCCGAAGGCCTACCAGATCACGCAAAGTGAAACCCCACTGGCCACCAACGGCTGGATTGAAATCGAAGTCGATGGGAAAAAGAAAAAAATCGGCATTCACGAACTCCACGTCGAAGAAGACGCCGGGAAAAACCAACACGAAGACGATGGTTATTCCTACGTCGACTTGAACCGGCAGGGCACCCCGCTGGTTGAAATCGTGTCTGAACCCGACATCGCTAGTCCCGAAGAAGCCTACCAGTATCTGGAACAGCTCCGCCAAATCGTGCAGTTCACCGGCGCTTCCGACGTGAAGATGGAAGAAGGTTCCATGCGGGTGGACACCAACTTGTCGGTGCGGCCGATTGGCGCCACTGGTTTTGGGGTCAAAACCGAAATCAAGAACCTGAACTCCTTTAACCACGTGCGCGACGGCCTGGCCTTTGAACAAAAGCGGCAGGTCCAAGTGCTGATGGCAGGCGGTCAGGTCCGGCAGGAAACCCGGCGCTGGGATCCAGCCAAGAAGGAAACTATTTTGATGCGGGTCAAGGAAGGCGCGGATGATTACCGCTACTTCCCAGAACCAGACCTGCCGCCCGTCTACGTTTCTCAAGCCTGGATCGATGACGTGACGGCCAAGTTGCCAGAAGCACCAGCCAAGCGCCGCGCCCGTTACATCAACGAATGGGGCATCCCGGCTTATGACGCCGGCGTCTTGACCTTGACCATGGAAATGGCCAACTTCTTTGAAGCCACTGTCGCGGCCGGCGCTGATCCTAAGCAGGCCTCAAACTGGCTGATGGGCGAAGTGTCTGGTTACCTGAACGCCGAACACTTGGAACTTAAGGACGTGGCCCTGACGCCAGCGCACTTGGCGGAAATGATCAAGCTGATCGCAGACGGCACCATTTCCAGTAAAATCGCCAAGAAGGTCTTTCAAGAAATTATCAAGAACGACACCGATCCTAAAGCTTGGGTTGAAGAAAAAGGCATGGTCCAACTTTCTGACCCAGCCAAGCTCACCCCAATTATCGACGGTATCTTGGACGACAATGCGCAAAGTATCGAAGACTTCAAGAACGGTAAAGACCGTGCCATCGGCTTCCTGGTCGGCCAAATCATGAAGCAAACACACGGTAAAGCAAACCCGAAAGTCGTTAACCAGATTTTGATGAGCGAAATTAAAAAGCGGTAGGCAACAGGCTGCGGAGGGTGGCTGGTTTTAGCCTGACAGGTAGCCTAGCACTGGGCATTACCGGCGTACTTTGCCGGTGAGGGCCAGTGCGTAGCTAGCTGTTCAGGCGTTAGCCACCCGGAGCGCAACTACAACAGGCTGCGAACAAAGGCGTACTTAGCCCGACAGCCAGCTTAGTTTCGATTTTTCCTCTTCATTTATCTCCATCCATTTCATCACAGGAGGCAAGAACATGCGACCACGCGCACGTTTGATTTATAACCCAACCAGCGGGAACGAAGGCATGCGCCGCTATGTGGCGGACATATTAGACGTCATGGAGCAGGCGGGTTATGAAGCGTCGGCGTTTCAGACGACCCCAAAACCATTTTCCGCCAAAAAAGAGGCGAGCCGCGCCACCAAGGACGGCTTTGACCTGATTGTTGGTGCGGGTGGCGATGGGACGATTAACGAAGTCGTCAACGGTATTGCGCCGCATCGGCATCGCCCCAAGCTGGCCATCATTCCCGCGGGGACAACTAACGACTACGCCCGGGCACTGCGCATTCCGCGGGAAGATCCGGTGGCGGCGGCCAAACTGATTTTGAAGGGGCAGACGCTGCGCATGGATATTGGCCAAGCCAATGACCATTACTTCATGAATATCGCTGCTGGGGGGTTGCTCACCGAGCTGACGTACCAGGTGCCATCGGAATTCAAGTCGATTTTTGGCTACTTTGCCTATGTCGTCAAAGGCGCCGAAATGTTGCCAGCGGTGCAATCGGTGCCGATGCATCTGGAGTTCGATGATGGCGTGTACGATGGGCCGGCGAGCATGTTCCTGCTAGCGATGACGAACAGTGTGGGCGGCTTCGAGCAAATTGTGCCTGACTCCAGCATGGGGGATGGCAAGTTTTCGCTGATTGTGGTGAAAACCGGTAACTTCGCCGACTTCCTGGTGCTGATAGGCAAGGTCCTGAACGGCGGACGTCACACGGATGATAGCAATGTCATTTACACCAAGACCTCCAAGCTTGTGGCCAAGCGCACCGATGGCCAGGAGATGAAAATCAACTTGGACGGAGAATTCGGCGGCAATGCCCCGATGACCTTCAAAAATCTCAAGCAGCACATGGAGATTTTTGCCAATGTGGATGAAATTCCTAAGAAGAACTTGGACCCTGATGTCGTCACCGAAGATTATGTTGAGGAAGTCGAACATATTTCCCATCAAGACATTAATGGCGATGGTAAAATCGCCAAGGGAGAATAATCATTGCGCCCGCTTGGCATCTGCCGGCGGGCGTTTTGGTGCGGTTGTATCCCACGACGTTCTTTGGTAAAGTGGGTGGAGTTATTTTCGCGTCTGCCGCATTGCGGCGAAAGGAGTGCCCTGTGGCTAAAGCACCAGTGGTCAAAAATCAAGAACTAACCGTGACAATTTTGGATTTAACATATGAGGGGATGGGGGTGGCCAAAGTCGACGGCTTCCCGCTCTTTATCGAAAATGCGCTGCCTGGCGAAGAAGTGCAGGTCCATGTGCTGAAAGTGGAGAAACAGTACGGCTTTGCCAAGCTGGTGAAGCTGCTCAAAGCCTCGCCAGATCGGCAAGTACCAGTGGACAAAGCCTACACCCAAACCGGAATCGCGCCGTTGCAGCATTTGGCTTACCCGGCGCAGCTCAAATTCAAGCAACATCAAATTGAAGAGTTGTATCAAAAGCAGAATCTGGCGGTACCAGTGTTGCCAACATTAGGCATGGCAGAGCCGAAGGGGTATCGCAACAAAGCCCAGATTCCGGTGCGCCAGGTGAGCGGTCAGGCGACCACGGGCTTTTTCAAGCGTCGTAGTCATGACCTCGTGCCCCTGGAAGATTTTTATATTCAGGATCCGAAAATCGACGCGGCCGTGGTGGTGGTGCGCGACCTGCTCCGGCAGTATGGCTTGACCGGCTATGATGAGGCCAAAAACACCGGCCTGGTGCGCCACATCATGGTGCGCCGTGGCTATTTCTCCCACGAGATGATGATTGTGCTGGTGGTGACCACCTGGGCCTTGCCGCATCAAGATGATTTGGTGGCTGGCATTCAGGCGGCACTCCCAGAAGTGACCAGCATCATGCTGAACTTGAATGATAAGCGGACCAATGTGATTATGGGCCGTAAAACTCGGCTGCTGGCTGGGCGCAGCTACCTGACTGATCAGCTCCTTGGCAATACCTTCCAGATTTCGCCGCTCAGTTTTTATCAGGTCAATCCGCTGCAAACCGAGGTGCTTTACACCAAGGCGATTGAAGCTGCGGGGTTAACGGGGAAGGAAACCGTGATTGATGCTTATTCCGGCATTGGGACGATTTCGTTAGCGATGGCCAAGCATGCTAAACATGTGTATGGGGTGGAAATCGTACCCGAAGCAGTTGCGGATGCGCGCCAAAACGCGCGGCTGAACGGCATTGACAATGCCACCTTTGAAGTCGGTAAAGCTGAGGATGTGATGCAGACTTGGCGCGACCAGCAGTTGCCGGCGGATGTGCTGATGGTTGATCCGCCGCGCAAGGGTCTGGCCAAGGAATTCATCGACGCGGTAGGCGTGCTGTTGCCACCGAAGATGGTTTACGTGTCCTGCAATCCGGCCACCCTGGCGCGGGATTTGAAGGCGCTAGCCGCCTTTGGTTACCAGGCCACCCAGACCCAGCCGGTGGACATGTTCCCGCAAACGACCAGTATTGAAAGCGTGACGGCATTAACTTTGAATGCCAATTAAAACCACAAAAGCCGCTCAACTCGAGCGACTTTTTTCGTGGCGCAATTTGCTTGGGCTGGACCGCTGTTCCTGCTAGGCAAAGTGGAGGCTGATTCAGATCACTGAGCCAGCCCAGCCCGGAGCTGGCGAATCCGTTCAAACACGGCGTCCTCCTGGGCCCGAGCTTGAAAACCGGCGCGGTGAATGGTGCTGTTAGGGCGATTTCTTTTGGTGTACCGCACGGCCGGCAAGTACACATATGGCCCTGGGGTTCGTGCAACAAAGCTGGCGGTGAACCAGTAATCTTCCGCCAGTTGCAAGGTGGGGTCGAACTGCAAGTTGGCCGCGGTAATGGCGGCGCGGCGAAACGCCTTGTTCCAGACATAGCCGCCGATGGCCGTACCGTGATGGCTGACCTGCTCGAACATGGCGACTTGATCAAGGCGCTGCTCACCTGTGGCCAGTGGCGGGGTGCGGAACCAGCGGTAACCGACCGCCACCGCGTTGACGGCTGGCACCATGGCGGTTGCCAGCGCTTGCACAAAGTCGTCAGCAATCAAATCATCGCCATCAATAAAGGCGACCGCCTCTGTCGTCGCGCGGGCCAGCCCATAATTACGCGCTACCGACACGCCTTGATGCACAGAAAAAGCGAAATGATGAAAATTGGGGATGCCGCGGGTGAAGGCCGCCGCTTGGTTGGCGGTGCCGTCCGTTGAGCCATCATCGACCAGCCATAGGTCAAATGGCCGGGTTTGGCGCTGCAAGGCGCCTAACATGCCGGCAAAATAGCTGCCGAGATTGTACGTCGGAATAATGAGCGTTAGCGTTGTTGTCATCTTGATCACCTCGCCGTTATTATCCAAACTAAGTGGCCGCGGTCAACTCATTTGCTTCAAAGCCCAAAACAGCCCGCCAGCATTCGATTGAATCGGATGCTGGCGGGCTGTGTCGTCCTGAGTAGGACTATTTGCTTTCTTGTTTGAGCAGTTTGCCAACCGCTGGAATTTGACCCAATGAATCGATGGCGGTACTTGGCATCACGACGGTATTGGCATCACCTTTGGCCAAAGCTTCAAGCGCTTCGACGTTCTTGTAAGTGAGATACAGTTCGCCGTGGTTTTCCAACCCTTCGTTGATGGAGTTGATTTGATCGCGGACCGCTTCGGCAATCAGACGCTGGCTTTCGGCTTTCCCTTGCGCGTCCAAAATCTGGGTTTCCTTGCTGGCTTGCGCGTGCAGGATATCAGATTGCTTTTCCCCTTCAGCTTTGGCGATGGCGGCTTGCTTCAAGCCTTCTGCTTCCATGATGTTGGCTTCCTTTTCCCGGGAAGCGCGCAGCAGTTTGTTCATGGATTCCTGAATCGTTTTGTCCACCTGGATGGAGTCGATATTAACGCGATCGACGTTCAGACCGTAGCCGGCGGTGGTGGTGGCGATTTGCTGGAACAGGGTTTGGTTAATCGTTTCGGTACCATTCAGCACATCATTCAGATCCATGTTCCCGATGATGCCGCGCAAGTTGGCGCGGGTATCTTGTACCATAGACAGCACGGAGTCTTTGTTTTGGTAAACATAGGCGTTAACGTCGGTGATATGATACTTCAAGGTTTCGGAAATGCGCACCACGACGTTATCTTTGGTGATCACTTCCTGTTCGTCGACCTTCAAAGGAATTTGCTTCATGTTCACAATCTCAGTGATGCGATAGATGAATGGTGGCACCACGTGAAAACCTGGTTCCAACGTTTGCACGTATTTCCCTAAGCGTTCCACAATGCCGACTTCACCAGTGTGGATAATGGCCACGCTGGAGAACAACATAATCACAAATAAGATAACTACAATTAAAACAATTGCCCAAATAATGATACTAACCATTTTTAATTCCTCCTTATGTGTGGCAGGTCAAAACACTAACGTTTCGCTTGCCTTACGCACGCTCAGCCCCAACGCCTCTGCCCGGACGACGACCACCAGATCGCCGCGTTTGGCTTGGTCTAACACGTGGTAATGATAATGAATGCCATAAAGCGCAACATCGCCTGGCCCATCTTGAGTCAGGGTGAAGGTAGTGCCAATCAGCCGTTCATCTAACATATTCTCCTCCTTACTGCTGATGTCCATATCATAGCGAGTTTGGACAGGAGTTAATCAGCCTTTGGACTGATTAATTGCGCTATGCACTGTTTATTTTACAGGAAGAATGCCATTAGCGGGTGGCTTAGGTATAATAAACTTTATGCAATCACCGATTTGATGAAAGGAGACCTTCACGGTGCCGAGACGAAAACGTCCCATCTATTCAAATACCTACCGCAAGCGGCGCCGCTGGCTGCTTGTGGCCGCAGTCATCGCCTTGCTGGCAGCGGCGGGCCTGGGCGGCTGGCTGTGGAGCCAGCGGCGCACCGGCGTGGCTGCTTATGCGGTGCGCGGCGTAATGGTCAGTCAAAGCGATGGTAACGCCGATTTCCAGGCGCTCCAAAGCGAGGGCTTGCGCTTTGTGTATCTCAAAGGGACGCAAGGCGCCAGCTTTTTCGATGACACTTACAGCACGAACTACGAGCAGGCGACCGGCAGCGGGTTAGCCGTGGGCGTTTACCATTACTTCAGCTTTGACAGCGATCCTGCCGCCCAGGCGCGGTACTTTGCCACCAAAGTCGGAAAAAATCTAGGGACCTTGCCCATCGGCATTCAGGTCGCTTTCTATGGGCAGTACGCGAATAAGCCACCGAAAAAAGCCGTCGTGGCGGCGAAGGTCCGCGCCTTTATCGTGGAGCTGCAGCGCTACACCACGCATCCGTTTATTCTGATGGGGAGCAAGCAGGTGCTGGCTGATTTGACTGACGTGGCTGCTTCAGCGCCGCGCTGGCAAATTGGTGGCCATCCCGGCAAGCAGGTTCAGTACTGGCAAAGCGGCACTTTGAAAGCCGCCGGAACAGATTACACGGCGGTGGCGTATTTGGCCACAACACAGGCCTTTAAAGCGCAGCTGACCAACTAACAGAATTGTCACTCACTGTTCGCCGAATCGATGGTTGCCAAAGGTCAACCCTGCGATAATCATGGGTGAGGTGAGATAACGATGAAAAAATTCTTGATTGCGTTGGTATTGATTGTGGCCTTGGCCTTTGGCGGTTTCAAATGGTATGAAGTGACCAACTATGGTGGCACGACCTACTACACGAAAATCACCACCGCCGGTACGAAAATCAACCAACGGGACAAAGCCGGCAATGTTTATGCCGATTATCGCTATGAGCTGACGGGTTACGATGACAAAGGCAAGAGCCAAGCCCTGACCTTTAATGCCAACAAATCCCGGCCGCTGCGCCGCGGGGCTTATCTTAAACTGGTCTACAACACGAAAAAAGGGGTCACGAGCTGGGAAGCCGTCGACGGCGTGGATGTACCCAAACAGGCCCAAACTAATCTTGAATAAATGGTTGCAACCGCAACTAAAAATGGATGATTCGCACAACGCGGGTCATCCATTTTTTAATTGTCAGGTGTGGGTTTGATAATTTGGTAGGTGGCGTCTTCAGCTTCGTCGTAAATCGTTGTGGGGCCGGCGCTGTCAGCGGTGATGATGAGCTGGTAGCCGTAGTGATCGAGAAAGGTCAGTTTATCGGTGGTGATGCCGGTCACCGTGCCGGGAAGGGTGCTACCATCAATTTTGATCTTGAGGGCAGGGGAAATCATCAGTTGGTGGGTTTTATTGGTCAGTTCGTCCAAAAAAGCGTATTTGCCCGTGTATTGTAGCGCCAACGCTTCGACGGCGGTTGGTGTGGTGGGCGCGGTTTTGCGATGCGTCACCTTTTTTTCGATTGAGTTGACCATTTTTTTGAACAATGACGCCATGCCCATCATCCCTCCCCGATGTGTGCTTTGAGCAACCCCTTGCTCTGATGCTCCTATCATAGCACGCCGAGTATTACATCCGGTTATATTTCTGTTTACAATAATATGAGCGAAATATTTCAATAAAAGGCAGGCGGCACCGACGCCAGTGAGATGGTAGAATGAAGCTATGTGAAAGGAAGGTGCGCCATGAAATTAGGCATCATTGGGACCAATTGGATCACGCAACAGTTCGTCGAAGCCGCTGAAAGTACCGGTGACTATCAGCTGACCGCAATCTACTCGCGGCATGAGGCCACGGCTGCGGCTTTTGCGGCCAAGACCCATGAGGCAACGCTCTACACTGAGCTGTCAGCATTTTTCGCTAGTGACTTGGACGTGGTGTATATCGCCAGCCCCAACGGCCTGCACGCCGAGCAAGTCGCGGCGGCGCTGACCGCTGGCAAGCATGTGATTGTTGAAAAGCCGATGGTGACGCATCCCAGTCAACTGGCCATGATTGAATCCGCGCAAGCCGCGCATCCGGAATGCCTGATTTTTGAGGCGGCCCGGCATGTCTATGATCCCAACTTCACTAAGATCACCGCACTCGTGCAACAGCGGCGGGCGGCGCTAACCGGGGCGACGTTGGTTTACGCCAAGTATTCTTCCCGTTATGATGCCTATCTGGCCGGCGAAAACCCCAACATTTTCTCCCCCCGCTTTGGCGGCGGAGCGCTGATGGATCTGGGCGTGTATTCGGTTTATGCGGCGGTGGCTTGGTTCGGGGTGCCGGAGCAAGTTGAGTACCTGCCCAGCATGCTGGCCAGCGGGGTCGACGGCGGCGGCGTGGCCCATTTGCACTACGCCGATGTCGACGTCAATTTGGTGCTCGGGAAAAACTACAACACCAGCGCCAGCAGTGAAATCTATTTTGGCAAAACGACGCTGCAACTCGGGGCCACCGGTAGCCTCGATGAACTGAAGCTGGTGGGGGCAGAAACGGTGGACTTACATGTGGCGCAACCGGCGAATCCGATGGTGGACGAGGCGCGGTATTTTGCCCACGCCTTGATGACCCATGATCAGAGCGCTTTTGCGCAGCAATGGCGCCTCGCCAAGCAGGTTCATCAAGTGCTCGGTGATTTGCGGGCAACCACCACGATTAAATTTGGCAACGACCCACAATAGGGTAAGGAGAGAACATGGCAATTGCATCCATTTTTCAACCGCTGTGGCAAGCGGCGGGCTTTACTGAAGAAACGCCGATTCAAACGGCGGTTTACCAACCGCTGAAGCAAGATCACTCCATTGTGGGGCTGGCCCCAACTGGTTCTGGCAAAACGCTGGCGTTTGGCCTGCCGCTGCTAGAGAAGCTGGTGCCAGATGACGGTCTCCAGCTCTTGATTTTGGCGCCATCCCAAGAGTTGGCCATTCAAACCCGTGATGTGTTGCGGCCGTATGCGAAAGTGGCTGGGTTGAATTTGCAAGGGGTGACCGGTTCTGCGAATGTCAAACGGCAGCTCGAGTTGCTGAAGCAGCATCCAGAAGTGATTGTGGCGACAGCCGGCCGCTTGCTGGAGCTAGTCGATTCGCGCCGCGTGAGTTTAGCGCGGCTGCAAACGCTGGTGATCGACGAGGCCGACGAAATGCTGCGCGAACCGGGCTTGTCACAGGTGCGCGAACTGGCGCAAGCGGCGCCGGCTGATGTGCAGCTGGGCTTCTTCTCGGCCACGGATAGCCCCATGTTCCAAGAGCTGGCGCAGTGGTTTGGGCAGGATGTTGAGCGCATTGATGTGCGGGCGATTGACCATACGCAGGGGTCGGTCACGCATTATTTTGTCCAAACGGATAATGCGCACCGCGAAGTCTGGCTGCGGCACCTGGCCCATCTCGACAAATTTCAGGCGTTGGTCTTTTTCAACCAAAACGCCATGATGATGAAGGTAGCGCGCACGCTGAGTCATCAAAGCGTCAAGTTTGCGGTGCTGAACCGCACCGACCGCGCCACCACCCGGGCGAACGCCTTGAATGCTTTTCGCAAAGGCAAAGTGACGCTGCTGCTGGTGACAGATTTGGCCGGCCGGGGCCTGGATATTCCGCACCTGCCGGCGGTCATCAATTACCAGACGCCAACACGGCCGGAAGCCTACATCCATCGTTCAGGCCGCACCGGCCGCATGGGGGCGGCGGGGATGGTCATCACTCTCGGCGACGATCATGACCTGCGCGATTTGCGCCGCCTTGTGCCCCAGTATCAGATTGTCCGGGGCTACTTGAATGACGGTAAGATGAGCACCGAAGCGCCAGTCGAACAGGCAAAACCGGCCCGCCCAGCCAAGGCGGCTCAGACAGCCACGCCAACGACGCCAGCTGCGCAGCGCCATGCGCATGTGACTGGAGAAGTGGTGACCTCGGCACCCAAGAAAGCCCACAAGAAGAATCGGTTGCGCGACCGGAAGAATAAAGGCAAGCGCAAGGCGAAATAAGTGTCGCCTTGTCTCAATGTTTGCTCGGTCCCAGTAACTTGATGCTGTTTGCGGTTTCACTTTCAATGTGACTATAATAGTCTATACAAGTTTGCGGGGGACCGCTAATTCGGAGGCATTTTCCATGAAGGTTACAGATACAGTTGACGCCCCAGTGGCATTTTTCTATCAGCGCATCATTGATTCCGTGCTTTATGATATTAACCATGAAAATGGGCAGACGCTGACACCAGCGATGTTGCAAGGCTATGAATATCGCAAGTCGATGGGTCCGCGTGGTAGTATTCGTATCAAGATCACTAAGATTGTGCAGAACCAAACCTACGCTTTCGATTCCTTTGCGGGGCCAGATACCTACCACACGCGGTATGAACTGCGCCCGACTGAAGATGGCCGGACTGAAGTGAGCTATCAAGAAGACGTGGATTATGCTGAAACGATGAAGAAGCGTAATTCCCAGCTGATGATGATTTTGATTGGCTGGAGCAAGAAACGCCGCATGAAGAAAATGTGGGCGCAGATTGCCGCTTCTCAGGACCAAATTTAACTTTTCTCCGCGGCAATTCCATTTGCCGATGGCTAACGAATTGGTTAAACTGGTACTTGTCTGCAACAATAGCTCATCTGGATAGAGCAACAGTTTCCTAAACTGTAGGTGGCCGGTTCGAGTCCGGCTTGTTGCATTGCTTGGCCTCTGATTTCACATCAGAGGCCCTTTGTGTTCTAGGAGGTGAAGCCCCATGATCATTGTCCAAACTGCTGTGGCAACGTTATTGCTGCTGGTGGCAGGCGCCTTGGGGCTTTCGTGGCTCAATACCGCCACCATTCAGCACCTGGTCAATGTCCGCGGCAAAAATAGTAGCCAACTTTGGCTCACCAAGCCGGGCCTCTGGCTCCATGAGCTCAGTCACGCTTTGCTGGGCCGCCTGTTTGGCATGCAGATTGCTGACTTTTCGGTACATGATGGGCCGCAAGCGAGTTCGGCGGGCCACGTGACGCTGCGGTTTCGGCAAAAATCCCTGTGGCAGCGCTTCGGCTTATTTTTCGCTGGTGGCGCTCCGCTGTGGGTCAGTGGCACCCTCGAACTCATCACCGCGCGGTATGTGTTTTGGCCGAACGTACCGCTTGCGCTGATCAACCAGGCTACCTTCAACCCAGATTGGCGTTGGGCGCTGGCCTGGGTGGTGGGCGTTTTCTTGATCAATCTAGGGGCCAGTTTGTCCGCAGCCGATATAAAAATGATGCTCCGCGGTTTGCCGGTGGCAGCAGTACTGCTCGTCATTGTGGCCTTGTTGCTGTGGGCAGCGGCACCGACCGCGTTATCCCAGTGGGTGACTTTAAACTGGCTGCTGGCGCGGCTGATCGTGATGCTCGGCGGCATTGCCGGTGGTACTTGGCTGCTGTGCCGAGTGCTCTATCGTTAATCGCTTTTGATTCGAGGCTCACCCATCGCGGTGGGCTTTTTTCTACTCATTTAATTATTAAAGCCATAAGCATATTAATACTATTAGCGTGTCTAATTCGTTACACTCAAACTAGGCAGGACCGTCCTGCCGGCATTTCAAGCTGAAAGGAGTGAGACCATGCTTCATTTCATTTGGGTATTGATTATTGGTGCTGTCATCGGTGCCATTGGCTCGATGATTGTTGGCCGCAATCTTCCTGGGGGCTGGATTGGCAACCTGATTGGCGGCCTGCTCGGCGCATGGGTGGGCGGCTCTATTTTCGGGAGCTGGGGGCCGAACGTGGCCGGAATGGCTATCCTCCCTGCAATCATCGGTGCCGCTTTGGTGGTGTTCGTGATTTCGCTACTCATGCGCGTGTTTGGCGGCAAAGCGGCGCGTTAGGTGCAGGTGGCCACAGCTGCGTGCTGGTTCCGCCAGTGAGGAGGGTGCCTATGCGACTGGTGACAAGAATTGGCCTCGGCTTGGTGATTTTACTCGGGCTGGTGGAAGGAATGATGTTCATTGCCCTGGTCTGGCCAGTGCCTGGCTTACGCGCCGTGGTCTGGTCGTACTGGCGCCCGCTGCATTGGGTCATGCTGGGCGTGGCCGGCTTTGTGGGCTTAGCGCTGTTGAGCGGGTGGCTGGCACTTTGGTACCGCCGGTCGCGTCGTTAGCCGATGACCACGCACGTTGTCAACTCGACAGGATGAGGTTAACGCCTCATCTTTTTTTGTAATAAATAACGGGAATCAGTCTTGAGGCGGAGGCCGCCAAAGCGACAACCTGTCATAATCGAAACTTGTACTTGGTTGATTGAAGCGCAAACGCGTATGATGAAAGCAACCAATAAAGATGAAGGAAGTGCTCAAGTGCTAGAACTTAAACATATCAAGAAATATTATCACGTCGGCGGTACCCTCACGAAGGCGCAAGATGACGTTTCGGTTGCGTTTCGGAAGCAGGAATTCGTCGCCATTCTTGGGCCTTCCGGGTCCGGGAAAACCACGATGCTCAACATCATTGGCGGCCTGGACCGGTATGACTCCGGCGATTTGGTGATCAAAGGCAAGTCCACCAAAGACTTCAAGGACGCCGATTGGGATGCCTACCGGAATAATTCGGTTGGATTTATTTTCCAGTCGTATAATCTGATTTCCCATTTGTCCATTATGGAAAACGTGGAGATGGGGATGACCCTGTCTGGCGTGCCTGCTGCAGAGAAGCAAAAACGCGCCGAAAACGCCTTGATTCGCGTTGGGCTCAAGGATCATATGCACAAGCAGCCAAGCCAGCTTTCCGGTGGCCAAATGCAGCGGGTGGCGATTGCCCGGGCGATTGCCAATGACCCAGAAATCCTCCTGGCCGATGAACCGACTGGCGCGCTGGATTCACAAACCTCCGAAGAAATCATGCAGCTGATCAAGGAGCTCTCCAAAGAGCGCCTAGTCATCATGGTCACGCATAATCCAGAGCTGGCGCACAAATACGCCGACCGGGTGATTGAATTTGCCGATGGTCAAATCAAGCACGACTCCAATCCCCATGTTGAAAGCGAAAAGCAAGACGGCTTCAAACTCAACCACACGAAGATGAGCTACTGGACCGCGCTGAAGCTTTCCGCCACCAACATTCGCACCAAAAAAGGCCGCACTTTCCTCACCGTCTTCGCCTCCAGTATTGGGATTATCGGCATCGCAGTGGTGCTGGCGTTGTCCAACGGCTTCCAAAAGCAAATCGACAAGACCCAAAGCGAGGCCATGGCCTCGATGCCGGTCACGATTTCGCAAGTCGGCACTGACACCAACGCGATGATGACCGGGACAGAAACCAAGACTTTCTCGAAGTCCTCCACCGTCACTGCCGAAAAGAGTGCGGCGGATAAAGCGCAACACACCAACAAGTTGACTCAGAGTTATCTGGATTACATTAACAAAATGCCGACCAAAGATGCCCGCAGCATCGCGGTCACTTATGGCACCGGCATGAACCTAGTCCGCAAAGTGGATGGCAAGTATCAAACCGTCAGCTTCTCCACCAGCAATCCCGACAGTTCCAGTGTGGATGCCAGCGCGATGATGGCGGCGTCCACTGGCGTTGGCGGCAGTGTCTATCCCGTGAAACGCACCAGCAGTGGCAAGACCTTCTTGCAGACGTACTACAAGCTACTCAGTGGTAGCTACCCGACGAAGGCGACGGACATTGTGCTGGTCGTCGATAAGAAGAACACCGTCAACATCAATGCGCTGAAGAACCTAGGCTTCTCCGTCAAGGAAGGGCAGAAATTCAACTTCAACGACCTGATTGGGACTTCGGTTCAGTTGGTGGCGAACGACGATTACTACACCAAACTGCCAACCGGAACCTATTTGCCCACCCAAGATCTGAGCAAGGCGGCTGCCTCAAGTAACACCAAGACCTTGCGTATCACCGGGATTGTGCGGGTGAAGTCCAAGAACTCCGATGGCTTGTTGGCGTCAGGGATTGCTTACAGCTCCGCTTTGACCAAGCAGGTGCTGGATGAAAATAAATCCTCGGCAATTGTGGCGGCCCAAAAGCAAAGCACCACCAACATCATGACCGGCCAGCAAATGGACCAAGCGACCCGCACTGCCATCATGACTACGCTGGGCGGCGTGTCCACGCCAACTTCGGTGCAGATTTATCCCACCACCTTTAAGCAAAAAGACAAGGTGCTGGCTTATTTGGACAAGTGGAACAAAGGCAAGTCGAAAGCAGACAAAGTCATTTACACCGACTTGGCCGGTACGGTCTCTGATATGACTGGCGGTTTGATGGATGCCATCACCTACGTCTTGGTCGCCTTCGCTGGCATTTCCTTGGTCACTTCGATGATCATGATTGCCATCATCACCTACACCTCAGTCTTGGAACGCACCAAAGAAATCGGGGTGCTGAAAGCCTTGGGGGCCCGGAAGAAAGACATCACCCGGGTGTTTGATGCCGAAACCTTCATCCTGGGCTTTGGCGCTGGCTTGTTTGGGATTTTTGTTGCTTGGCTGTTGACGTTCCCAATCAATGCCGTCTTGGCCAATGTCACTGGCTTGAGTGGCGTGGCGGTGCTCAATCCAGTGCACGCCATCATCCTGGTGCTGATTTCCACGATTTTGACGCTGCTGGGTGGGCATGTGCCAGCCCGGATGGCCGCGAAGAAAGACGCTGCTATCGCGTTGCGCGCCGAATAATTGATTATGATTGCCTGGGCCTCACGGTTTGCGGTTTTACCGCCAGCGGTGAGGCCTTTTTGGCTGCTGAAAAAAGTTTGGGCGGCGCCCTTGACCTGAAACGCGTCCCACAACTTACACTCACCTTGTTGAATGAAGGCGATTCAAACCGCGTGAGTTGAAAGGGGTATGCAACATGTTAAAGACGATGATACGGCAACCACTCATTGAACTTAAGCTGACCGCACCTTCTGAATTGACCGCTTTGCGGCAAAGTGCCGAAGCCTTGGCGCGGCGCTTCAATCTGGATGTGACCGGCGTGCATGCGAGTTTGCTGGCCAGTGAAGTGAAAGGAGCCCACTTTGTCGCAGCCGACACCGCTTTGATTTACGCCAGTGGCCAAAACATCACGACGCCGCAGCTGGTGGGATTGAATTTGAGTCAACCCGTGCGCTGGGGCGATACGGGCAGCGGCCAAGCGGTTTCGCACTTGTTGGCCTTGCTCATTCCCGCCACTGATGGCTCCGAGGCCGCTGAAAACTTGTTGGCTAAGGTGGCTAAGCGCGCACAAACAGCTGCATGGCCGCTGACCGGCGCCGCCGCGCGCCAGTATGTCCAGACCGTGCTCAACTAGCGAGGACTGGCCACTTCGGGTAAACTAAAGGGCGGAGGAATCAACATGACTAATATTCGTGATATTGCCCGGGAGAGTGGCTACTCGGTCTCCACTGTGTCGCGGGTGCTCAATCACCGGAAATACGTTTCGCCAGCCGTTCGCGACCATATTGAGCAGGTGATGCAGCAGTTGAATTATGTGCCGAACGCGGTGGCGCGCGATCTCAGCAGCGGCCACACCAAGAAAATTGGCGTCGCTTTAGCCATGGTGGCGCATCCGTATTACGCCGAGTTGGTCAAAGGCATTACGGAAGCGGCCTTTGAGGAGGGGTACCAAGTCACGCTGCTGCCGACAGATTATGATGCCAAGCTTGAACGCCGCTATCTGGAGCAGCTCCGCCAGCACGCGTTTGATGGCCTGATTTTCACCTCGCATAGCATGCCCATTAGCGAAATTGCGGCGGCGCAGGCGTTTGGCCCGGTGGTGGTTTGCCAAGATCCAGGGTCAGTCACCATTCCTGCTGCTTTTACGGATCGGCAGGCCAGTTATCATGAAGCCTTTGACTGGATTAAGCAGGCTGGTTATCAGCGAATTGGGCTGATGCTGCCACGTGATCCGAAGGTCAGCGCAACCGCCAGTGCCATGGTGCAGGCGTATACCAGCGTCATCGGCGCCGCGCCTGCCCCCGATTTAACCTGGATTGGCTCGATGGCCTATGCCGATGGGCTTAAAGCCGGGGCTTTTTTTGCCGCGAACGGCGCCGATTTCGTCTTTGCCAACGGCGATGACATCGCCTTGGGGGTCCATGATTACTACCAACAAAACCACCTGCCGCTGCCAGGCTTGATGGGGCAGGAGAACCAAGTGTCCAGTGCGCTCCTTGGCATTTCAACCATTGACCACCATTTTCAAGCAGTGGGGCGCGCGGCGCTGGCGCTGGCTACCGGAGCGAAAACGGGTCAAATCAAAATCGCGTCTGACTTTATTGCCAGAGCATAGCATTGCTGAAAAGTCGCTGCGGCGGCTTTTTTCAGTTTTCAGTGCTGTTTTTGGCCGCCCACGCAGCGAGGCATTATGCTAAACTGATAGCAATATCAGGAAAAGAGGTCTCACTATGCAAGTTATCATCACCGTCATCGGCACCGATAAAGTGGGCATTATCGCCGCGGTCACCACGAAACTCGCTGCTTTGAATGTGAACATCCTCGATGTGTCGCAAACCATTATGCAAGGGGCGTTTACCATGATGCTGCTGGCGCAGCTACCAGAGGACGCTGCCTTCACTAACACCAAAGCCGAGCTGCAGGACCTAGGTACCAGCATCGGCGTCGACGTCAAAATCGCGCGGCAAGAAATTTTCGACGCGATGCACAAACTGTAGGAGGCCGCGATGGAAACACAGCAGATCAAAGAAACCATTCAGATGATCAGCGAGGAAAACCTCGACATCCGCACCATCACCATGGGCCTGTCGCTGCTGGATTGCATTACCGGCGACAGTAAAACCACCGCGCAAAAAATTTATGATAAGATCACGACGCAAGCGGCGCAGTTGGTGCCAGTCGCAGACGCGATCGAAAATGAATTCGGTATTCCCATTGTGAACAAGCGTCTGAGTGTGACCCCAGTGGCCCTGCTAGCGGGGAGTGATCCACACCCGAATTTTCCGCTGTTCGCCAAGGCGATGGATGATGCTGCCAAGGCCGTGAACGTTGACCTGATCGGCGGCTATTCCGCCACGGTGCAAGCCGGTTGCACGCCGGCAGACAAAGCCCTGATGGCCAGCATTCCCGAGGCTCTGGCTACCACCGAGCGCGTGTGCAGCTCGGTGAATGTCGGCTCCACCCGCAACGGCTTGAACATGGATGCCGTGAAAATTATGGGCGAGGTGGTCAAGCAGGTCGCGGCCATTGACCCCGTCAACGCGATGAAGCTGGTGATTTTTGCCAACGCGGTGGAGGACAATCCGTTCATGGCTGGCGCTTTTTGGGGCGTTTCAGAAGGCGACGTGGCCATCAACACCGGCGTCTCCGGCCCTGGCGTCGTCCAACGCGCGATTGCGGATCGGCCTGATGCTTCTTTTGAAGAAATCTGTGAAATCATCAAGCAGACGGCCTTCAAGGTGTCGCGCATGGGCCAATTCGTCGGCAAAGTCGCCGCTGAACGCCTACACGTGCCATTTAACATCGTCGACCTGTCGCTCGCCCCGACGCCGGCCCGCGGCGATTCCGTGGCCGAAATCCTCGAAACCTTGGGCCTGTCGCACGTCGGCACCCCTGGCACGACTGCGGCCTTGGCGCTGCTCAATGACGCGGTGAAGAAAGGCGGCATCATGGCTGCCGAACGCGTCGGTGGGTTATCTGGGGCTTTCATCCCGGTCTCAGAAGATGCCAACATGATCAAGGCCGCCGAGGCTGGACTAATATCGTTGGAGAAGCTTGAAGCGATGACGGCGGTTTGCTCCGTTGGGTTGGACATGGTCGCCATTCCTGGCGATACCCCGGCCACAACGATTGCGGGCATGATTGCCGACGAAGCCGCCATTGGCATGATCAACAACAAAACCACCGCGGTGCGCGTCATTCCTGTGCCAGGCAAAACGGTCGGCGATTCAATCAACTTTGGTGGGCTGTTTGGCCGCGCACCGATTATGGCGGTTAACGATGGGGATGCTAGTGTTTTCGTTTCCCGAGGGGGTCAAATTCCAGCGCCGATTCATAGTTTCAAAAATTAATATTCTAATTCATGACCTGACCGAATAGCCTTCGATCAGGTTTTTTAGTGTCCACCAACCCTTCTGTATGGACAGTCAATAGGGGTAATCATTTACAATTATATTTGTAAGAGATTATGTCATTGATAAGTGTAAGCGAAAGGGAGTGCAAGATGAGTAAGCAAGAACGCCGTCGCGTGCGCGTGGCGGCCTCGTTAGGTCTGACGGTATTGATGAGTTCTGCCATTCTGGGGGGAGTGGCACCGCTCACGGCGAATGCAGCAGAGGTGGGGAGTGAGCCGACAACCACTGAGGTTTCAACGATGATCACGGCGCCGGAAAATCCGAGTGATGCGGTGGTCAGTCTGCCAGAGAGAGAAGGCGTGGACACCGGAATGGGGGATGAAACGCCACTCCCTGACGAGGAAAGCGAGGAGGTTGAGGCTGAAACGCCAACAAGGGTTCCAGAATCTGCTTCCGAAATTGAAGAAAAGTTACCAGAACAGTCCCAGCCTGAACCAAGCGTAGAAGCGCCAGCAATAGATGCTGTCCAGGCGGACGAGCTAACCTCAGACGAGGATGGCGTGATTCGAGACACTTGGGGTGATGTAGAATGGACGTTTAAAGATGGCGTGCTGTCACTCGCCGGTGGCACCGGCGTAAATACTAATGCGGTTTCGCCTTGGCGATCTATTGCCGGTCAAGTTACTAAAGTAGAGATTACTGGCCGGATTATCGCCCCGCAGAGTATTCATAGTCTTTTCGCTAACTTCAGTGCCGTTAAGTCTTTTGAAGGACTATCCAATATGGATACCAGCAACGTCACGAAGATGTGGAATGCTTTTTACGGTACTAGCAGCCTAGAAAGTATTGATCTACGCAGTTGGAACGTGGCAAATGTCGATGATATGGATAGCATGTTTGCCGGTTCTGGTTTGATTTCACTAGATCTTTCCACTTGGCAACTTGACGCGGACCCTTATTTGTACGACATCTTTAGTTCGATGCATCAACTGGAATACCTGAACATTTCATCTTGGTCTAGCCCAAACAAAATGGATTTGTTCGACGGAGACACCCTAAATTTGACTACAATTGTTCTTGGGACGGAAACACGACTGACGAATCTCAATGCCGGACCGGACTTTATGTGGCAAGGAGAAAATACTGGTGTTACTTTCTATTCTGACTACACGGGTGACAATGCGGACACTTATCACAAAGTTCCAGTTGAATCTGAAAGAAAGTGGGGCTCTGTGTCTTGGACTATTGAAAACAATACCCTATACCTCTCCGGAGGCGAAGGTGCCTCTGTATTTGGTGACGCGCCTTGGGCCCCATTTGAGACAGAAATCAATTCCGTTGTGATTGAGGACAGTATCATCGCCCCAGAAAAAATCGGCAGCCTTTTTGCCAACCTCAATGGGGTTACAAGCTATGATGGGCTGGAAAAACTGAATGTGAGCAAAACCACTGATATGAATCACATGTTCGATAACAATTCCAACGTTACTACTCTTGATCTATCCAACTGGGACACGCGCAATGTTACGGACATGAGTGATATGTTTAGATTTAATCTGAGCCTTACTGGGCTAGATTTGTCCAACTGGGACACGAGCAACGTTACGGACATGAGTGGTATGTTCAGCCATAACGAGAGCCTTACTGGGCCAGATTTGTCCACGTGGGACACGGGCAACGTTACGGATATGAGCGATATGTTTGCAGGTAATGACAGCCTTACCGGACTAGATTTGTCCAACTGGAACACGGGCAACGTGACGAACATGAGCGGCATGTTTAGATATAATGACAGCCTTACCGGACTAGATTTGTCTAACTGGGACACGGGCAACGTAACGAACATGAGCGGTATGTTTACAGGTAATCACAGCCTTAATGGGTTAGATTTGTCCAACTGGGACACGAGCAGCGTTACGGATATGAGGTATATGTTTGAATACAATCACAGCCTTACAGGTCTAGATCTGTCCAATTGGAACACGGCCAACGTTACAGACATGAGTTATATGTTTGGATATAATTACAACCTTACAGGGCTAGATTTGTCCAACTGGGACACGGGCAACGTAACGAAGATGAGCGGTATGTTTACAGATAATTACAGCCTTAATGGACTAGATCTGTCCAACTGGGACACGGGTAACGTCACGACCATGAGTCGTATGTTTAGCTACAACGAGAGCCTTACAGGGCTAGATTTGTCCAACTGGGATACGAGCAACGTTACGAATATGCATTCCATGTTTTACCACTGCTCCAACTTGGCTGAGCTAGGCATTGAAAGCTGGAATGTTGGGCAGGTGGAGGAAATTGGATATTTTCTGGAAGGAGCGAAACTAGAGTCATTAGATCTGTCAGGATGGAAATTTAGCGGTGACTATGCTTATAGAGCCTTTGCGGCTATGCCTGAGCTTCAGACCATTGATATTTCAGGGTTTGATTTGAGGCAGGCGGATACTGATCAGATGCTAAGCGCATTGCCTAATTTGGACGAAATCACTCTAGGAGAAAATAGTACATTATCGAAGTCACTAGATGAAGTATCTGGTAAAGTCTGGGAAGGCGAAGTCACTCGCCACCAGTTTGGCGTAGTATACAATGGCGGTTATCCTGATACTTATCGGTTGGTTGACGGAACGGTGGTTCACCATACGATAACATTCCTTGACAGTCAAACGGGCTATGAGATGGGCGAGGAAATTCTATACGGTCAGCCTGGTGAGATTGTGCCCCTTGCTCAGCTGACGTTACCTGCCGGATTTGAATTACCAGATGCAGATGCGATCATTAAACTTTCAGAAAGTGAAGAGACCTGGACGTCGGAAGAATTGCATCTGAACCGAGTGGTCACAACCACGACGCGGACCATTAAGTTTCAAGGCTTGCCTGAAGGGCACCTTCAGGATGAAGTCCAGGAGCTGAAATGGCACTGGGATTGGCCTGAAGAAGATTGGGATCCCCTGAGCCGCAATCTTCGGTTCTATGACGGCGTGGTGTACACAGCCCAGGGCGGGTACGACGCATTACCCGTGCCAGAAGTTGAAGGCTACGAGGCCGAAATCGCAGTCGTGCCAGCAAAGACCTTCGATGCTGAGCTTAGTGACCTACCGGAGGATGAAACCTTCACGGTCACTTACACGAAAGTTGATACTGAGGATGGTGGCAATCAGAATCCTGATCCCAATCCGAGCCAGCCAGACCCAGACCCCGACAACGGCAGCGGATCTGGTGGCAGCAATGGCAATGGAAATACCGGTAATGGTAGCACTGGTACCGGCAGCACCGGCACCGGCTCCGTCGGCGGCGGCCAGCTAACGAGCCTCAGCACTGGCGGTTCAACCACCACCGATCAAAATCAGGCCTTACCGCAAACTGGCAGTCAAGTCGCCAGCGGCCTGACCTTGCTCGGCCTCGGCTTACTGGGCCTGCTCGGCTTCACCAAGCGCCGCAAGCGTGACTAAGCCAACTTGAGACCATAAGAAAACCCGTGCATCGCTGCACGGGTTTTCATATACGCTCAATTAGGCCCAATCGCCATTGCGGAAGATTGGAATCACTGTGCCGTCTTTCTTGATGCCGTCGATGTTCATCTGGGCGGAACCCATCATGAAGTCGACGTGGGTGTCAGCGACATTCAAACCGCGGGCGGTCAGCTCTGCTGGCGTTAAGTCCACGCCGCCTTTGATGGAGAATGGATAAGCGGCGCCAAGCGCCATGTGATCCGAAGCATTTTCATCATACAAGGTGCTGAAGAAAATCAAACCGGACTGGCTAATCGGAGAGGGGTCTGGCACCAAGGAAATCTCGCCGAGACTGCGGGCGCCGTCAATGGCCAGCAGGTGCTGCAGCACCGCGTCGCCTTTGTCGGCGTGGGCCTCAACCACCTGACCGGCCTTGAAGGTGAAATGCATGCCTTCGAGGATATTGCCAGAGTATGAAAGCGGCTTGGTGGAAGCAACCGTGCCATCGATGCGGCGGTTGTCCGGTGCAGTGAAGACTTCTTCGGTGGGCATGTTTGCCATGAAGCTTTCGCCCCGCGGGTTCAACGAACTGCCGCCGGCCCAAATGTGGTCAGCTGGGAGGCCCACGGTCAAATCAGTGCCAGGCGCGGTGTAGTGCAAGGCATCGAATTGTTCAGCGTTGAGCCAGGCGGACTTATTGTGCAGGACTTCTTCATGGGCGTGCCAGGCCGTGACGGGGTCGTCGGCGTAGATGCGGACGGTTTTGAAAATGGCATCCCAGAGGTTATCCAAGGCCGTTTCCGGGTCGTCATCAGGGAAGACCTTGGCCGCCCATTTTGGCGATGCGGCGCCGATAATGGTCCAGCTGATGCGGTTCGAGGAAATAGCATCACTGAGCGGCGCATAGGCCTTTTGGAAGCCGCGCTGGTAAGCGGCCACGCGGGCAGCATCGATGCCGGCGAGGTTGTCAGGATCGGCGGAGTGCACCGTGATGCGCTTGGCGTTGTGATCCAGCCAGTAGTTGAACATGGCGCTGGTTTGCGGCGCCTGGTTGGCCAAGCGGTCATCAGCCAGGTTGGCCATATCTTGGCGCTTGATAAAGTCATCTTGCCACCAGACCTGGACTTCGGCGGCGCCGCGCTGATAAGCTGTGGCGGTAATCAGATGCGCGAGAGCGAGCTGATCGGTGCCAATCTGCAGGTAAACCGTGTCGCCAGGCTTGACGCCAACGCCAGTGTCCACCGCGAGAGTCGCATATTTTTGCAAGAGTTCGTCAAAATGAGGAAGTGTCATGAAAAGTGCCTCCGTTTCAAATGATTTCCTTATATTGTACCGGTTATCGTGAGAGGCGTCTATCTTGAGCGTCACGGTCGGTGGTTGAGATAACACGGTCGGTGTCAGCGAGAATACGGGCGTAAAGGCATTCACTGAGCGTATTCCAGGTAAAATATGCCCCAATTCGCATGAAATAGAGAATTCTAATAAATATATTTGCCTTTTATATATTTTTTGGTAAAATAACAGTGTGTTAAGTAAGTTAGTGTAAGAACGAGTTGGGAGCGTCTCCGATTAGCCTCGGAGCAAGAAAGTGGGGGAACACTTTTGGCAAGAAAGAAAACAATTACGCACGGGCAGATTCTGACCGCGGCGTACGGTTTAGTGGTCGAGGAAGGTTTTAAAAGCTTCACGGCCCGCAACGTCGCTAAGCGCATGGGGTGCTCGACGCAGCCGATTTATCTGGAATTCCGTAACATGGAAGACCTCAAAACAGCCGTGATGGACGAGATCAAAGCCACTTTGGCTTCGAAAATTGCGCGTCGCTTCACCACCGATCCGGTGGTTGATTTAGGCCTGGCCTACATCAACTTCGCGCTGGAGAATCCAGTGCTGTACCGGGCCGTGTTTGTGGAAGATCACTTTGGGGTCACCGACATGCGCGAATATGCGATGACCACCGCGCTGAAGCGCCTTGATACTTATGCTCTGGCCGAATCCTTAACTGATGCGGAAAAGCGCAACACGATTATGGGATTATGGATTGTTGCGACTGGGATTGCCAACTTAATGGCGCCTGGTTTTATCGATATCACCCGGGAACAGATGATCGACATTCTCAAAGCCGTGATTCAAGATTTCATTATTAACAAGCGGTTTTCCGGTGACGCTGCGGCGGCGTGCTTAGCGCCTTCCATTGCAAGTTCCATTGCAGGTTAGAAATTCACCTAAGAAGTGGTAGGCTAGAGGCAACTCTAGTCTATTTTTTATGGAGGCAAAGCACATGCAAGCAGATATGGCAGCGGAACTCAAACGGTTGCAGGCGCAAACGACTGTGACTTCAATCAAGGGTCTGCACGAGTTGGGCAAAGCGCACCGCGACCAGGTGCCCATCACGGCGCTGGGACGGCGGCCGGTCATCAAACGCGACCCCGTGGCGTTCATTGACGCCATTGAAAGTAATCTGATCAAAGAGCTGCTGCCGCAGCGCCACGCTAAAATGGCGGCTAATCCGGCGGCGTTTTTCCGCGGCACCGCCGAGCTGATGGCCTATGACTTAAGCCATGAAGCGCAATCCGGGCTGCGCGTCTTAACCGATGGGGATGTTCATCTGCAAAACTTCGGCTTCTACGCCTCACCGGAGCGGCAGCTCCTATTTGACCTGAACGACTTCGATGAAGCGGCGCCGAATGCCTTCGAATACGACGTCAAACGCCTGACGACTTCGATTTATTTGTTTGGCGCAGATCAGCATTTTGAAGAATCCGCATTGGATGACCTGGTCCAAGACGTGGTGCGTACCTACCGCAAGGCATTGAAAAATGCCTTCAAGCAAGGGGCTTTGGAACGCTTCTACGCCAGCACCCCGGTGGAGGAGCTGATTGCCGACCTGCCAGAAGAAGACGCGGCCTTTGTGCGCACCATGGCGGCTAAAGCGGCCAAGCGCGATAACCAAGCCACCGTGAAGAAATTCACTGAACAAGTGGGCCAGCGGCGCCGGTTCAAAGATGACGCCCCGCGGTCGGTGCATGTCGACCAGGGCCTCGAAATTGCCTTGATGAAAGGGGTGCTGGCTTATCAGCAAACTACCCGCGCGGATGTGGCGCTGCTGTTGGGGCAGTATCACATCACCGATATCATTCGCCACAGCGTCGGTATTGGCAGCTTTGGCACGAGCTGTTACCTGGTGCTGCTCACCGGGCTGGGTGGTAGCCACTTGGTGCTGCAGGTGAAAGAAGCCTTGCCACGCCGGCGCGAACTGGCGCCGAATGATTTCACTGTCGATCAGAAGCGGGAAGCCAGCGAAGGTCAGCGTATCATTGCCGCCACGCAGATTTTGCAAAAAGCCTCGGATCCTTTTCTGGGCTGGTTCAACTTGGGTGGGAAGAGTTTCTACGTCCGGCAATTTCGTGATATGAAAGGCTCGATTGACGTCAGCACCCTGGACTGGCGGCAGTACGCAGCGTATGGCCGAGTTTGCGGCTACCTGCTAGCGATGGCGCATGCGCAAAGTCCAATGGCGGCGATTGCGGCAGGGTACATGAATAAAACCTTTGATGAAACCATTCAGCATTGGGCGAAGGATTACTTGCATCAGGTGATTGATGATTATGCGGCGTTTGTGGCCAAGTATGGGCACTAAAGCCGCCTGCCATTTTCTGAAACCTTTCTTTCACCGACATGGTTTTGCTATAATTTAATTGAAGCGGACTATTACAAGTGTGAAAGGAGCGCCGTGATGAGCAAGGAAACTAAGCGCCCAACCCAGCGCGTTCACAGCGCCAAACTCACCGCCGCGCAAAAAGAGGCGGTACATAGCGGCCGCGTGCCGCTCGCGTCGCTGCAGGTGGCGCGGCACATTAAGCTCGGCGAAGCGATTAAGTTAATGATTGATCGCATCATGGATGCCCAGATTGGCAGCATGGCAGCGGCGCTGGCGTATTACACGCTGTTATCGCTGTTTCCGATGTTCATTGTGTTCGGGAACTTACTGCCGGTCTTTGGCTTCAGCTACTACCAAATCCAAGGCTACCTCGGCCAGATCATTCCTGAAGACGTGATGAACTTCATCAATCCCATTATCCAGAACCTGATTGCCAGCAGTTCTGGCAGCGTGCTTTCCGTCGCTGGGGTGGTCACGTTGTGGACGGCGGGGATGGCCGTCAGCGGCCTGAAAACCGGCTTTAACCGGGCCTATGAAGTCGATGCCAAGCAAAATTATCTGGTGCAACGCCTGCTTTCGATGCTGATGATTTTTACCCTGGTGATTTTGCTCGGCTCCGTCATGGTGGCCTTTACTTTTGGCCGGCAATTCTTGGAATGGTTGGTGCCGCAGCTCGGGCTGTCCACTCAGTGGCTGGCGACCTTTAACACTTGGCGCTGGCCGGTGACGCTCTCGGCGCTGGCCATCGTGGTGCTGGTCATCGACTATTTCTTGCCCAACGCGCGCATTCACTTCTGGACCGTGCTACCGGGCGGGATTGTGACCATTGCCGGTTGGCTGGGGTTATCCCAGGCGTTTTCCTGGTACATGCGCTATTTTGGCACGCGTATTTCGACTTACGGCACCTTAAGCACCGTGATTGTGTTGCTGCTATGGCTGGACTTCATGGCGATGCTGTGGCTGATTGGCGCCGTGGTCAATGCGATTGTGGCGGAATACTACGGCGGCCGCGCCAAGGGTAGCAAGGGTAAGGTGCATGATTTTGTTCGCCGCAATCAAAAGCAGCTTAAGCAACGGCGGTTGGAACGGCGCTGAGTGACAGTACACCAAGAATTTCCCGCTTTCTGGTGAAGGCGGGTTTTATATAGGGGAAATGATGATCAAAAAAATCGTTAAGGGTATTGGAATTGGCATCGGGGCGGTGGCCTTGGTGGTGGTCGGGTACGTCGGGTATCTGTTCGCCAGCTACCACCGGGTGCCGGATAATCAGCCGCTGAAGGTTGATCAGGCCAAGGCGGCCGAGACGTTGAAGCCGGGGCAGACTTACCGGGCAATGACTTACAACATTGGGTACGGGAGTTATCCTCCGAGCTATAGTTTCTTCATGGACGGCGGCAAATACTCGCGGGCGTACAGCGCCGCGGCGGTGCGCCGGAGCCTGAACGGGGTGGTCAAAACCACGCAGCAAGTTGCCCCAGATGTGGCGTTTTACCAAGAGGTGGATCGCGATGGCGACCGGTCGCGGCACGTGGATGAGGTGGCCTTGCTGGGACAGGGCCAGCCGGAGTCTGACTTGGTATTCGCGCAAAACTACGACTCTGCGTACCTGTTTTTCCCGGTCACCCAGCCCATTGGCGCGGCCAAGTCGGGGTTGGTCACCACCAGCAAGGCGAAGATCAGCTCGGCGCGGCGTTACCAGTTACCGGTGGATACGGATTACAACAAGCTGATGGATCTCGACCGCGCTTTTTCCATGAGTACGGTGCCAGTCGCGAACGGCAAATCACTGATTCTGGTCAATGTGCACTTGTCGGCCTTTACCCCAAACCAGGCGGTGCAACAGGCGCAGTTCACCAAGTTGTTCAAGTACATGGCCGCCGCCTATGCTGATGGCAACTATGTGATGTTCGGTGGGGATTATAATCACCGCGTGCTCAAAAACGCGCCGGCTGTGTTCCACACCAGTGCCAAGCCGCAGACGTGGACGCATCCTTTTCCAGTGGAGCAGCTGCCGGCTGGCTTCTACCAGCCGACAGCGGGCCTTGCCGCGGCAGCTGTGCCGTCTGCGCGGGGGCTGGACAAGCCGTGGTCGCCCAAGACCAGCTTTAAGACGTTGATTGACGGCTTCATCCTTTCGCCGAATATCGAGGCTAAGCAGGTCCAGGTGGTCGATACTGGCTTCAAGTATTCTGACCACAATCCCGTTCAGCTACGCTTTACGCTTAAATGAGCACCGCCTGTGCATCCACAAAGGGACTGCACAGGCTTCTGGTTTGAATGACAGCTGGCAGTCAGGGGGGATAAGATGAAACTTCTTGTCACAGGCGGCGCCGGGTTTATCGGGGCTAACTTTGTGCGCTACGTTCGCCAGCACCACCCAGCAGTGACCATCATCGTATTAGATAAGTTCACCTATGCGGGTAATCGGGCCAACTTAGCAGACGTGCTCGGCGACCAGGTCCGGCTGGTGGTGGGCGATATTTGCGATGCCGCTTTGGTGGGGCAACTGATGGCGCAGGTCGATGCCTGTGTCCATTTCGCCGCGGAAAGTCACAACGACAATGCCTTGCGCGATCCGCGGCCGTTTCTGGAAAGCAACGTGATTGGCACTTACACCTTGCTCGAGGCGGCGCGGCGGTATGACGTGCGGTTTCATCATGTGTCGACTGATGAGGTGTACGGCGATTTACCGCTGGCCACGATTGGCGCAGCAGAGTTGAAGTTCACCCCAGAAACTCGCTATTTGCCTTCTAGCCCATATTCGGCGACCAAGGCGGCCAGTGACATGCTGGTGCACGGCTGGACCCGCAGCTTCGGCGTGCGGGCCACGCTGTCCAACTGTTCAAATAATTACGGGCCTTATCAGCATATTGAAAAATTCATTCCGCGCACCATCACGAATATCCTCGCCGGGCGCCGGCCGAAACTTTACGGCACCGGGCGCAATGTGCGGGATTGGATTAACACTGCGGATCATTCCGCAGCGATTTGGACGATTTTGACCTGCGGCCGGATTGGGGAAACTTACCTGATTGGCGCCAACCAAGAGTTGGACAATTTGACTGTGATGCAGCTGATTCTAGAGGCGATGGGGCAGCCCAAAGATGCCTTTGATTTCGTGACGGATCGGCCGGGCCATGACCGGCGTTATGCCATCGATGCCAGCAAGTTAACCCATGAACTTGGCTGGCAGCCGCAAATGACTGATTTTCGCGCCGGGTTGAAGCAGACTATTCAGTGGTACAAACAACATGAAGCCTGGTGGGCGCCGAAAAAAGCAGCGGTGGAAGCAAAATATGCGGAACATCAGCAATAAAAATACCGCCGTCCAGCTGAGGATGGCGGTATTTGGGTTACGTTTAGACCCGACGGTAAGATTGGACTAACGCTAACCCGATGATGAGGAACCAAACGCCCGCAACACCAAGTAGCGCGAGCGCCACGACTAGGCCAATTTCACCGCCGCCGTACTTGAACAACTGACTGATGACAAAGGCAAATCCGGCCAAGGCGAGCAAGCCGATGAGGATGAAGCCGCCCGCAATCAGAGCAAAAGTCACCTTTTGCCTCTTGCTGCGCTTAACGTTTTCCGCAATGTGCAAGGCTAGTTTGATTAACCGGGAGTAAACACCTGCGGCCAATAGCCGCTCGATATATCGGTTCATGTCAGCGTCCGCCATCATTTTGCCCGAATTATACCGCTGCCATTTAAAAAAGCCAGCACGCAGCTGGCCGGTTATTGCAGATGGGTTAAAGGCTTTGCGCCTTGTTCTTCAGGTCCAGACAAAACTTCTCTAGCGCCTTAATGTCGTCTTCTTCTGGTGTCAGGTCGATTTTGACATTGGCTGCGCCTTTGGTGGCCCCAGTAGCGGCAAACGCCTGGTCAAAATCGTCGACGCTGGTGCAGAAATCATCATAGAAACGATCGCCGCTGCCGCAGCAGCCGTAGACCTTGCCGCTCAAATCAAGCGTCTTGAGATCATCGAAGAAGTCCACTGCTTCATCAGGCAGGACGCCTTCACCGACATCGGAGTACGTGTAAGTGGCCACCACGCAGATATCTGCGTCTTGAAAATCCTCGGCCATGGCCTGTGAGACCTCGGTGGTTTCGACCTCGTAGCCGTAGTTTTCCAACTCTTCCTCGACGATGCCGGCGATTTCCTCATTATTCCCAGTCATGCTGGCATATACGATTTTTGCAGTAGCCATGAATATTTCGTCCTTTCAGGTTCGATTTGTCCGAATTAGTATAGCAGAAAACAGGGGAAAGGACTAGGAAGGGAAAAGGCGGTGTAGCTGGGTGCACTTACTACGCCAGAAGTAGCTACCTGTCGGGCGAAGCGCGCTCCGCTCCCCAGCCTTTCTTCGTTATTTTCCCGGGTTGTGTTATGATTTATCGTGAATTGTAATGAGTCGCATAGGGAGTGAAAAAATGAGTAAGTATTTAGTGACAGGCGGCGCGGGCTTTATTGGCTCGAACCTGACCGAACAGTTGTTGACAGAACCGGAGGCTGAAATCACCATTGTGGATGATTTGTCGATGGGACTGAAAAGCAACATTCCAGATTCGCCGCGGGTAACGTTCATTGAACACTCAATTACCGATCATGCTTTCATGAGTCAATTGCTGGTAGATGGCCAGTTCGATTACATCGTTTTGCTGGCGGCGATTGCCAGCGTGGCGGACTCCGTGGAGCGGCCGTATCAGACGCATCTGGTCAACCAAGAAGCTAACCTGAACATCATTGAAACGCTGCGCGCCAAACAGATACCGTTCAAGAAGCTGTTCTTCTCCAGCTCCGCTGCCGTCTATGGCGAGCTGCCAGAAATGCCGAAGCGCGAGGACCAGGCGGTGCAACCACTGACCCAGTACGCCGTAGACAAATATGCCACCGAGCGCGCCATCATTAACTACAGCCGGCTGTATGACATGCCGATGGTCTGCGTCCGGTTCTTCAACGTGTACGGGCCAAAGCAAAATCCGAAGTCCCCATACAGCGGCGTGCTTTCCATCATCATGGACAGCCTGTTGAACGACAAGCCGTTCACGTTCTTCGGCGACGGCTCGCAAACCCGCGATTTTGTCTATGTCGGAGATGTCGTTAGCGCCATTGTAGGGCTTTTGCACACGCCGGCAGCTAAGGCCGATGTCTTCAACATCGCCAACGGCAAGCAAACCGCTTTGATGACCGTGGCCAAGCAGCTTGAAACCCTCACCGGCAAGCACCTGAACGCCAGCTTCAAGCCAGAGCGGGCCGGTGATATTCATGATTCCTATGCCGACGCCAGCAAAATTGACCAGTTTGGCTTCATGACCCACACGCCATTGGCTACTGGGCTGGCTCAGTACGTTGATTCCGTCAAATAAACAGGGAGATGCAAGTTTTTGATTACATTAAAATCACAGCGTGAAATTGAAGGCATGGCGAAGTCCGGCGCCATTTTGGCTGGTATGCACCATGCCGTCGCTGAAATCATTAAGCCCGGCGTATCCAGCTGGGAAATTGAAAAAGTTGGCCGCGAATACATCGAAAGCCACGGCGCCATTCCCGCCGAACTCGGGTTTGAAGGCTATAAGTACGCGACCTGCGTGGCCATCAACGATGAAGTGGCGCATTCCGTGCCGCGCAAAGGCCTGGATTTGAAAGACGGCGACATTGTCACGGTGGACACTGTTGTTAACTGGCAGGGGTACATGTCCGATTCCGCCTGGACCTACGCGGTGGGCACCATTTCCCCAGAGCGGCAAAAGCTTATGGATGTGACCAAAAAAGCGTTGTATCTGGGTATCGACCAGGCCGTGGTGGGCAATCGCCTTGGTGATATCGGCTATGCCATTCAGCACTACACCGAAGATGAAATGGGTTACGGCGATGTCCGCGAGCTGATTGGCCACGGCATTCAGCCGACCATGCACGAAGCGCCGAACGTCCCGCATTATGGCGAACCTGGTCATGGCTTGCGCCTTAAGGCCGGCATGACCATCACCATCGAGCCGATGATCACTACCGGCACTTGGAAGATCAAAGCCAAGCAGGTGCCGCATGATGACTGGGAATACTACGTCACCGCCGATGGCTCTGATTGCGCTCAGTATGAGCACACGTTGGTCATTACCAATGACGGCCCGAAGATTTTGACCAGTCAAGATCCAGTGGCAGACGCAAAATACTTGCTGTAAAATGAGAACGGCCAGGCCAGCAGATGGTCTGGCCGTTTTTTTGAGGAGGATGCGCATGTTATCGATCGTCGTGCCCTGTTATAACGAAGAAGAAACGGTGCCCTTGTTTTACCAGGCGGTCGAAGCCATTCGGCCGGAGTTAGGGGAATCGGTTGAGTACCTGTTTGTGAATGATGGGTCAAAAGACCACACGTTGGCTGAATTGCGCGCGCTGGCTTTAAAGGATAAGGCCGTCCGCTACTTGTCATTTTCCCGGAATTTCGGCAAAGAGGCGGCGCTGTATGCTGGCCTCCAACATGCCAAGGGCAGCTTGGTGGTGGTGATGGATGCCGATCTCCAAGACCCACCGGATTTGTTACCAAAAATGGTGACCATGCTCAAGCAAGGGGAGATTGACTGTGTCGGGACGCGGCGCGTGGATCGCAAGGGCGAACCTCCAATTCGTAGCTTTTTTGCCCGGCGTTTCTATAAGCTGATCAATCGCATTTCCGACACCGAGTTTATCGATGGGGTGCGTGACTTTCGCATGATGACCCGGCAAATGGTTGACGCCATTTTGGAACTGTCGGAGTACAACCGCTTTTCTAAAGGACTGTTTAGTTGGGTGGGGTTCAACACGACGTACCTGGACTACCCAAATCGTGAACGGGTGGCAGGCAAAACCTCTTGGAACTTTTGGCAGCTGTTGAACTACTCCTTCGACGGCATCGTGAATTTTTCCGAAACCCCGCTGAACGTGGCCTCGATCGTCGGCGCGGTGAGTTGTGTGAGCGCCGCGGTCGCCTTGATTTTCATCTTTGTGCGGGCGCTACTGTTCAATAATTCCGTCGCCGGCTGGCCATCCTTGGTCTGTATCATTTTGTTCCTCGGTGGGTTGCAACTGCTGTCACTGGGGATGATTGGCAAGTACGTCGGCAAGATCTACTTAGAAACGAAAAATCGGCCGCAGTACATCCTCAAAGAAACCAACGACGACCACCACTAAAAAACGCCTGTCCGACAGCTCGGGCAGGCGTTCAGTGCTGAATGGTGAATCAAATGCTAGACAGAGAAGTAGATTTTCTCGGTCGTCAGCACCAACTTGGCGCTGTAAGCAGACTGATACCAGCTGATATCATCGTTGCCGAAGAAATTCTGGACGGTGATCAATTCAACCAAGGCTTTGATGGCTTCGGGATCAACTGTCTCAGGAATTTCGCGGATGGTCAGATTCCGCTTTTTGTTCTGGCTGTCCAAAAAGGTCAACACAAGATTGCCTAGCATGAGCCTCTCCTCCTTTCTTCAAGATTGGGTGTCACTAGTCGGCTTCGACATCACTGGCGATGGTCACTTGGACGTTGGCCAGTTGGTCGCCTGGCAACAGCGCGGCCAGCGCCTTGCCGAATGCCAGCAGCTCAGCATCTTGGGCCGTTTGCTTGATGGACCCGTAAGTGCGGCTCAGGGTGTATTCTGGGTCGCTCGGATCATGGAACGTGAAACGCACGGCTTGTCGTTTAACGAGACGCATGGGCGATACCTCCCTTCATGATTTAGTCGTAGGATTTTGCCTACACTATATAAATCGATAACTCGGCCAATTTGAAACAGTGATTTGGAAAAAAGTTGAGATTTCGCTACAATAGGAGGGTTGGTTTCTTGAGAAATGGTAACAGTTGGGGCTTTGATTTGTTGCTTGCCACGGTTATCGCTATAATCAATGTGACAGAAATGAAAGATTCGTTGGAAGGGTTCTGATGATGTGGTAACAGCGCAGGCGCCAGGCAAACTTTATATTGCCGGTGAATACGCGGTGGTGGAAACTGGGTACCCCGCTATTATTGTGGCTTTGAATCAATTCGTGACCGTGACCGTGGAAAAAATGGCTGACTACGGCAGTATCGTGTCCAAACAATATCAGGAAAACTCCCTGCTGTGGCAACGGGATGGGGATGCGATGGTTTTCGACAACCGGGACAATCCGTTCCACTACATCCTCAGCGCCATCAACCTGACCGAAAAATACGCCCGCGAGCTCGGGAAGCCGCTGGCGCTCTATAAGTTGTTTGTTGATTCCGATTTGGACTCCGATGACGGGAAAAAATACGGGCTGGGCAGCTCGGCCGCAGTGACGGTGGCCACAGTCAAGGCCCTGAATAAATTCTATGACCTGCAGATGTCCGCTGATCAGATTTACAAGCTGGCGGCGATTGCTCATCTGGATGTGCAAGGCAACGGCTCACTAGGGGATATTGCGGCTTCGGTGTACGGTGGGTGGATTGCTTACCGTTCCTTCGATAAGGCTTGGCTCGCCGCTGAGCGCAACAGTCACACGTTGGCCGAGCTGCTTGAAATGGATTGGCCACAATTGCAAATAGATTTGCTTGAAGCCCCAGCGGAAATGCGGCTGCTGATTGGTTGGACTGGTTCGCCTGCCTCAACCTCACGTTTGGTGGACAAGATTACCATCGCGAAAGCCAAGAAACGTGCCCAGTACGAGGCGTTTTTGACAGAAAGCAAAGCGACCATTGAACAGTTGATTAAAGACTTCCGGGACCATTCGCTGGCTGGGATTCAGACGGGAATCCGCCACAATCGGACGTTGTTGAATAACCTGGCAGATTTCTCTGGTGTGGCAATTGAGACGCCACTGCTTAAGAAGATGTGCGAGTTGGCCGAAGCCAAAGGCGGGGCAGCCAAATCCTCTGGGGCTGGCGGCGGCGACTGCGGCATTGTACTGATCGAAAAGCAACAACCGATTGAGCATTTGTTGCGTAGTTGGCAGGCAGCCGGCGTGGAAGCACTTGATTTTCAAGTCCATTTAATCCAAGAATAAAGCCAAAGCTAAGTTAACGCAGGCGCTTCTAGCATCACTGAAGCACCTGCGTTTTTTGTTGGTCCCCAAAACAATCCGTGCTTGTACTTGCAGATAATACAATTAAATTTTATAATTATTGCAATCAATAGCCGATTGGGAGTGATCGGTTTTTCTGGGCTAGGCGGAGGGGGTCCCGCCGGGCATTGATACCAATGGCGGCAGTGTGTGGGTCATGATTTCCTGTTAGGTTTGGGCTGAAACATGATGGGAAGGGTTAACCATGACTGACATTCTGCTTGCTATTCCATGCTTTAACGAAGAAGCCAACGTGGAATCCGTGTACACGCGGATCAAGGCCGATATTGATTTCGCAGGGTTCGGTATTGAACCTGAGATTCTGTTTATCGATAATGGCAGCAAGGATCAGACCGTCCAAGTGGTCAAACAATTAGCAGCGGCGCATGCCGACGTTTCCTATATTTGCCTTTCGCGCAATTACGGCAAGGAAACGGCGATGGTCGCTGCTTTTGATTACTTTCATCACGATGCCATGATCATGATGGATGGCGATCTGCAGCATCCACCGGTGCTCGTCAACGATATGGTGAAGCTTTGGCAGGCCGGCTTCGAGGATGTCTATGCCAAGCGCAACAAACGGGCCGGGGAGAGTTGGTTCAAAATCAAAACCTCCAAGTGGTTCTATGAGCTACTAGGGGTTCTTTCCAGAACCCCGGTGACCCCCGATGCCGGCGACTTTCGCTTATTAGACCGCAAAGTCGTGGTGGCGCTTCGGCAACTGCGAGAAACCCAGCGTTACACCAAAGGCCTGTATAACGTGGTGGGATTTAAAAAGGCGGCGATTGATTTTGATGCCGCACCGCGGCTGCACGGCAAAACTAAATGGAGTTTTCGTAGCTTGGTCAACCTAGCATTGGAAGGCATCACTTCCTATACAACGACTCCGCTACGCTTATCGACTTTCTTAGGTTTCGTAGTGTCTGGTTTTGCCTTTCTTTACATGGTGTACGTGCTGATCAAGACGCTCATTATTGGACCTGACGAATCTGGGTTTCCAACGATTGTCGTGTTGATCCTGTTTTTAGGCGGATGTATTCTCATTTCCAATGGTATTCTAGGAGAGTATCTGGCACGGGTCTTTATGGAAGTGAAAAACCGGCCGCTATACTTTGTTGAAGAAAAGAAGACGCATGAAATCGATCAGCAGAAGAAATAATCTTTGCAGTGGCGGAGTGGACTGAGGAAAGATGAAAAAGCTGTTTATTAAAGGGAAAAACTGGCTTGAAGCGCGCAAGCTTTGGGATGTTTTTACGTATGTCTTTTTTGGTGCGCTCACCACCTTAGTGAATATTGTTGTCTTTGCCGTTGCCACACATGGCGGGCTTTCGTGGCAGCTCGCCAACTTTTTGGCTTGGCTACTGTCAGTGCTATTTGCCTTTGTGACGAACAAACTTTGGGTGTTTAACTCGCATACCGAGAATCTGAGCGCGTTGGTGTGGGAATTCAGTAAGTTCATCATCGCCCGAGTGGCCAGCCTGGGGATTGATTATGGGTTTATGTTGCTGTTTATTCAGGCGATGGGGATGAATGAAACAGTCGCCAAGATTTTGACTCAGTTCGCGATTGTGGCAGCGAATTATGTGTTTAGTAAGTTCGTGATTTTCAGATGACCCGGCTCATTGCTGCTTATTGTGAGCCGAGTGTGATTGGCATCAGTGCGTTTCAAGTCTTGAGGTGACTCGAATGCTGGACGATTAAGTCAAAAATGGGTCAGAGTGAAACTCCCCCAGTCGCGATACTGCGACTGGGGGAGTTGACTTGATGTGTGAAAATTTTGATTATCTAGCGATTGAGTTTTACCCCACGAGCATCAATCCAAAGCTGGCGGCCATTGCTGAGCTGAATTAAATAGAAATGGTTACCCGTCGCTGCGGACCTAGTCGTTGTGACTTCTTTGAGTATTTTGATGCTTTGCTTGTTGAACTGAAGGGCGTTAGTGTTTGGCAGTACTGACATCGCATCGGTGTAATACGGGGCAGAGTACAAACCATCACTTCGGCCAGCTTGGTTAATGGTTCCACTTAGAGACAGGGACTTCTCACTCACGATAGTGTCATAACTGATGGGTTTCAGCGCAAGCTTGTCAATCCACTTGGTGGTCCCGTCTGGCAGCTTAACCTTTGCGTAAGTGCCTTGACTGGTAGTTCCTTCTTCGAGGACAGTGACGCCTCTGCCGTTGAAGGCTGTTGCTAGGGTGTTAGGCGTTAGACTGTCAAGATTGCTCTTGTAAGGGTGTGCGTACAGGCCATCCTTGCGAGAGTTTTGATTAATGACGGCGGTGTAGCTCACCTGGACCTGGTCTCTGACAGCGTCAAGAGGTATCAGCGTGACACCACGAGCATCAATCCACAAACTGCGGCCATTAGCCAAGGTGATTTGGTAAAAGAGGTTACCTGCGGCGGCAGAGCGGTTCGTCGTTTTTTCAGCCGTGATTTCAACCAGTTGTTGATCAAACAGTTTGGCATTATGGTTTTCCGTGACCGTTAAGGCATCGGTGTACCATGGTGCAGAGTACAATCCGTCCTGCCGGCCAGACTGATTAATCCGGCCAACCCATGATAGGGACCTAGTAGCAGTCACTGTGTTCAGGTTCAGTAGCTTGATGCCACGGCTGTCAATCCAATGCCTGTTACCATTTGGCAACTGTATCTCATAGAAGTGATTGCCGAGTGCACTATTCCGTGACGTTGTCTTCTCGGTTAACACGGTCACGACTTGCCCGTTGAACAGTTTTGCGTTGTGATTTTCCGTGATGGTTAGCGCATCGGTAAACCAAGGCGCTGAGTATAGCCCGTCCTGGCGGCCAGTTTGGTCAATCACGCCAACACAATCAAGCTTGGTGGTACTGGTGACTTTGTCGTAGAAGTCTGTGGTTAAGCCACGTTTATCAAGCCATTCGACTCTGCCATCAGGAAGGGTTATCTCACAAAAAGTGCCATTTGGGATTGTCGCCTCAGCACTAACTGTGACAATATCGCCAGCAAACTTTGGGGCATTGGTATTGGGGTAGATGTTGGATAGCTTTGTGTTATAAGGACCATCTGGGTACAGGCCGTCGCTGCGGTTTGTTTGTACAATCTTGGCGAGATAGTTCGTCTTAACAGGATTGGTAGGGGTGAAAAAGGGCACTACTTTCACCGCACGGGTGTCAGTCCAGAAAGTCCGTCCGTCGACCAGTCGGACTTGGTAGAAGGTGTTGCCGGCCGCGCTACTCCGCGTTGTCGTTGCTTTGCTGAGGATTTGTACCGTCTGTCCATCGAAGGCGGTAGCGTTCGTGTTCGGCGTGATGGTCATGCTATCGGTGTAGTAAGGCGCAGAGTAGAACCCATCCTGGCGGGCCGACTGATCAATCCTACCGCCAAGATTGACTGCTTCTTTCGCGATAACCTTATCGTAAACAATCGTCTTCGAAAATAAGTTTAAGTAATCAATTGAAACATCCACACTTGAGTTGTAACCCGGGATTCTTGCCACCGAAGAAAACTGCCAAGCGCCATAATCGGGGTTCCAAAGGTTAGAAGCGCTTGGTGTGTATGGATACTGTGCCACCCAAGTTCGTGCCTTGCCAACGGTGCCGATAGCTTGGTTTGACCAGCTATAGTTCTTCCCGGTGTAGAGGACCTGATTCGTGTAGCCCTTAGCTTTCAGTGTGCTCCAGAAGGCGGTCAAATTGGTAGCGACATTACCGCCCACATCAGAGTCTTCTAGGTCAGCGACAACTGGGGCCGACTTGTCCACTCCGTTGCTCGTTAAGGCGGCGGCATAATAGTTGGCCTCAGCAACCGCTGCAGTTTTAGTCGCAAAGTGAACATAGTGGTAGGTTGCAACCTTCAATCCCGCGTTTTTCGCATACTTGAGTTGTGTCGCAGCATATGGATTGGAGTAGGAATTGCCTTCAGAGGCTTTCACAATGACCGCCTTGACCCCAAGCTGTTTGAGGGTGTTGTAGTTGGCTTGCGTCATTCCTTTTTGATAAGAAGCTACGTCAATCGTATCCACTCTCGGGAACCCGGCCTGGCCAATAGTGAAGCTCGTGACCGTGTCAGCAACCTGAATGATTTGCTGACTCCGTCCTGTTTTTTTGTAATCTTCTGCAGCCTCCGCTTTGGCGAATGCCAACCAAGCACTGGCCTGGTTGGCCGTAATTGTATAGGGCATGCGCAGATAGTGGGTGCTGGAGGTCGACCCAGTTTCGTTGATATCGCTTGAAGTGAAGGTATGCTGGCCTTGATCGCCTAGGGTGCCTTGCTCGATACTGGCCTGGCTGTGATGATTGGTCTCGTGGAAGTCTATTGTTTTAAGGTTCGTAATTGGTGAAGTGGTATCGGTGGCCGAACTCGCAGCCTGCACTGTTGAGGTTGGCACCGGAGCAGCCATTAACGTCAATAGACCAAGTCCTCCCCAGGTGATGGTGTTGATAATCAGAGATTTTTTTGAATATGCCATTTTGTCCTCCTAGGCCATTGATGCGATAGCCTTATTCTAGTGAAAGAATCGTGTTATTTCAATGAGTCGTATTTATTTGGATTGAACTGTAATATTTGTAATAATTGAGTGATTAACTATATAAACTAATTTTCAAGAATGTTATTTTTAGCAACCAAGCATTGCCAGCTTGCGGGTGCAGCAAGGTAGCAAATCCCGAACATTGCATCTGAAATTAATCAAAGCAATCTTGTTTGCGGCAAATCGGTGTTCGCTGGATACTCGAACATTCTAGTGATTGTGCCAAGATATTCAGGAGGAAAAATGATCTTGAATTCCCACACCCAGGTGAAAATTTTGCGTTTTGTGGTATTCTGACACTAGATTCACTGGCCTTAATTGCTGGGAATGTCGCCAGTACGATGGCGAGGTTCATGCCACAACCTGAACTGGTGCGGTTATAGGGAGGATGGGGATACATGATGAAGAGGATTTGGGTCCTTTTATTTGCGGCGACGATGCTGTTCGAGGCCAAGCCTAGCGTGATTCATGCTGATACTGAAACAGTTCCGACAGTTCGGTACACGACTCAGATACAGAACAAAGGTTGGTTGTCCACTGTTGTAGATGGTGCTGTTTCTGGCACCACTGGGCAAAACCTACGGATGGAGGCAATCCGCCTCTCCGTCGGCAAGTTACCAGCTGGTATGACTGGGGGAATTGCTTACTCGGCCCATGTGCATAATATTGGGTGGCAGGCTGAGGTTTCGAACGCGGCAACGGCAGGGACAGTTCAGCGGTCCCTACAGATGGAAGCCATCAAGATCCACCTGACTGGCGACCTTGCGACGACCTACGATGTTTTTTACCGGGTTCATTCACAGAACATTGGTTGGACCGCTTGGACCAAGGACGGTGGAGTTGCAGGCAGTGTTGGTATGAACTGGCGTATCGAAGCAATTGAGGTTCAACTGGTTAAAAAGGGTGCCCCCGCACCGAGCGATGCAGGAGCGACTGACTTTCCAGCTCTGATAAAGCCAGACGTCCGATACGTTGTGCACTCACAGAATATAGGCTGGGGTGTCACCCAGGAAAACGGGGCCACTGCAGGGACGATTAACCGGGCACTTCGGGCAGAGGCTGTGCGAATGAGCCTAAGCCACCCAACGGCTAATCTGAGTGGCAGTATCGTTTATCAAACTCAGGTCCAAAATCGCGGGTGGATGAGGCAAGTCGCCAACGCGGGAACAGCAGGGACGGTTGGTCAAAATCTGCGGATGGAATCTTTCAACGTGAAACTGACTGGGCAGATGGCGCATTATTTTGATGTTTATTATCAGGCCTATGTTCAGAACCGTGGCTGGATGGGCTGGGCTAAGAACGGTGGGAATGCAGGAACAGAAGGCGCCAGCCTGCGGCTAGAGGCCCTGCGTGTGCAATTAGTGCCGAAGTTAGCCACCGCGCCTGGGAGCACAAAGAATGCATTCATCAAGCAAACTAGCCTGGTCCTAGGTGTGCCTTTCATTAGCCAGAATGCTAACGGTGCTCCAGAAGGTTGTGAAGGCGCGAGCGCACTTGAAATACTGCACTGGAAGGGGCTGGCCAAGCAGTATAATCTGACAGCATTCCTTAAAACGATGCCTTACGCTAAGGATACCAATCCTAACAACGGGTTTGTGACCTCACCATTCTACGTTGATCGGTCGGGCGTGCTACAATCCATTTTTCCGAAGGCCTTTGTCCCATGGATCAGTCGTTTTGTGAAAACGACAAACATCAGCGGTACGAATGCCGATGGCTTTATCAACGAGATTTCTGCGAGGAAACCAGTGGTTGTCTGGACAACCTATAAGTTTCAGGCGCCTCGGATAAAGCATTACGCTTGGGGGACTGGAATCAGTAATCTGCATGTTGTCGTTATCGACGGTTACAATTCAACCGCGTTCCACGTCTCAGATCCTATTCTGGGTCAGATGTGGGTCAGCAAGTCGAGTCTAATGGCGGGGTATAATGTGATGAAGTATGCGGTGGCATTGGGGTAAAGTGTTCGAGGCAGGTCGCGACCCAGCTTTGAGGAGCAGGGGCGAAACAAAATAATAGTAAAAAACTCACCTTCTCATTCAAAAATGGCTGGAGTAGTGCATTTAACGCACTATTGTCACCAGGAACGAGAAGCGTGAGTTTTTTCTACTTTGACTGGAAGCCTGCTGCCAGTGAATACTGTTTTCCGGCAACAATATCATATTGAAGTAGTTGGTAATCATGAAGCAGTTTTTTTTGTTTAACAGTTAGGGTATCGTAGTTGACCTGTTGGCCATTGCTAGTGACAAAGCTCATGCCATCAGTGATATCTGAAGTGCTTTCACTACGGGTCCATATTGTTGGTAGGTCTTGTTGAACCTTCGTCAATAAGGCAACGAATGGATTGACCTTAGCATTCGCCTGTGCGTAGGCGAGTGCGATAAAGTCCGAGGACCCAACCTGTTTCGTGTTTGTCAGCTTGGTCTTGGCTCCGTGTTGGCGAGCATACTTGTTGGCGTAAATAAAATAGTCGGTTTGATGAAGTTGAACAGCATACTTGGCGATAGTGTCGACGCCATTATAGAGTGCCGCCAAATGATCGCCGTAAAAAACCCAGATGATAGGTTTTTGGATTTTGTCAATCTGCTTTACAAAATCAGAAACAGCTTCATCAGAGTATTTCAGCCCTTGAGCGTAAGTTTGAAATGCTGCTTTGGTGGCACTGTCCTTGATGGCAGTCCCACTCATACTGTAGGGTGAGTTGCCATACTCGTTGGCAGTATAAGGCATGTGGTTTTGCATAGTAACGAGGTTGATAAATTGGCTGCCTTTATGTGACTTTATTTGTGCAACAGCGTTTTTATACGCAGTTTCATCAGAGAGATAGGGACTCTTTCCCAGGCGTTTTTGATACCTGATGGGATAGGCGGTATTGTCCAGATTCTCGAACTTGTTAAAACCAAACTTCTTGTATACAGCTGCTCGATTGTAAAAGCTTGCAAGATAAGGGTGAATCGCGGCAGAGTACGGGAACTGCGTCGTTACCGCAGCGCCTTCTTTTTGACGACTGACGGTTTGGTTGTATGGCGTCGTCAAGGTCTTATCTAAGTTGCCCAAAGACATCCCCGTGAGCGTCTCCCACTCCATATTGGCAGTACCACCACCATATCCATAGCTCATCATGAGGCCGGAAGTGGTTTGTTGCTTCAAGGCATGAATTACCGGCATCGGATTTTCGTTCATCGTCAGGTTAGGCACCCGAGCGGGATCAGAGAAGGACTCACTAAGGTTGAAAACGACAGTGGTCTGATCAATCTGATTAGACCGTGTTTTATTGATTTCTTTGGCGACCTTTGAATATTTTTTAACTAAGTGGTCTATGTTTGTTTTCGAGTAACCACTGGGTTCAGTCATCACTGTGACGTCAAGACTTCGTGCAAATTCGATGAAGGGGCCATTCGCTTGTGCCATCCATAACTCGTTAGCGTTGCTCATTGTGACTCCGAAATTGAGCGCAATTGTTTTACTGATTGCTTGAGGCTGATTGAAACTTAAAAAGCTAGCCAAAAAGCCTGCCGCAAGAATGGTCTGAGTTAACCTAACGGGCCAAGCAATCTTCCCCGGTCGGAAATGCCGTGCTGCCATGATACACCCGATGAAGAGCAGAATGATTCCAATCACTGCAAGAAACAGCACGAGTGGCGAAACCATGCCCAATAAGTTTCCGGCGGCAGTGATTTCGTATAGATCCGCCGGTAAAATGGCCTCGCTTCTGGCCCGACTTTGATAGCATTCGCAACGCACCAAGCAAGTGCAAGCGTGGTTACACTACCATAGGCGAGCCAAAAGCTAGTCGTTAGTCCTCTTACAATCCAAAAAAGACACATCAACAGAATTGCGCCTAGCACCATTGAGGAAAATCGTTTGAAAATTAGTGTTGGGATAATCGAAGCGAGAATCTGGTGAAGTCCGTTCTGTTTGAGGGTTGGATAACTGACAAGGGTGCTTATCAACTGAATCGTATAGAAGGTGGTGAAAGCTAAGCAGGTTGGCCACACGTAATGCCAATATTGCCGTAAGCGGGACCTGACCTCTCTTGGGGGGAGTTTGAGAAAATCTGTTACCTGCATATCGCCAAAAATTTTGTTTCCTAGTTGCCACATCTTGCTATGCAAAAAAAACATGGACAAAGCGAAGCTGACAATAAGTGCCAGCACCACCAAAGTGAGCGTGCTAACAATTAGCCAAAGTCCATGAGACCTTGAGATTGCACCAACTACTATGTTTTGAATCATTGGGATTAGCAGTTTGTAAGGTGAAGCAGCCGTCACTAAAATTAGGCCAAAGCCAGCCACACAAAACACGTTTTGGAATGAAGTTGCTTCAATAGGCTTGTCAATCTGCAGCGCATTCAAAAGCAAACGCGCAGGGATTAGAGTGAATACTGAAAGCAGACCGACCATTTGGCCAGCAGCTGACAAATTTTCTGGCGTCCCCCAGTGAGAGAAAGCTGCCAGGACGGGAATCGAAAGGAATCCTATTCCTGCCAACAGAATTGCGTGGAATATCGCATTGCGTTTGGATTGGTGTACTGGCAGCGATGCGACAATCCCGAACAAAATGGCAGCACTCAAACCAAAACCATTGCCAACTGCCCAGATATCCTGGCCAAACATCGGCAAGGCCAGAATCAATATCATGGCAAGCCACCAATTGCGTTCGTGACGTGTAACCGTTATGTACGGAGCAAGCATCCCAAACAGGATTGCGCCAGTCAAGAACGAAAAACTGTTGCGAACCACTGGGAAAAGGGCACTAATAAGTTGAGGCATTCCGACGGATCCCACTTGAGTGCTGAGATAGCTTGTTAGAGTAAAGCCTAAGATGATCCACAGTGACCAGCCATGAAAAAGATGGCGAAGGTGACCGCCAGAGTGGCCCAACTGGACGAATAGTACGAGGACGAGCATGTCCGTTGTGATGACTAGCCCCAGCTTGATACCCCACAACACTAGCCACTTAAGCAGAGATGGTGAATTTAGGAGGCGAGCATTGAGCAATCCATCGGCACCAAAAGCTTGTTGGAAGAGTACGAAACTGATTAAAAGTGCAATGAGGACAAACGCGGGCAATAGCCGAGTCCTCCATGATTGTTTGAGTTTAGACATCAGATCGAACTTCCTCCATAAATTGAAATCATAGCTAATAAAATTAACTATAGCCCGGATTTTGTGGCTTGACTAGAGTGATCTCCTATTTTTGCTATTTGAATTCTAGTCGGTTTGTTACCGAATTCTCTTGCCCCCAAAGTTGCAGCAATTATTCCGCGCCTCTCTGGAGGGACACAAAGATGAATGAGGGTTGCAAAACTGGAGATGTGTCAGACCAAATTCGCTAGAGCCGAGAAGCCGCGAGATTCCCTTAAATTTTGTTAAGGTACTGCGGGCAGAAACGGCCATATGGTATACTTCTCATTGATATGTTTGTCCTTAAGACAATTTAAACAATCTGGAGAGGGTTTGGCCATGCAGGCGAGGGAACAGTGGAGTGGGGTTAAAAGGTTATCGACCATCATCATCGACCTTGCTCTTTTTCATCTGAGTATCCTATTATCGTATTATTTTCGGTTTGGAATTACGATTCCGCAAGTGAACTTTTATACCTACGAGCATTCAGCAATCTATCTGTCGCTAGTGTTCCTACTTGTCAACTATCTTCTTGGGGTTTACGTCTATTACAACCGGAGAATTAGCGATGTTGTTTTCCTGACTTTTTTGGGCCAATTCCTGACGATTCTTGGTTTGATGGTCATTACTTTTATGGGTCGGCTCTTTGCCTTTCCACGCTCAGTATTGTTGCTGTCCCTAGTAATCAGTGTCCTCATTCTGTCCGTCTGGCGTACGGTTGTTTACTACCTATATATTTTGCTTACACCAGATAACTCTGTGGCTGTTGTCTCACTTGAGGACGAATTACCTGCTGTCATTCAGAATTTCTCCTCATCAAAAAACAACAAACATCGTGTCACACATGTGATTACGGCTCATTACTTGGAAAATGTGCTTCGAGTGATTGATGAAGTGGATATTTTTTACATCACCGACAGCATTCCTGATGATGCTCGGCGAGCAATTGTCGACGTTGTGATCAAGCACAATAAGCATCTGATGCTTCCATCAAACTTTGACAACCTGCTAATGTTACGGCCAAACCTAATGAACTTCGAAGACGAAAGTGTCATGGGAATCCGCGATTTTCGAATCTCGGCCGAAGACGCGTTAGTGAAACGCCTTTTTGACTTGATTGCGGCGCTGCTGATGTTCATCGTCGCGTCGCCTTTTATGCTGATTACCGCAATTTTGGTAAAGCTGACCTCACCAGGGCCAATCATCTATAAGCAAACTCGCATCACGCTAAATCAACGTGAGTTTCAGATTTACAAGTTCAGGACCATGCGGGCGGATGCAGAAGCAAAATCTGGTCCCATGTTGGCGCAAGCCAATGACGCCAGAATCACGCCTGTCGGTAAATATCTAAGAAAACTTAGACTCGATGAGCTCCCACAAATTTTCAATGTTCTTAAGGGAGATATGTCAATTGTTGGTCCAAGGCCAGAACGACCGGTTTTTGTCGATCAGTTTAACCGTGAGGAGCCGCACTACTACTTGCGTCACAATGTTCGTGCTGGCATTACCGGTTATGCGCAGGTATACGGTAAGTATGCTTCGGACTATCGTAGCAAGTTGAAGTTTGATTTGTTGTATATCAAGTGCTATGGTCTGACGCTGGATTTCAAGATTTTGCTGCAAACAATCAAGATTCTATTTGACAAGGTGTCCTCAGCCGGGGTTGACGAAGATGAGGAGCCGAGTGTGAAGAAGTTGAACGAAATTATTACTGAGAACAACATTGTGCATCTTGCGTAATGTTGTGACGAGTTGCAATGAGATGGAGGACTTTCATGCAAGAGATTAGTTTGAGTGACGTTTTTAGAATCATCGGTCGGCGGTTGTGGCTCATCATACTTATTACCGTTGCTGTGGCAGGAGTGATTGGGCTAGTCGCGGTTCCGCGCACTTCGCCAGTTTATCAGGTCCAAGGGCAAATTGTGATAAAGCCTAAAAGAAGTTTAGGTGATGATACTTCTACTCAAAATGCCTACGCCAATCAATTGGTCGCGACGAGTCAAGACCTGATTAAAAGTACCGAGGTGCTTTCCTCAGTTTCGGAGAAGCTGGCAAAGGAGTCCGTTAACATGTCCGCCGGCGATTTGCTGGCAGGACTTTCTGTTACGAACAGTCCCAATTCTCTTTTGTTGGGGCTTGAGATGGACTATACCAATGAAAATAACGCGGTTGCAGCATTAAATATGGTTATGTCAGAGTTTCAAGAAATTGCGCCACATTATCTATCAATCTCGAAGGTTGCAATCGTGAAGGGAAATCTTCCCGTTTCAAAGACTTCAACTGGTCGTAGGCAGATTAAGTACCTAATTGCAGGTGTCGTGCTTGGGGGGGCGATTGCGTTACTGACAGTCTTCGCCCTTGAATATTCACGACATGTTATCCGGGATTCCAAATATTTGGAAAAGAAGTTTGGCTTACGAACAATTCAAGTTCTTTAATCGGAAAGGTATGGTATAGCATGTCAAAAGGGAGTCAATTGCCCAAGAAATATCGCGTGGATCAACTCGTTGGTAGCCAGTCAATGGCGTCGCTTGCTGCGAAGTTACAAGCCATCCAGCGTACAACAAATTGCAATGCCTTTATCGTTGTTTCACCATCCCAGCTGGACGGTAAAACCTCTGTCGCTGTTAGTCTTGCAATTGAGTATGCTCATTCAGGGTCTAAGGTTGCACTCGTCCAGGCAAACCCGTTCGAAACTGAGAATTATTTCGACGTCGCTACGGGCGAGGGCTTGGCGGACCTACTTGCAGTACCAATCGAAGCGGCAAGTACCACTTCGGCTTTCCAAACTACCAATGTGGAAGGCTTACAGTTCCTTCCTTTTGGTACAGTAGATGGACAAGCTTTGACCGGAGATCAGATTAGTCGTTTTCCAAGACTGCTGGAGCTATTGGATTCAGAGTTCGATTTAGTCCTTTTTGATGGCCCGGCAATGGATGAAGGTAGTGTTGGAACAGCGCTGAGCTTGTCGGTCGGCGCAGCATTAATCGTTGTTAGACGCAATCACAGTAAAACGCCTGATGCTGATGCAATGGCTGATACTTTTAAGAGTATCGACGTCGACGTTGTGGGTGTGGTTTCGTTGGAAGGCTAATTGTTTGATGCATAGAGAGGTGTTTCTCTAATTGGTTAAGATTGCAGATTTATCTAAGGCCACTCCTGAACAGATGAGAGCCCTACAATTAAAGGAGCTTGAAATCCTGAAGTATGTGGCTGGGCTGTGTGATGCGAATGGACTAACCTACTTCATGTGCGGAGGCACCTGCATTGGGGCAATTCGACATCATGGTTTCATTCCTTGGGATGATGATGTCGATATTTTTATGCTTAGAGCGGACTATGAGCGACTTTATAAAAATTGGTCGGAATATTCTACTGACCCGAAGTATCAAATCTGCAGGTCCGATTCAACTCACAACTACCATCACGCTGCAATGACAGTGAATGATAGTCAAACCACCTTTATCAACTTTCGTACCCAGCAAGAAGACGTCAACCAGGGCATCGCAATCGATATTATTCCAATTGACAATTTGGCCGCTACGCCAACAGGGCGGTTCAAGCAGCGGCTAAATGCAATTCTGTTCTCAATCTTTATCAATCAGCGGTTGCCAGATCATCAGGGTAAGCTCTTGAGGGTACTTACCGCGTTTCCGCTCGCAGTGGTACGTTCATCGAAAGCCAGGTACAGGGTATGGCAAGCTGCCGAACGTCGCATGATTGCCGCGAAATCAGACGGGAAAGAGCTGGTAGAACTTGCCAGCGGACTCAAAGGATTGTTTCGGCCCTTCAACCCCCAGTGGTTTGCCGGCGTGAAGTGGATGGCGTTCGAGGATACTCAGATGCCAGTAATGCAAGGATACGATGAGTATCTGAGCTTGGTCTTTCACGATTATATGAAGATGCCGCCCGTGAGCGAGCAACTTGCAAAGCATCACACGGTGCTGATTGACACTGAAACGCCGTATTTAGCCTATCGTGGTAAGGCCTATCTCGTTTCCGATAATTAAGGAGTTATTATATTGACACTGCCAACAGTGAAAGTTCTACTATCAACGTATAACGGTGAGGAGTATCTTTTGCCGCTACTAGATACATTAATGCGGCAACAGCAGGTGACGGTGCGCCTGGTGATTCGAGATGATGGATCGACAGATCGGACCCCGCAACTGTTAAAAGAGTATCAATACGACCATGACATCAAGGTGGACTTCGGTCAAAATGTTGGTTGGCGTGATAGTTTTATGACGTTGTTGAAGAATGTGCCCGCCGATGACGACAGCGACTACTATGCCTTTGCTGATCAGGACGATCTTTACGATTCTGACAAGCTGATTATTGCAGTCAATCGGCTGGCAGATATGAATAATCAGCCAGCGCTTTATCATAGCAATGTGACTTTTGCTGATGCAGAAGGTCGCCCGCTTGGTGATAAGTACCCACGTGACATGATACCAACCACAAAGTTACCGGAGTGTTATTTTGATTCGAAGTGGATGGGTACGACCATGGTGTTTAATCGAGGCTTGATGGCTCTCATTCGGCGACATGTGCCGATCAACAATACAGTTCATGATGCCTACGTGATTAATATTGCCCAGTTTTTTGGAACGGTAATTTACGATTCTACCCCACACATGAAGTATCGACGGCATGAATCGGCCGCGACAGGTTTTGGAAAGTCGAATTCCGTTCAAAAAATTAAAACGCCTACTTTGCTAGATCGCTATCGCAGATATAAGGCGAATAAGTATCCAAATCCATTTTCGAACCGCGCAAAAGAAATTCTGATTGGGTATGATGCCTTACTTTCACCAGCGCAACGCAGTTTTCTGACCGTCTTAGCAGAGTATCGGCAGAACTTACCTGCAAGGCTCAGGTTGATTTTTGATCCGAGAATCCGAGCCTCAAATCTCAGACAGACACTACAGATTCGTTATCGGGTCATCGCTAATACGTTATAGGAGGAATAGATTTTGCAAGAATCAAAGATTGTGATTTGTATGTCCACATATAACGGTGAAAAGTTTTTAGCCTCGCAATTAGACTCCTTTATTGACCAGGACTATCAGAACTGGGAGTTGGTGGTACACGATGACGGTTCGACTGATGGCACCATCAAGCTCATCCAGAGGTACCAAGCGAGAGACCGACGGATAAAGTTGATTCCTGGGGATGGTCATCAGGGCATCAAACAGGCCTTTTTGAGTCTACTAACTAAAGTTGAAGGAGATTATTATGCATTTAGTGATCAGGATGACGTGTGGCACGCGAACAAACTGACGACCCTGCTGCGGACGCTGGCCAGTGAGCCTTCAGCAACACCGACTCTGGTCTACTCACGTTACGATGAAATCGATGGGGCAGGTAACCGCATTCCTCGGACCGGTCGGCAACCAATCTATAAGACTCAGCTAAAAGACTTGTTGCTCATTAATACCGTCACGGGATGTACAGTTATGTTTAATCGGAGTCTGCGGAATCAGTTGATTGCGCCGTTGGCCAGTCTTGATATCGAAGCGTTACATATGCACGATTGGTGGGCCGCACTGGTTGCCAGTGCTCTTGGAAAAGTGATTTTCGTTGATCAGGAGTTGGTATCATACCGGCAACACGGCACAAACGTGCTGGGAGCTCCGGGTCACCTTGATTTCGGTGTGAGACTGCGTAAGTTTTTGCACTTGGCCGAGAGTAGAATAGTCCATTCCGGATCGCGGCAGGCCCAACAGTTGCTGAGCTGTTATTCTAATCAACTGAAGAGTCAGCAGGTTCCTCTGGTGCGGGGTGTAGCCAATCTTTTTGAAGGATGGCACCCACTGCATAATTTCAGATTTCTGAAGACAAACCACTTATTCATCAGTTCGAAGTTTCTCAATATTGAATTAACAATCCTCTTGTTTTTGCCCCCTCGAGCGAGGCGAAGGGTATTTGCGCGTAACGATTAATCAAGATTGGGGGTGGGACCATTGCTCTTTTTTGCTTCCGAATTAATAGATTTTGCTTCTCAGATTTCTGTGAAGGCAAGACAAGCCGTAGGTGCAGTCAGCATGCTCGTGTTAGGGTATCTGGCTGCAATTACTAGTCCCACAAGAAATCTGGACTATCAATCCTATCAGACGCAATACATGATTACACAGCACCAACCTGCCGCAGCTTGGAAGTTCGAAAAGGGCTATTCGTGGCTTAACATATTTTTTGGCAGGCTTGGGTTTGACTATCAGGCATTTCGCTGTGTGGTCTGTTTCCTGGCTGTGCTGATAATGTATGTCGGGGTCAGACGGCTGACAAAAAATACAGCATTATTCGCTGGAATTTATGGGATTACAGTTTTTTTGCTCGATGCCACGCAGATTCGAAATTTCATAATGGTTTCATTTGTGGTGTTGGCTGTCTCCTTCCTAGTTGACAAATCAACTTTCCATTTGATCGTTGCGTTTGGACTGATTCTTCTGGGAGCTCAGTTTCACTCGCTGGGCTATATCTTTTTGCTCTTGATCCCGATGAGGCTAATTCCCTTCCGCGTTCTTTATCGCTACACGATGGGGCTGGTCTCTGCTAGCTTGATCATTATTCTCGGGCTGAAGCTGGTTGGGGTGAAACCATTCCTGAAGGTTCTTGCAAAGATTGTTTCACTGTTCGTCAGTCGCGCAAGTGTCGCACAAAAGATTGCCTCGCAGTATGGGAATGGTAGTGTTCTCGTACGCTACGTTGCCGTGGTTGTGGCAACTTTGATGGCCTTTTTTCTGGTGTGGTTCCTCTACAGGATCATCTCTACAACGCAAGACGAGCGCCTGCTTCAGACCTATCAGACTCTATACCGCGCAATGTTGCTTGCGGTGTTGATGTTACCCACGCTTTCTTTAGATGATGACTATGCACGAATTCCCAGATCGTTGTTCCTTTTTGCCGTTATCGGAATTGCACTTTTCTATGAAAATCGCGAAAAGATAAAATTGGACAAGATGTTTTCGTTGGTCACTTTCGTTATTATTATCGTTTGCATTGCAAATTCGTTCACTCATCTATTGATGTGGGGACCGGCATTTAGAAGTAGCTTGGTGTATCTCATCCACCTCGCGTGATTTGGACAAGAAGGGAAGAAAAAATAGCATGGAGTCTTGGGGTGTTGTCATTGTTTTGTACCACCCAGATTTGGCCCATCTAGAGCAAATAGTGGGCATAATTGAGCAGAAAACGACCTCAATCGTGCTAGTGAATAATGGTCGCAAAATACCGGCAAGCTTCAAGTACAATCACTATGTTCTGGAACTTGATCGGAACTCGGGTATTGCATATGCACAGAATGCAGGAGTTCATCGACTTTGTGAATCTTTTCCGGAACTGGAAGCCGTTTTCTTCCTGGACCAGGATTCGACAGTTGCACCGGATTTTTTCTCGCTGATGCTCACAGCATGGCGGAAAATACACAATAAATATCCGAGCTTAGCTATGCTTAGCCCGCGTGTTAACCGGATGACTGAGGGCGGTGACTACTCAACGCTTGCTGTCAATGATGGTCGTTTTGTCAAACGTAAGATTGATTTTTCAGTGACACCTGTGGTGACTGGAACTCTACCGATTTCTAGTGGGATTTTAGTGTCGGTTATTGCTTTTAATCAGGTTGGAGGGTTGAACGCTCGCTGGTTTATCGACTGGGTTGACTTTGATTTTGATCTTAACCTCCTTGCGAACGGCTATCTCACGGCAACTACTTCGGAAGCAACAATCGTTCATCAAATTGGTTCGCCAAATCGACGCCGCTTTTTCGGGAAAAGCATCGCAGTGACGAACTACGTGCTTTTTCGAGAATTCTATACAGCAAGAAATGGTATCTACCTAATTCGAAAGTATGGTCACTATGTAAAAGGATTGACTGCTTACTGTTTGGGGCAAATTGCTCGTCGTTACCTGATGCTTCTTTACGAGCCAAAGAAAGTTCGCCGTTTCATTACCCTAACCCACGGTGTGCTGAGCGGTCTCATCAGTTCATACCGTTAGAATTACCCCGCTACAATAGCAAAAAAGGAGGAACGAAATGATTTCAAGAAGGAAAGCCTCCATCCGAAATGCATCGGCGGCATTTTCGACGCAGTTGGTAATGATGATTGGCCAATTTGCGGTTCAAACCGTTTTTGTTCATACTCTAGGAGCGAAATACTTAGGCGCTAACGGATTGTTCAATAACCTCATCACCTTCTTGTCGTTTGCGGAATTGGGAATAGGCTCCGCGTTCAGCTATGCTCTTTACAAGCCGCTCGCCGAGAAGGACGAGGACGCGGTTGCGGGCATTATGGCATTATTTCGAAAGGTTTACAATGCCATTGGTTTGATCATACTCGCAGCCGGACTAATCCTATCGCTGTTCGTCCCATGGTTCATTCAGGGAGGAACATCATTTCCGCACGTACGGTTCTATTTTATTCTTTATCTTCTTAGCACCGTTGTCAGCTACTTTTTCACATACAATCGTTCACTTCTGATTGCAGATCAGAAGAGCTATGTGGACTCTTTGAACCAGTTCGTTTTTTCGGTTGGACGGTATATATTTCAAATTATTTTTCTGCTGTTGTTCAACAGTTACGTGGGATACTTAGTAGTGATGATTCTCAGTAACTTTTTATCGAATCTGGCCATTACGATTCGATCTCACAAGCGCTATCCTTATCTTAAAACCGCAAAACAGGAACAGGTTGATCCTGTAGTTTTAAGTGAAATTAAACATAATGTAGTGGGGACGATTTCCTCTAAAGTTGGCGCAATCGTAGTCTCCGGCACAGATAATATCTTAATTTCCAAGTTTCTGGGCTTAACGTTGGTGGGTTTATACTCGAATTATGCCTTAATTATGACTAGTATTACGCGGTTGTTAACACAGGTATTCAGTTCCGTCATTGCCAGTTTTGGGAATCTAGGGGTGACAGAGAAGGACAACACACAGAAACAGCTGGACATGTTTGACCAGTTTACGTATTACAATGCGATATCCGTTTTCTTTATAGGCTTGGTGTCGTTTGCATTTTTTCCACCGTTTATCCGTCTTTGGTTAGGTGACCATTATCAGTTGCCCGAATCGACACTTTTCTTTATTGTCATCAATTTTGTGCTTGGTCAATTTCGGCCCGCATTGAACATGGTCAATGCATATGGCCTGTTCTGGGGTTATCGAATCAAGTCAATTGTTGAGGCGGTCACGAACTTTTTTCTGAGCCTTGCGCTTGTCTATTTCACAAAAATGGGAATTGATGGTGTGCTGCTTGGAACAATTATCGGGAATCTGCTGGTTAACTCATGGTGGGATCCATTAATCCTTTTTCAAGGCGCATATCATGTCAGTATGCGGCGTTTCTATGCGAAGTACTGGGTCTATTTGCTTACTTTTGGGGGGTTGCTAATGGCTGAGCATCTCCTGTTGAACCTCATTGGTTATGTACCAAGTGGCTTATTTGCAGTGGTTGGGTTCGGAATTACGGTCTGCCTTGTTGTAGTTTTGGCCTTATTGGCCGTTTTCGCCAAAACAAAGGGACAACGGGGATTAATTGCTGGAGTGAAACGCGTTTTGCTGCGCCAAAAGGCTTGAACGAGCTTGCTGGAGTCGCAACTTTTAAACAGTCTTTAATGTCTGAAGCAGTGACGTATGATAGTGTATACAGTGTAGAGTGGAAGTTTCACGAAACTTAACAAGCAATTGAAAGTGGGGTTTTTCAAATGAAGGGTATTCTCCTTGCGGGTGGGTCTGGTACGCGACTTTATCCGATTACGAAAACTATTTCCAAGCAGCTGGTACCAGTTTACGATAAACCAATGATCTACTATCCGCTGTCAACCATGATGTTGGCGGGGATTAAAGATATTTTGTTAATTTCTACTCCACGCGATATTAGTCGGTTCGAGGATTTGCTAGGCGATGGATCGCAACTTGGCATCAATATCACCTATAAAATTCAAGAAAAGCCAAACGGACTAGCAGAAGCCTTCATCGTGGGGGCGGATTTCATTGGCGACGATTCTGTCTGCCTGATCTTGGGGGACAACATCTATTACGGGAGTGGCCTTTCTGAAATGGTCCAGCGCTCGGCAAAGAAACAACGAGGTGCGACCGTGTTTGGCTATCAGGTCACGGATCCAGAACGGTTTGGGGTCGTTGCCTTCGATGAGGCGCACCACGTAAAGTCAATCGTGGAGAAACCTGCTCACCCCGAAAGTAATTATGCAGTTACCGGGATGTATTTCTACGACAACCAGGTCGTCGAAATTGCAAAGAATTTGAAACCATCACCGCGGGGTGAGTTGGAAATCACCGATGTTAACAAGGTGTACTTAGAGCGTAATGAATTGGATGTCGAGTTGCTTGGCCGCGGTTACGCTTGGCTCGACACTGGCACTCATGAATCACTTCATGAAGCCTCTGCTTTCATTGAGACGGTCCAGAAGCGTCAGAACCTCCGAATTGCTTGCATTGAAGAGGTGGCGTATCGTATGGGGTACATTGACAAAAAGCAGTTGTTCCAACTGGGTGAGCCCATGAAGAAGAACGACTATGGTCAGTATATTCAACGGATTGCGCAACAGGAAAAATAGGAGGCGTCATTGTGAGTTTGAAAGTTATCTCCACAAAATTACAGGATGTAAAGATTGTCGAAACTGATGTATTCGGTGACAATCGCGGTTTCTTTACTGAGACCTGGACGCGCGACAAGTTCGCAGAGGCTGGGATTACAACTGATTTCAATCAAGATAATCAGAGTCTTTCGGCTGAAGCCGGTGTGCTGCGTGGTATGCATTATCAGATGGCGCCGTACGCGCAGACCAAGCTGGTCCGTGTTGTAACCGGGGTGGTTGAAGACGTCTTGGTCGACATCCGCAAGGGCTCGCCAACCTACGGCCAGTGGGAAGGCTATATCTTGAGCGAGTTCAACCACCGTCAGCTGTTCGTTCCGAAGGGTTTTGCGCACGGCTTTATCACCCTGACTCCCAACGTTAACTTCTGCTACAAGGTGGAAGGTGTTTACGCACCCCAGGCAGATCGCGGGATTGCCTTCGATGATCCGGATATTGGGATTGACTGGCCGATGCCATTGACGCACCTAATTATGTCCGAAAAGGATACGAAGCATCCACAATTGAAGGATGCCGAAAACAATTTTGTTTACGGGGAGATCTAACAATGAAAATTATGGTTACCGGCGGAGCCGGGTTCATCGGCTCGAACTTTGTCCGTTATGTCTACAACAATCATCCTGATGTTGAGATTATCGTTTTGGATAAGTTGACGTACGCGGGCAACAAAGATAATATTGCCGATATTTTGGGCGACCGTGTTCAGCTTGTGGTTGGAGACATCTGTGACGCGCCGCTTGTAGATAAGCTGATGAGTCAAGTTGACGCCTGTGTTCATTATGCTGCGGAAAGTCACAACGACAATTCTTTGCTGGACCCGAGTCCTTTTCTACACAGCAACGTGGTTGGCACGTACACCTTGCTGGAAGCTGCCCGCAAATATGACGTTCGCTTTCACCATGTGTCAACGGATGAAGTTTATGGCGATTTGCCATTGCGGGAAGACCTGCCTGGCCACGGCGATGGTGTCGGCGAGAAGTTCACGACTGAAAGTCGGTACAACCCTTCGAGTCCTTACTCATCAACAAAAGCAGCCAGTGACATGTTGGTTCATGGGTGGACGAGGTCTTTCAAAGTACGGGCAACGATTTCGAATTGCTCGAACAACTACGGACCCTACCAACACATTGAAAAATTTATTCCACGCCAAATTACAAATATTCTGAGTGGAATCACACCTAAGCTGTACGGAACCGGTAAGAACGTCCGCGATTGGATTCACACTGAAGACCATTCTCGAGCAGTTTGGACCATTCTGACGAAGGGAAAAATCGGAGAAACCTACTTGATTGGTGCTGATGGGGAGCAGGACAACAAGACGGTGCTTGAGATGATTCTTAAGCAGATGGGCAAGTCCCCTGACGATTATGAGCAAGTCAAGGATCGGCCTGGTCACGATTTACGCTATGCTATCGACTCAACCAAGCTTCGTACGGAACTGGGTTGGGCACCGAAGTTTACCGACTTTGAAACTGGGCTGGCGCATACCATTCAATGGTACACCGAGCATGAAGCGTGGTGGCAAGCAGAAAAGGCAGCAGTCGAGGCCAAGTATGCAAAGCAAGGTCAATAGACTAGCGCTTTTGCTAGCGATGATGAAACGCGAAGCATCTTGAATGCTTCGCGTTTGTGCGAGAAAGGGAGATTAGAGTGAAGATTTTAATTACTGGTGCGCAAGGGCAGCTAGGAACTGAATTACGTCACCTGTTGGATGCTCGCGGTTACGCATACCGCGCTACCGATTCGAAGGAACTAGACATCACAGATGCGGCCGCGGTCGATGCGTACTTTGCAGCTTTCCGGCCGGACATTGTTTATCACTGTGCAGCATACACCGCAGTTGATAAAGCCGAGGATGAAGGCAAAGCCGTAAATCAACTGGTTAACGTGACGGGAACCGAAAACATTGCGAAGGCAGCTGGTCAGTACGATGCAACGGTCATCTACATCAGCACGGACTATGTCTTCGACGGAGATCGAAAAGAGATGTATACCGTCGATGACGAGCCGGCGCCACGGAATGAGTACGGTCGGACCAAGTATGAAGGTGAACTCGCCATTCAGAAGTATGCACCTAAGTACTACATTATCCGTACCTCATGGGTGTTTGGTGAGTACGGACATAACTTTGTTTACACCATGCTCAACTTGGCGAAGACGCATGATAAACTTACTGTCGTCAATGATCAGTTTGGACGGCCATCCTGGACGAAGACGCTAGCGAACTTCATGGTATTTGCGGTTGACCAGAAACTTGAATATGGCATCTATCACCTGTCCAATGAGAACAGTTGCAACTGGTATGAGTTTGCTACCGCTATTCTTGCAGATACCAATACCGAGGTCCTACCTGTCACCAGTGCAGAGTACCCTCAGAAGGCATGGCGCCCACGGCATTCTCTGCTCGACCTCAGCAAGACTGAAGCGACCGGGTTTAAGATTCCGACGTGGCAAGAGGCATTGTCCGAATTTATGGCTGAAATTGCTAAAAAGTAGACGATTGCGGAACATCGATATCTGAGGGCAATCAATACTCAGAATAAGTCAGGGTCGTATACTGTTTGTAGGAGCCTCCTATATTTAGCGGGCTTCATTCTTTAAGGTTCTGTGACAAAAGGTGTTGATTAGTATCAATACCAAGAGATCATAGGGCCTTTTTTGTTCGAGGTATGTCGCGCATTATAGTAAGTCGCCTTCACAGCGAGTAGCTGCAGCTGTGAGCAGGCCTCAATGCTTTACCCATCCAACTAATCAACGCTACCGCTTTGCTAAGAGGTGGATTATACTGTTAACATCATGAATGAAAATATTTCATAAATATCTAGACGAAGAGGTATCCCAGTGGACAGGTTTCTTAATTTGATAGCGGCGTTTAAAGTGCGCGTTGCACCATACTGTACGATTCTCACTCTATGTAAAATTGTCATTTCGATCGCGCTTGTTGTAACACCGAATTTATTTGCAGGCACACCTATGCATGCCGTCCTTGAACTGGGCGAATTATTCCTTGTGTATGGCGGTGTGCTGGTTCTAGGCAAGCATTTACGTTACTTCAGCTATGTGCTTTCTTCGTTACTGACATTACTTATTGTCTCACAGGAGTGGGTTCATCTATTTTCGGGTTCATTTGTTACAAAGATTATGCTGGACAACGTTCAAAATCTCAAAGCCCTGGGTCCGGCACTGCCGAAGTATATCACTATTGTTGTACTCGTCGTCATTGTTTCATTTTTACCGGTTCACTTTCTGCGTTACCCGTCGCCAAAGTTTCGGATTACAATAATTGCGCTCGGGGGCTTATTTGGTGTAGCGGTTCATATGACGCAACGTACCACTGCAATCAAGGCAACTTGGATCGAGTATGGTGTCTATCGAGCGGCAGCAAAAACAGCTCAAAAGATAGCAGAAAATGAACGGCATAAAGCTAGTATAATTCGTTCATTCGAAAAATCTTCAGTTTCTGGGGGAATCAAGATTGACGTAAAACACGCCAATGTTATCGTTATCTTTGCTGAAGGCACAAGCCACAAAACCATTGATGAAACTGCTGCTAAGTATCCCGGACTGATGCCAAACCTGACCAAATTTGCGACTCAGACCGATAATTTTGTGAATTATTTTAACCATACTGCTCCAACGTACAAGGGAGTTCGCGGGCAGCTCTTTTCTTCGTATCAATATGATGAGGGATACTGGGGAACCAAAAATGCTAAACAAATCGCCGAGCGAACGGACACGCCGTTGATAGGAGTGCCTCAAATTCTCCGAAAACGTGGTTACTATACTGAGTTCATTAATCCGGAACCGTTGCATGCACAATTTACCCCGTATCTGAAAACATTAGGCTTTAATCGAGTCATATCGGGAGAGAAAAAAACCTGGTCTCGGTCAGGGAGCACTACCTATCTTAGTGATGAGGATAATCTGAAATTACTGTTTAATCAGGCTAGTAATCTTAACAAGCAAGGAAAACGTTTCTTCCTAGGGACATATACTTTGGAGACGCATAACGGATGGTCCGTTAAGGATAATCATTATGGGAATGGTAAGAACGCTGTACTAAACAAGTTTCACAATCTCGATACTGTTTTTGGTGAGTTTCTAAGTAATTTTAATGCGAGTGAGCTGAGAAAGAACACTGTTCTAATCTTTACAACTGACCATGCGAGCTATCCATCGCCTGATTACACAGGCACAATGGACGATACACAGCAGGGCACTTTCATCTCCAAGATACCATTAATGATTTATTACCCGGGAATCAAACCGGAGACTATTGATGTGAAAGGAAGAAACTCTCTAGCGCTTGCTCCGACAGTGCTAGACTTGCTGGGAATTAGTAAAGTAAAGAATTACTTTTTGGGCACGTCGCTTTTCACAAACCAGCCAACGCAGTATGAAAATGTTTCTGCGATAGGAGAAAGCTTCTACTCAACTCGAAATGCACAGCTAACCAGCCTTCCGGCATCGATGAGTAAGCTGAAAAATAAAATTCTTCAATACGATTCATTCTCGCTGAACACAATTGGAAAAAAATGAAATCGAAAACTAACCGAATGGTAGCAAGGAGCTCACTAGGCTAATCTGGTTCCTTCATCAGAGGACGTGGGCAAAAAAGATGAGTAAAAGAAGTGGATTGCACTAATTGGCCTCTGCTTGCTCAATGATCAAATTTTCGCTGCTATCTATGTTCAACGTTTTGTTTGTAATTGTAAGTTCTCGGAGGAGTAGTGTAGTGTGGGCGGCGAGCTCATAGACACTTTGGGTATAATCAGAACAGCATGGTTTTTGGGGGGTAAAGTTGACGGATCGAATAAAAACCGAACAAGTAGCAATCACCGCCTCTCACGTAAAAGGGCGCGTTGCGTCAATTGATACGCTAAAAGCGTGGGCAATCATTTTTGTTGTCATGTCTCACTGCCATGTGATCAATCAAGGCGGAGTAGGGAATGCCATTTTTTTTGCGGTATCTGGATTTATGGCCGCAGCGCCATTTTCTCGACATCCACTAGAAGTTAGTTTCACCTCACCTAAAGATGTCCTTGTCTACTATGCCAAACGAATTATGAGAATTATGCCCCCATACTGGGCAATCGTACTGACTGTCAATCTAGTTTTTCCTGGCACGTATTTTAGTTCCAAGAGAGATTTATTCTCTTTCTTACTGCTAAAGAACGTGAGTGGGCACATCTGGTTCATGCAGAATATCATGATTCTTTACTTGATGACTCCATTAATAGGCATGCTAATTGCGGCACTCTTTGGGGTGATTAGGAAGATCTTTAACATAAAGGCTAGTTCGCCCAAGCTTCTCATGGTTTCAGGCATTTTCTTGATCATTGTAGCGGTCTACAACCCGAGAATTGATATTTTCTCAAAGATACTAACAGATAATGGCCAGCCATCTAGTTTGTTACTCGGTCCCTTCTTAATCGGAATGGCGACATCCTATTTTTGGCGTTTTTTAAAACCGCACTTGATTTTGTTTCAGAAATTGTGGATAAGAATTGCGTTCGATGTAGCGTCAGTCGCCATTGTCCTATTTCCACTTTATACCAGCAATGTATTTTTGCTTCGTTTTAATCCGCAACTTGCGACATTCTTCATTGGCTGGGTGCATCCGCTACTGTGTACGCTTATTTTTGGAATTCTTATTTTACTATTACTTTTAAATCCCAATGGCTTAGTCAGTCGACTAATGAGTTTCAACCCCTTCGCAATCATGGGGAAAGTGAGCTTCACCATCTATCTGGTTCACTGGTATATAATTCCACTGTTTTCAGGGGTAGCAAATCTACACATAAAAGTTTTGGCAGTTTATATACTGAGCTTAGGCATCGCTGTACTGGTATATCTTGCGATAGAAAAGCCTCTAGCAGTACTTCTTAAGACTAAGAGTGTCAAACAGTTCTGGAACGCGTATTCCCATATGGATATTGGTTGAGACCTATTGTAGAAGGTGTGGTAATATACGCCTCAAAAATTATATAAGTTACTCCTCCTCACAACCCGAAGGATTCAGACTAGCAATTAAATAAAGGATTGATTGATTTTGAATGGTGTTGCTCTCATTGTGCTCGGCTGAGGGGCTTTTCATCCCAAAATCCATTCGTAGTTCGGGTAAGACAATGGTTTCTAAAATCGTTGCCTGGATAATGATTCATGTGACACTTTCCCCATAGAGCGCCTAAAGACCCTTCACATACTGAGAGACATGGCTGGTTTCATCATTTATAAGGTTTCTGATGATGTGATGGGTCCCATGCTAATGAAATTTTGGGGTGGGCTGCATCAGCCTGTATTGTCACTTAGACATATGACTAAGCCAATCTAGCTTATCAAAATTTGCGTTCCAACAGGAATTGGATTAAAGCTTCGGATTCAACCAGACCAGCGCTGTCTTGTTGAATCCTTATTGCTCTTGTGAGCCGTGATGGCGAAATTGAACCCGTTTCCGGCCGGATCAGTACTTATGCCCGCCAGTCACCCAGCATGATATTCTGTGCCCGAGCCGCAATGTTAATGGACTCGCCACGCGCCCATGCAATAGGGTCGGGAACAAGCCTGGAAACTGTGTCAGATATGCAAACGTATCAAAAGCCAGACTGATGGCGTTTTTCACCACGAGGCTCTTTTGCGTCAACCAATTTTAATGAACCACGACATGGCATCGGCATCAAAGGTTTTTAGCTTTGATTTTTGCCCTAAATCTCTTTACTGAATGTAAGACTCAGCGGGCCACCACACGGCAACCCCGAGCAAGACTCTTTGAACACGGTTATGGCCACGATGGGCGAACCTTGGATTGGTTACATGGTGGACGTGGTAAGATTGCCGCCCAGCTGAGGCAATTAGGCAACGGGTTCAGTGTCTGTCATTGGCTGGTTCAGATTGTGAATGATGAGAGTGAACAGCGTACTGCGTAGAAATTGAACTGCCTTTATGTGGCCTCGTTTCTAACTGCTAACGCCTGATTGTTAGGTTACTTTTCAAATTTGTCGCGAGATGATCTAATGACTAAGATTGGCTTGAAGTCGTGAAAACGGGGAGGTGAACGTTCTTATGATGTTCAGACCACTGGAATCGATGATTTCCGTTATTTATTTTTGGCTAATGTGAGAATTAGTGTAAAATGTGACTATATAAATGGCAATCTATAGGAGTATTTGAGGTATGGGAACTGTGACAATGCGAATCAAAGTATTAACCTTATTTTGGGCGACCGTGTTCTTCGTTGGCGGCGTATCAGGCAACACGACCTTTGCGGCGAGTAGTGACAATGTGAGGACAACGGCCAAGACGTCAGCTAGTTCCACATCTGAGGAAAAGATTTCGGGGCCAGCAGAGGCGAATACGGAGTCGGGAATCACACCTGCTTCAGGTGTAGCAGAAGGGACAACCAGTCCGGTGATTTGGTACACGACGCAGGTGCAGAATAGAAGCTGGTTGCCGACGGTTTTGAACGGCAGGATGTCAGGAACGACTGGACAAAACCTACGCCTTGAGGCTATCCGAATTTCGGTTGGGCACCTGCCGGCTGGCATGACCGGAGGCATTTCGTACAGTGCACATGTACATAACGTGGGCTGGCAAAAGGAAGTCAGTAATGCTGCCACTTCTGGAACGGTCGGTCGCAGTCTTCAGATGGAGGCCATCCGGATTCATCTTACGGGGAGCCTAGCTCAGGACTACTCGGTGTATTATCGTGTACACACGCAAAACGTGGGGTGGACCGATTATGCCCATGACGGCGAAAAAGCCGGAAGCATTGGCATGAGCTGGAGAATGGAGGCCATTCAGATTGTGCTCGTGAAGCACGGCGAAGCCGTCCCAAAGGCCAGTGATTCTGTTAATTTCAAGGTGCTGAGCATGCCAGATTTGGCATACCAGGCACACACTAAGAATATCGGGTGGGGGCCTATCAAGCCTGCTGGTGCAATCGCCGGCACCACAGGCCGTTCTCTCCAAATGGAAGCGATGAAAGTGTTGATTGGCCCTCTTGACGAAGGGCTTACCGGTGGGCTCAAGTACCAGGCCCATGTGCAGAATAAGGGCTGGATGCCAATGGTGACGGATGGTCAGATTGCAGGAACCTCTGGTTTAGGACTGCGCGAAGAGGCTTTTGCCATTTCTGGTATTGGCGCGATTGGAAAATATTTCAATGTTTACTATCAAGGTTTTGCTCAAAACAAAGGATGGCTGGGTTGGACGCGCAACGGCGCGTACGCTGGGACAAGTGGTCTTTCCCTGCGTTTAGAAGCATACCGGGTAAAGTTGGTGCCTAAAGGGGCCGTGGCGCCTGGCAGTACTGCTAATAGTTTCGTTAAGGCGACATCCGGTTGGCGTTCGATTGGTGGCCATCTTAAGTATTTTGACGTGAATAAGAATAGGTATACAAAGACTTTTAAAGTCCCCAGTTTACAATTCAAGTGCAACACCCTGACGACTAGACCAAAAAGGCCATGAAGACCTATTCTTGTTAGTACTAGCTAAACAAGAAAGCAGGAATCTTCATGACCCACTCTCAGACTAACACCC
>NZ_BTTP01000014.1:0-73230 GCF_036246225.1 Lacticaseibacillus salsurivasis
CGATACCATCACGTTCATAGCGTGCAAGCCATGAAGTGAACGGGGTTTTGCCAATTCGATGTTGTCGTGCAAAGGTGGCTCTGGCCAGATTGGACCGCCAGAATTCTTCTAACAACGCAAGTTTCTCCGTTGCCGAGTACTTGGCTCTAGGCATACAAAAATCCCTCCATGATTATCAGATGAATTATGATATTTCATCTGACAACCACAAAGGGATTATCGCAGACTGCGCTTTTGGCAGGCTCACCCTATTTTTCGGGGCCAATCTGGAGACTCGAAGGCGAGCGCAGCGAGTCGAGGCTCCAGATTGAGGGCCGAGACCTTGGCTCGGCCCGGGCCCCACAGCAGGCCGACCGCGCCCCGGAGCCACCCCGCCCGCATCCGCGGCAGGAAAAAACATCCCACCATTAACTAAAAAAGTCAGGTGGGATGTTTTTAGTAGTACCGACTGTGGTTGAAGAAGTTCAAATGGGCGACGATGGTGTTCGGCTCGCTTAAGCGCGGCGGCAACACCGAAAGCCCCAAATCATCGAGATGCTTCATGATGTTGTTGGTCACGGCCACTTCTAATTCCGCCGGATCAAGCTCAGGCGCAGCCTTTTGGGCCTTATCCATGGCCACCTGCACATCGATTTCCAGCCGATCAACGAAATGCTGGTCAAGCTCCTCGTACAACGCATTGACCTGTTCATCCACATAACCTTCTGTGACCTTGAACAACTCATTATTTTTGGCCTTGAGATTGTAGTACCGAGTCACCAGTTGATTATTGTTAATCATACGCGGCCTCCTTATTTGTTTTCACTTAGTTTACCAAAAATGACTGCGGAAAAAAACGCACGGCTGATAATCCCATTAGCTTGCATGCTATACTGAGGCCAAACTGAATTGAAGGAGTGATTCCATGCCTACCGCCTTACCACCACGCAGCGCCGTTGATCCCGCACTAACTTGGGACCTGACCGCTATTTTTGCCACCGAGACTGATTTTGAAAGTGCCATTAAGCAACTGCAAGCCCTCACCACCGACTTCATCCGCATTTACTCGGGTCGGTTGACCGAGGCGCCGGTGATTGACGACGCGCTTGACGACTACGCCAGCTTACAAGTGCTGGCCGATCACATTAGCGCTTATGCCTTTCTGCCGCAATCTGCCGACACCACCGACCCCAAGGCCAATGCGCGTCTGCATCGGGTGGAAAGCCTGCTAGCGCAAAACGACGCCCAGCTGCAATTCTTCACCACCGAGCTGCAAGGCCAGCCGGAAGCAATACTCAAGGCCGCGGCAGACACTGACGACCATGCCGCCTTCATCCGCCACATTTTGCTCGAAAAGCATCATGCCTTGCCACTGGCGGCTGAGCAGGTGCTGGCCGAACTCGATCCGGCCTTGAACGCCCCGGATGCCATGCGCAGCCAAGCCATTTTTGGTGACATGGACTTTGGCAGCTTCGAAGTGGATGGGCAAACGTATCCGCTCTCCTTTGTTCTATATGAAGAGGAATACCAAAAACATCCCAACACCAAAGTGCGCCGCGCCGCGTATCATCAGTTCTGCGCCACCCTTGCGCGCTACCAAAACACGATGGCGGCTGGCTACTATGCACAAGTGGCCAAGGAAAAGACGTTGGCGACCATGCGCGGTTTTGACTCCGTTTTCGATTACTTACTCGCGCCGCAGGAAGTCACCCGCGAGATGTTCGACCGCCAAATCGACGGCCTGATGAACGGCCTCGCCCCGATTATGCGGCGCTACGTCACGCTCATCAAACAGCTCTGGGGCCTCGATCACATTGGCTACACCGATTTACAGATTGACTTGGACCCGACCTACACGCCTACCATCAGCCTGGCGGAAGCACCAGCTGCCATTGCCAAGGCGATTGCGCCCATGGGCCAGGCTTATCAAAATCGGATTATGCAGGCCTTCCCAGAGCGCTGGGTCGATTTTGCGGCTAATCAGGGCAAGGAATCTGGTGCGTTTGCCGCCAGTGTTTACCGCGTGCATCCGTTTGTCGAAATGAGCTGGGCAGATACACTGCCGGCACTGTACACCTTGGTGCACGAACTCGGCCACACCGGGCAAATGACCCTGGCTGGCGAGCAGCACAGCATTTTGGCCAGCGGACAATCGACTTATATCAGCGAAGCCCCTAGCACGTTCCACGAACTGCTACTGACCCACAGTTTGCTCAGCGACAATCAGGAACCGCGGCTGCAGCGCTACGCCTTAAGCCGGCTGCTTTCCGATACCTACTTCCACAACTGCGTCACTCACTTGCTGGAAGCGGCCTTCCAGCGCGAGGTTTACACCTTGATTGACGCCGGCGAGTCCTTCGACGCCGCTAAGTTGAACGCGATTAAAAAAGGCGTCCTGCACCAGTTCTGGGGCGATGCCGTTGATTTGGACGATGGCATGCCGGAACTGACGTGGATGCGCCAGAGTCATTATTATATGGGCTTGTACTCCTACACCTATTCAGCCTCGATGGTGATTTCCACCGCCGCCTACCTGCGCCTCGCTCAAGATGGCGAAGCCGCCATCGCTGATTGGCAACGCTTCTTGGCCCTTGGTGACACCAAGGCCCCACTGGAAGCTGCCGAAGTCGCCGGGGTGGACATCAGTACCACGGCGCCACTGAAGCAAATGATCAGCTTTCTTGACGATACGGAACGCCAGATTGAAGCCTTAACCAAACAAATCAATGGCTGATCACAGCAACCCTTTTTCATCCAGCCGATCTACCGCTTCCAGCAGTGGTAAAATCGTGCGCACCCCGCATTGTGGCGGCGCTTCGGTGAGCTTGCGCTGATGGTAATGGTACGGCAACTTTAAGCGCAGCGGCAGTGCCGATTCATCGACCTGACCGTTGAAGTAAAACAGCTGCGGTTCGCGCTGGCATTTGCGAAAGGTTCTCGCTCGAATCCCTGGCAAATCCAGTTGCGATGCCGGCTGAATCCCGGTACCAAACACAATCATTTGCTGCGGCAACGACAGCTGAAACCGAGCATAAAACTGGCGAAACCCCATCACCCCAGAATTTTTGGCATGCGCCCCGTACACCACCAGGCGCGCTTGCACCAAATCTGGCGTGGTGACGAATTGACTATCCACCACCTCGCAGTGCAGCTCACGCGCGATCCACATCGCGTATTTCTGAGTAAACCCCGACTGCGATAAATAAACAACGACCACCTTAGCCATGGCTGCACCTCCTTTGCAAAGGCTCACTTCAATTGTAGCAACCCGTAAGCGCTAGCCGCAAAGAAACACACCCAGGCTTTTCTATGCTAAACTGAAGATGAGCGCAGTCGTTTGGACTGCCGATTCGTTCAATAGGAGGGATTGTTTTGAAAATCACCCGTCATGGTGCGCCGCAGCAAACAAACGGCGAGCCCCCAATGATTGGCCATGACTTGCCGGCTTTTACTGTCAAAGCCGCCGATGGCCACACCGTCTCTAATCACGACCTGGCCGGCCACTACAGCCTGATCAGCGTAGTACCAGATATCGATACCCGCGTTTGCAGCGTCTCCACCAAGAACTTCAATCAAGCCGCTGATGGCTTTGCAGATATCAACTTCTTCACCATTTCCACCAACACCATTGCGCAGCAGCAAAACTGGTGCGCGGCGGAAGGCGTGAAGCAGATGCAACTGCTCTCTGACGAAGCCGGCAGCTTTGGCCAAGCGATGGGCCTGTATGTTGCCGATAACAACACCAATGCTCGCAGCGTCTGGATTGCCAATCCTGCAGGCAAGATTGTTTACCGCGAACTGATTGAAGAACAAACCGAAGAACCAGATTATGATAGCGCCTTGGCTTACCTCGAAACCCACGCCAAGTAACGCCCACCTTTGAGCCTGTCGCCTCGCGGCAGGCTCTTTGATTCCACGCAAAAAAGCCTCTCCGCAGAGAGACTTTCGAGTGAAGCTTTAATTAGGCACGCTTCTTGGTGGTGCCGGCCAAGCCGAACAGGGCACCGATTACCGCAACCACCCCGATTGAGGAAGCAACCGTGTTGGTCGTGTCGCCGGTCTTAGGCAGGGTCTTGGTCGCTTTCTTAGCGGACGTTGTGGTGGCAGCCTTAGCTGCCGTCTTGGTTGGCGTCTTTGGTGTTGGGGTGACAATAGCCGTCTTTTCTTTGTAAACCCCAACATAATACTTATTCTTCGCCGGATCGTGACGAATCTGGGATGGGTCAATCAGATACCCAGCCGGCACATTATCCTTGACTTCTTGCTCACTAACCGCACCATGAGCGGGAACCGAATAGCTGGTTTGCTTGACGACTTCAAGCGTCGTGGTATCAATATAATCGATTTTGATGGTCTTGTTAGGTGCTTTAACCGCCACATGATACTTACCATTTTGCTGATTGCTCTTTGCTTGGTCAATGGTATAACCCGTAGGCAATTCGCCTTGCACCTTGTCAAGCGGGACACCTGCACCTTGATCAACCGTATAAGTAAGTTGTTTCAGCACGACATTAGTGTCTTCATCGATCAGGTCAATCTTGATGGTCTTAGTCGCCTTCAAGGCAACATAATGCTTACCCGTCTTTGGATCCGTGAAGCCCTTCGTTTTATCAATGCGGTAGCCTGCTGGCACTTCATTTTCAACTTCGGCATACGGTACGCCTGCATTCTTAGCTACAGTGTAGCTTAACTGCTTAACCACAACGTCGGTATCTTCATCAATCAAGTCGACTTTGACAGTCTTGGTGGTTGCAGCTTCTTTCGCAGCATCGAGCACTTCCTGCAAGGCGGTGTAGTCAAGGTTTAAATTAGTAGAATCAGCGTCGGAAGTTACCGTGGCGTTATTGAAGAGATAGTCAATCTGGCCAAAATAGGTCCGACCAGTTGGCGTGTAAATCTGATTACCTACTGCTGCGACTTGTTTCTTAAACTGTTCTTTAGTGTATTCCTTAAAGCCTTCCATCACCGGCTTCAGTGCTTCAAACAGTTGCGTCTTTGACGTGATGGTGCCGTTTTCGACCTGCGCCTTCAAGGCGTCGAGATCACCGTAGAAAGACTTGCCTGTGACAGTATCACTGACATTACCAATGCCTTGCTGAGCAAATTGATCCTTGTTGCCCGCAATTACATTAAGTAACTCTGTCTTTGTTGCGGTTAGCGTTTGTGCAGGCGTCGTATCAGCAGCTACGGTTTGCGTACCCAAGGCTTGAACACTGAACAGCGTTGCTGCCGCAAGACCAGCTGCAATCCAGGTCTTGTGAGCCTTATAGAGTTTCTTTGCCCCTTGACGATTCTTCATATCAAATTCCTCCCATAGGATAATGCAAATTTATATCCGCCAAATTCCCCTTTATCTCTTATTATGAGTTTTTCTCTACGGATATCGCCTAAATTGTAATACCGATATAAATTATTGTCTATGATAACTCGCGCAGAAAAGACGTAAAATTTTTAGTATTTTTGAAATCTCCGTTTCACTGATGAGCAGTTTTACGAAGCCAATCAACTGCAAACTGCACAGTGGTACGGTTTGCAATGGTCTGTTTTCAATTCAGATCTCAAAAATTAAATTTTATCCCACAAATTCCTGTAAAATACACTTATATCAGCGTTTATCCCGCCTATTCCTCGTTTGGAATCGCTGCGATAAACGACCGAAAAGTCAATTGATTGCCACGAAATGCCACGATTTTCTGCCAGTGGTACTCTACATCTCAACAGGTAAAATATTGTTATTTTTTGGTAGTAAGGTCACCGTGAAAAGTCTATTTTTTGTTCGTTATTTTGGAAAAGCCTAAATTTTAACCTATCATTATCGCAGGTAGTATATTGTATATTTGATTGATTATTATCTAACATTGAAGACACGGCTATCGTTTTTAGAATCAAAAAAGGCCCAGGTTAGAAATAACTAACCTGAGCCTAAAATTAATTTGTATTTTCTTTTAAAAGTCGCTGTATTTCAGCAATCACACCATCTACAGCCGGCTGAGTCGCAGCGCGGTCTTTGATTAAATAACGACCAGCACTCAAGGCCAACTGCAACTCGGCGCTGGTGGCGGCCGAATTCTCATCAACCAAGGCCTGCAGCCGGCTAAAGTCGACGCGGGGAAAGACCCCCACTAGCACATGCTGGGCTTCCTCAACGGCGGCTTTGAGCGTTGCATCGTCAAAGCGCGCCAGTTGTGGCCGCAGCACATTAAGCCGCGCGGCGACGAATTGCCGCGTTAATTGTGCCTCAATCTGACCACTGCGTATATCACCAGCGAGATTTTCGGTAAAGCGTTCAATGGCCGCTACATACTCATCGCGTTGGGCAAAATAGCCATGATAAGGGCGCAAGTCAATCGGCGGCCGTTGTGCCGGCCGGGGATAAGCACTGGCCAGCAACTCCTGAATCTGAGCCTGCACTTCCGGGCCAAATAAGGGTTGGACCGGTGGCGCCGTATGTTGATCCGTGCGGGGATCGTCGAACAACCGGGTATCATAGCTGCGGTACAGCAGTTGCAAAGCATGCTGGGCCGACTCCGGATGCAAGACACTGAGGTCTGGCATCGCCGCCGCCAGCGTGGTGGTTTTCAGGGTAAAGTCGTAAGCCGCCAAAGGCCGATTAATGGCAAAATCCCAGGATTCAAACTTCATGGCGTCATGGGTCCAAGTGCAGTAATAACCCAAGCCTGACCCGGTGCGGCCATTTTCACTTAACGCAAACGCTGGCAGGTCAATGCAGGTGCCATATGACCGCGGAATAGCCTCCGCCACGCCAAAGCCGTTGTGAATGTGGCCGCTGATAATAAAGGTATTGGGATGGCGCCGCAGCACGTCTTTCACCACCGCATCTTGAAGACCAAAGCCCCCACCAAAATTGCTCCGCCAATGCGTGTCGCGCAGCGGCTGGTGTGACAGCACGATATTAATGCAGCCACTGTTTTCCCCTGCCTGGAGCTGAGCATCCAGCCAGCGCACCTGTGCGGCAGAAAGATAGGCGCTGTCTTTCAACCCTTTTTCCGTGTTTAAAACGATGAACTGATAGTCCCCGAGCCGCTGGCTGAAATAAGGCTGCCAAGGTTGGTCGGGTTTAAGCCGCCGTAAATAGTGGCGGCTGTACTCCGGCAACACGTTTTGGCGAAAATACGCGGGATCGGCCGCTTGATCGTTGTTCCAGGTCAGCGGGTCAGGCCCGCGGACATCATGGTTGCCTAGCCCAACAATCAGTTGCTCCGCCGGCACGCGGTCCAGACTCTTCCAGCAATCCTGAAACTGATCTTTTTCACCGGTATCGGTGATATCACCGGCAATCACCACGGCGGCATCGGGATCCAGATGCCGCATATTCACCAGCGCATGGTGAAATGCGGCGGTCGTATGCCGCTCACTGCCAAGGTGCAAGTCCGCTAGTAAAAACAGATTCAATCCCTGCTTCAAGGCCATCACGCGGCCTCCTTTCCCCAATGCTGCAACATCCAATTCAATTCTGCGGTATAGATCACGGCAAACACGATACCCAAGGCCACCGCTTGCCAGCCAAAGACCAGCAGTCCGGCGGCAAGCACCACAATGTTAAAGCCGCGGATAGCATGACTGAGATTGGTCTGGGGCCGAAACCGCTGCATGATCAAGGCCAACACATCCACGCCCACGGTCGAAGCGTTCGCTGTCAAACAGGCAAAATAGCCAAAGGCAATCAACCCCGACGCCAGCAGCAAATCCACCACCGGCTGAATCGTGACTTGCACCGGCCAATCGTAAAACAGCGTGAAACACAGCGAGTACACGATGCTCGAAAACAACGACTTCAGAAACACCTCACGGCCCAAGAAAGCCAGGGCCAAAATCAGTAAACCCGCCAGCCACAGATTGTTGGCCACCGGAATACTGATGGCCGGCACCAGCTGATGCATAATCTGGGCCAAACTGGTGACCCCACCATTAATAATTTGATTGGGAACCAGCCATTTGGCATACGCGAATGCCATCACCGCATCACCGGCGACAATCAGCAAAAGCGCGTTGCGTTGCCTCTTCATCTTGAACCGTCCTTTTTGCTTTAATGCATACAGGTTACACCAGGCGGGAACCAAGATAAAGCCTTTTCACGGTTAGTCTGCGAAGGCCAGCGCCCTTAGCCTGATGATTAGCCTAGCCTTGGTCATTGCCGCGGCACGCGGCGAGGGCCGAGGCGTAGCTAATCACTCAGGCGTTGCTGGCCTGAGCGCAACTAGGCTGCGAAGGCCAGCGAACTTAGCTGCACACAAAAAGCCGACCGCAGCTGCGATCGACTTAACTGGCGCTTTTAGATGCCTTGAATCAGCAACATGATGATTGGTACCACGACGGCGAACAGAACGGTCGATAAGGTCACAACATTGGTGGCATATTCGACATCCCCGTGCCCTTCGGTAGCCAGAATTGGCAGCACTGCCAGGCCGGGCGCTGAGGCTTGAATAATCAGGGTCTTAGCTTCCAGACTCGGCATGCCAAAGCCGGCATGCGCACCCAGCATGATCAAGGTGAAGATCAACGCTGGCGCTAACACGAAGCGGCCAAGGAGGGCCACCACGGAGTCGCGGTCAAAGCGAATGGTACTAAAGCCGGCCTTGGCCAAAATGATCCCGATGTATATCAGAGACAGTGGCGTGACCAAATTACCCACATACGTCAAGGTGTTGACAGCAAAGCCTAACCAGCCGACATTCACGAAGGGAATATTCAGCAGCAAGAAGACCAGCGCCACCAGGAAACCGACTAACGGCGCCGGCAACAGCTTTTTCCAATTAAAGGAAGAACTGGTGCTGCCATCTTTGGTCGGGTCATCCCAGCTCATCAAGAACGCACCAAGCGTCCATGTGGAAACGGTGTTGACCACGTAATACATCAGGAAGTACGGCGTCGCTTGGTCGCCGAACAAGGCCAAATTCAACGGCAAACCGATGAAAATCGTGTTGGCGTTGACGAACATGTTAATGAACGTCCCGCGCCGGCCGGGCTTGACCTTCAGCAGTTTAACCAGCAAGAAGGCAATCAGGTAGCCCAGAATGACGGCGCCAAAGCCGTACACTAGCCCGGAGCTTAAGCTCACTAACTTTTTCAGCGTGAGGCGCTGCAACACCGAGATAAAGATGGAAGCCGGCAAGGCCACTTTCATCAGCAGTTTGGAAATCGTCCCGCCGAAGTTATCATCGAACCAGCCGTTGTGTTGCAGAAGATAGCCAAGGGCAATCATCAGCACAATGGTCAAAATGCTTTCAATAGAAGTATATAATGCGGTCACCGTTTACACCTCCGGTTCGATTTCAAGGTCGTGATAGACGGGCTGCCACTGCATCGCGGCCACGGCGGCCTTAACATCCGCAATCGGGTTTTGATTCAGCTTTTCCGCGACGGCCTGGGCTGCCACAGCGTTAGCCACCGTCTTACTGAACTGATCCAGCTTGGTGACTGGTGGCAGCACTGCGGCCCCTGGCTGGTCAACGTCGACCAAGCCGCCCAAACTGTGGGCAGCGGCGGAAATCATGCCGTCGGTCAGGCGTTTGCTGGTGGCGGCAATCGTGCCTAAGCCCAGACCCGGATAAACCAGGGCATTGTTGGCTTGGCCAATCGCATAGGTCACGCCATCATACGTCACATCAGCGGCTGGAATCCCAGTGGCCACTAAAGCACGGCCATCGGTCCATTTGATCAAGTCGTCTGCGGTCGCTTCCGCCAGCTTGGTCGGGTTGGACAGAGGGAAGATAATCGGGCGTTCGGTGTGCGCCGCCATGTCTTCCACAATGCTTTGAGTGAAGGTACCTGGTTGAGTGGAGGTGCCGACCAAGACAGTTGGGTGCACCGCCGTCACTGCGGCGGCCAAGCTGGTCAAGGCCTCTGGGTGGTCAAATTCACTGCGACTGCGAGCAAAGCGCTTCTGTGCCGGCGTTAGCGTTGGGTCATCATCAAAGAGCAAACCCTGCTTGTCCACGAGGTAGAAGTGCTTGCGGGCTTCGTCGGCACTGAGGCCTTGCTGAATGAATTCATCATACACGCGGGCCACGATGCCGGCGCCGGCGGTCCCAGCGCCAAAGCTCATGTAAACTTGATCGGTCAGCTTTTGCTTGGAAATGTTCATCGCCCCGAGCAAACCAGCCAGCACAATGATCCCGGTGCCTTGAATATCATCATTGAAGACGGTGTATTGATCCTGGTACTGATCCAGGATGTCGGCAGCGTTGGCGCGGCCGAAGTCTTCAAAGTGCAGGTACAGATTTGGGAACATGCTTTCCGCGGCAGCCACGAAGCGGTCAACGAAGGCATGGTAGGCTTCACCATAAACCCGCTTTTGACGCAGGCCCAGGTACAGATCGTCATCGAGCAGCGCCTGGTTGTTAGTCCCGGCATCCAAAACGACAGGCAAGACTTGACTCGGGTCGATCCCCGCAGCGGCCGTGTAAACCATCAGCTTACCCACGGCGATATCGACGCCTTGGGTGCCCCAGTCGCCAATGCCCAAAATCCCTTCCGCATCAGTGACCACAATCAAACGAATATCACGGCCATTAGCACTGTGCTTCAAGGCCGATTCGATTTGGTCTTGGGCATTAATGTTCAAATAAGTCGCGTTTTGCGGTTCAACGAACAACGCACTGTAGTTTTCAATGGTATCAGCAATCGTTGGATCATACACAATCGGCATGAATTCAGCGATGTGCTGGGAGAACAGTTGATAGAACAAAACGTGGTTGGTGTTGAATAACTGCATCAAAAACTGCCGCTTGAGCAGCGCAGTCGGCTTGGTTTCGTATTGGGCATAGGCCTGCTTCACTTGCTGGCTCAAGCTTTGGATGGCGCTTGGCAGCAAGCCGTTAAGGCCATATTGATCACGTTCGGCTTGACTGAACGCGGTGCCTTTATTCAAAAATGGATCATGGAGTAATTGTTGTGGTGTGTATTTCATTTTGATCGGTCCTTTCCTCATTAACAAGGCCTAGCATACGCGGCGGAAAAAATTATAGTCAAACCGCTCGTTTGTGATAAAATTTATTGATATGAGACGAAAGGACGGGCGCTAATGAACACCAGAGACTTGCAATATTTTCAGGCCCTGACAAAAATAAAAAGTTTTTCGCAAGTAGCCGCGAATTTTCATGTGACGCAGCCCACCATCAGCATGGCGGTGAAGCGACTGGAAAGTCATTTCGGCATTCAACTGATTGACCGGGACCAAAGCCATGGCGTGATCAAAATCACCCCAGCCGGCGAGCAGCTGGCTGGGCATGTGCAGGTCATTATCGCCGAGCTGACCGCCGCCGAAGCCGAACTGGCCCGGGCCCGCTCGTCCAAAATCCGCTTGGGCCTGCCGCCAATCATTGGCAACTTCTATTTTCCTAAGCTCGCCCCACAGCTCGTGGCCGCCGACCTAATGCAGCACCTTCAGCCACTGGAAAAAGGCTCGGCGAATTTGCTCGAGGCCCTACGCGCCGGCAGCTTGGATTTGGGCCTACTCGGCTCCAGTGGTCCGCTGGATGCCCCGGCGCTAAAGGTCCAGCCCCTCACCGCCAGTCCCTTTACCATCGTGGTGCCCCCAGACCATCCCCTAGCGCATAAGCCGGCAGTGACCTTTGCCGAAGTGGCTGATGAGCCCTTTGTCACGTTGACGGAAGGTTTCGTCCACACGAAGGCCTTCGCTTGGTTCACCCATGCCAGCGGCGTGCAGCCGAGCATTGTTTATCGCACTGCTGATGTCACCTTGCTGAAGCGGATGATTCAAACCCATGTCGGGATTGCGCTGCTCGCCCAAATGGCAGTGCTGCCCAGCGACAATTTGGTGGCCGTTCCCATCATCGCCGCCAACCAACCCGCTTTTGATATCGCGCTGGTCGCCGGCAAAAACGCCGCCCCAACGCCGGAATTAACGCAGCTGACGCAGATTCTACTCGCAGCCGCGAAAGGAGAAACCCATGCGCATAGAAAATGATTCGATTGGCCCGGTTGAGATTCCTAACCAGGCGGCTTGGGGCCCGCAAACCGAGCGCTCTCGGCATAACTTTGCCACTGGGCCACTGATGCCCAGTGCCGTGATTCGCGCACTGATCACCATTAAACAAGCCGCCGCGACGGTGAACGGCGGTCATGCCTTGCCGCAGCCGATTGCAACGGCCATTATTCAAGTGTGCCAGCAATTACTCGCGCTGGACGACCAAGCGTTGATGATCGAATTTCCCCTGCATGTGTATCAAACTGGCAGCGGCACCCAAACCAATATGAACGTCAATGAAGTGATTGCCCATTTGGCCACGCAGCAGCTCGGCCAAACCGTGCTGCCCAACGACCATGTCAACTGCGGCCAAAGCTCCAATGACACCTTCCCCACGGCCATGCACATGGCAGCCTATCCCGCGGTGCAACAGGTCATCACCGCCGCGCAGCAAATGATAGCCACTTGCCGTCAGCACGAAGCCACTTATGCGAATGTGGTGAAACTCGGGCGGACGCACCTGCAAGACGCCACGCCGCTGACTTTTGGCCAGGAAGTCAGTGGTTGGCGCGCGACTTTGGCAACCGATGTCGCGATGTTGCAGGAGGCCCAGGCCCACCTGCTGCCGCTCACCCTGGGCGGCACCGCAGTCGGCACCGGGCTGAATACAACGCCGGCTGCGACGCAGGCGATGATCAAGGCCATCGCTGAATTGACTGGATTGCCTTTTGTCAGCATGGCCAACAAGTTCCACGGCCTGAGTGCCCATAGCGAGCTCACGGCGGTGCATGGGGCGCTCAAGACCTTGGCTGCTGATCTGCTGAAAATCGCCAATGACATTCGCTTTCTCGCCAGCGGCCCGCGCGGCGGTTACGGCGAGCTGCACATTCCGGCGAACGAGCCAGGTAGCTCGATTATGCCAGGCAAAGTCAATCCGACCCAGGCTGAGGCGCTGACCATGATGGCCACCCGAGTCATAGGCAATGATGTCACCATCAGCATCGCCGCCAGTCAAGGTAATTTTGAGTTGAACGTATATAAGCCCGTCATCATCAGTAGCTTTTTGGAAAGCTGCACCTTGCTGGCTGGTGGGATGACCCAATTCGATACCCACCTGCTGCAAGGCTTAACGGTCAACGCAACGCGAATGACAGAGCTGGTGGATGCTTCCTTGATGCTGGTCACCGCCTTATCGCCGCATATCGGCTACGCAGCGGCGGCCAAAATTGCCAAAACCGCCCAACAGGAAGGCACCACCCTCAAAGCCGCAGCGCTGGCTTCTGGCCAGGTCACAGCGGCAGAATATGAACAGTGGGTAGATCCACTGAAAATGGCGAAACCGGAAGCGTAGGGTGATTGAACAATGAAATCTAACTGCCCGTTGTACGCGTAATATATTCTTGTAACCAAAGCTGAACGTTACAACCATTTGCAAACCCACATTCGATGTCTTAACACGATTGCTATTGCATCTATATAGCAATCGTGTTAATTTATTGATATAGCAAACGTGTTAAGAGGTGAACCTCGGTTTATGTACGAAATCGACTTCTACGAGGACAAGGATGGCTATAGCGAGTTTGAAGCCTACCTTGATGGGCTACTCGAAAGTAACGAAAAGAAAGACGCAATTATCTTGAAAAAGATACGTTACCAGATGAGATTGTTGGAAGTGCTTGGTCCTGCATTACGTGAGCCTCAGGTTAAAGAGCTAAAAGGATATAAGCAAAAACTATTTGAGCTCCGGCCTATGCCTGAACGAGTCTTCTTCGCTTTTTGGGATAAGGACCGCTACGTTATTTTGAGTCATTATACGAAGCGTCAAAATAAAACAGATTCACGAGAAGTGGCACATGCGCTGAACTTGTTAAACGATTGGCTTTCTAGAAAGGGGCGGGTCTGATGGCAACATGGAAGAATTTTGAAAAGAAAATGGATGCGGTTATGCCAGCGGCCGAACTTGATGTGGTCGATGCAATGGCATCTCTCTATGCAGAGAGAATTCGTCAGGGACTGTCTCAGCATGATCTTGCTGAACGAATTGGCATGAAACAGCCGCAACTGGCCAAAATTGAGCGGTTGGACTCTGTTCCATCTCTGAGCACGCTTAATCGCTATGCAGCAGGCCTTGGCCTAAAATTGAAGCTGTTAATCACCGCCTAAAAACAGATTAGATTTAAAAGATCGTCGAGAAGAATAGAACCGTAAGCGCAGCCAACACTTAATCCCATTTGTTCAGGGTATCCATACCCTGGAGAAATGGGATTTTTAGGCCAATCAGGACGCCAGCATAACATGCGCAGGCAGACTGAAAACTATTTTTAATGATGCGGCTCAAGCTAAATCGGCAATCGCAAACACTGTAAGCGAACGACGATCCATTATTGCGCCATCCCCGCATGTCAATTTTCATCGCCCTGACTTGACGTTCATGGCTGAAGCGCCTTTAATCAAGGGGTAAGGTATTTTCAGAAAGAAGGGAAAAACATGACGATTATTCCGGTTCGGATTTATAGTCACGAACAGCCTGAAGGGTTTCGCTTATTGGTGGATCGGGTCTGGCCGCGCGGCATCAGCAAGGTCAATGCCCGCCTCGACGACTGGGCCAAGACCATTGCCCCCTCCACTGAATTACGCAAATGGTTTGGGCATGATCCCGAGAAGTTTCCTGAATTCCAGCAACGCTACACCGCTGAGCTCGACGCCAATCCTGATACGCCAGCGTTAATCGCTGTAGTCAAGGCGCAGGCGGCCAAGCAGCCGGTGCTCCTGCTGTTCGGCGCGAAAGATGAAGCGCACAACAATGCGGTGGTCCTCACCGCCTACCTGAAGGAGAAGCTCGCCAATGCCTGACAAAAATGACTTCCGCCCTGGCCAAATCGCTCGGCTCAAAGCGGCCGCAGCGCAAACGCAAGCCGAAAGCGCTGCTTTGCTGAGCAAGCTCATGGCCACCGCACTGTGGCAACAAGCCCAGACGATTGCCACCACTGTCAGCTCCCCGCTGGAAGTGGCCACGGCGCCACTGATGGCCGCCGCACAACAGGCCGGTAAGCAGATTCTGCTGGCGCGGGTGATGCCCAAACGGCAAATGGCCTTTTTACCGGACCCTGGCCCTGCCGGCCGGATCACGAGCAAATTCGGACTGGCGGAGCCGCCTTATGATGCGGCGTTGGTCAACCAAAACCCTGACCTCATGATTGTCCCTGGGATCGGGTTTAGCCTGAAAGACCATTACCGCATTGGCTTTGGCGGCGGCTACTATGATCGGTTTTTGGCCCAGTATGCAGGCCCCACCGTCGCCTTAGTGCCAAGTGTGATGGCCTTCGCAACGCCGCAGTGGCCAGTCGAATCATTTGATATTCCGATTCAGACCTTAATTCAGCTTTAAACCCGCCGGCCGCTACCACAGGGCCGGTTTTACATCAAAGGAGTCTTCTGGTTGACTGCATTTTTATCAAGTTTAGGTGGCGTGAGTGAAATTCTGATTCTGGTGGCGCTCGGCTACGCGCTCACGGCTCGCGGCTGGTTCGATGACCGCTCCAGTCGCATCATTGCGAAAGTCGTGACCCAAGTGGCGCTGCCAGCCTATATGGTCGAAACCATTTGTGGTCGCTTCACCGCCCGCGAACTAGCTCGCCTGCTACCGGACCTGCGTTTTCCCGTGCTGTCGATGGCCATTTTGTTCGGCTTATCGTTTGGGGTGGCCAAGGCCTTGGCCGTGCCGCGCGCACGACGCGGGTTGTTCAAGTCGATGTTTTTCAATTCCAACACGGTGTTCATTGGCCTGCCGGTGAACATGGCCTTGTTCGGGCCGAAAAGTCTGCCTTATGTGCTGGTTTACTACATGGCCAACACCACCATTTTCTGGACCGTAGGGGTGTACCTGATTCAAAAAGACGGCCAGCAAGCCGCCCACTTCGATTGGCGCCAGACCTTAGGCAAAGTTTTCTCACCGCCGCTGCTGGGCTTTATGGTCGGGGTGGTGCTGGTACTGCTTGGGGTGCAACTGCCAAGTTTTCTCACCGCCACCCTTACTTATGTCGGTGACTTGACGATTCCCGGCTCCATGTTTTTCATCGGCATTGCCATGCACCAAGCGGGACTCAAAAACATCCGCATCAACAAGGAACTGCTCGGCGTCTTCAGCGGTCGGTTTATCTTTGCACCCCTGATTATGTATGCCCTAGTCGTGTTCGCACCAGTGCCGCTCCTGATGAAACAAGTCTTCATTCTGCAATCCGCGATGCCGGTCATGACCAACGCCCCAGTGGTCGCGAAGCTCTACGGTGCCGATAGCAGTAATGCAGCCATCACCGTGTCTGCCACCACATTATTTTCGATTGTGGTGATTCCGATTCTGATGACGCTGGTCCAACAACTTTAGTCCACGCAAAAAGGCCGCAAATGCGGCCTTTTTAATTTGGCTTTAAATGAGCGCTGGGCGGTACAAGCTGACGACCACGCCTAAAATCGTGACATCATCGAAGAACATGTCCGTCATCATGTCGTTTTCAGGATGCAGCCGTACGCGGCCAGGCTCCTTATAGAACCGCTTGACGGTGGCCTCGTCTTCCGCCGTCATGGCCACCACAATCTGGCCATTTTCGGCGGTTTCCTGCTTTTTGACAATGATCTGGTCGCCATTCAAAATACCAATCTTGATCATCGAATTCCCTTGCACCCGCAACATGAAAAGTTCGTCGGCAGGATACGGAATGTCATCCGGCACCGGGAAATAGTCATCGACGTTTTGAATGGCGGTAATCGGCACCCCAGCGGCGACGGTCCCGAGAATCGGGATGCCGCTTTCGCCGACCCCAATGTATTCCCGGCCAGCCTTGGTGATTTCCAGCGTCCGCGGCTTAGCCGGGTCCTTGGCAATGTAGCCTTCCGCCAGCAGCTTTTCCAAATAAGCCGCCACGGTACTTGAGGAACTCAAGCCCACGGCCTTGCCAATTTCGCGCACCGTCGGCGGATAACCGCGGCCATCGATTGATTCGTAAATGGTTTGCAGGATCTGTTTCCAACGTTTCTGACTTGCTTGGGATGGCATCGCCGTCCGCCTCCGCTCATTAGTTTCTTTCATCATAACAGTGCGAACGCGTGTTTGCAAGGGAAAAATCGCGTCATATCGGCATTCTGTGCCAACAAAAAAGCCGCTGCCAATTTTGGCAACGGCTTCCGACTTTTACAGCCGGTGCATTAAGCTTAAATGGTGCATTTGGCGGCGGTCGCACGCCGACTTATGCATGAGATACAGACCGCCGACAATCAGATCGACTGCCATCAGACCGATGCCGATTGCAGCAGCATTGGTGAACAGCAAAACGACAGTCAGCACGGTCAGTGCCCGTAAACTCCACTTTAACATCTTCAGTGACATTGTGTTTCCCTCCCCCGCGAGATTTGATACTCCCTATTATACCGAAACCTCGGCTTTTGTAAAGTTATTGTATCTAACAATTTACACTTAAAGCCGGGAAGTGGGGATTTAGCGTTTCTTCGATACAAACAACAGCAGTAATGTAAAGATTCATCAAGGGGAAAGGCGGATAAAATCAGTCCCGCGTCCTATTCGCTTTCACGCCGCTTTTTCGGTATGATAAAACTGATAAGCAAGAGGGAGGAAGCCGGAATGGAAAAGAAAAATTCTTGGTTCTATCACCGGTTCTTAGATAGTAAATTCGCTGTGGTGATTTTCGATTTGGTGCTGACGCTGCTAGCGGTGTGGATCTTCACCAAAGTCGCTTGGCTGCTGCAACCAGCCGTGAACTTTCTTGGCATCATCGCGCCGCCGTTCATTTTGGCTGGGATCTTGTTCTACATGCTCAATCCCATCGTGAATTGGCTGGAAAAGCGCGGGTTGAAACGCATGCTCGCCATTCTGCTGGTCTTCGTCGTGGTGATTGGCCTGATTGTCCTAGCGATTGTGCGGGTGGTACCGCCAATCGAGGCCCAGGTGCGCAGCTTCGTGGCGGCCTGGCCGAGTTATTGGGAAAGCGGCCTCAAGTGGTTCACTGATCTCAATGATAAGCAAAACATCTTCTCGCAATCAGACATCAACCAATTCGCCAATGAGATCAAGTCCTGGCTGTCCAACCGTGGTTCCACTATTCTCTCTGGCACCTTGAATTCATTGAGTAGCATTGTCGGCGCGGTGGGCAATGTCGTCGTCACCATTGCCACGGCCCCGATCGTCCTGTTCTTCATGCTTAAAGAAGGCAACAAGTTTACCCCGATGATTCTCCAGCTCGTGCCAACCCGCCAGCGCCGGGGCATTGGCGATATGCTCCATGAAATGAACCTCAAAGTCGGCTCTTACGTGCAAGGGCAGTTAACCGTCGCCATGGCTGTCGCGATGATTTTTATGCTCGGTTACACGGTGATCGGCCTGCGTTATGGGTTGATTTTCGGGTTGCTGGCCGGGCCGCTCAATTTGATTCCGTACTTCGGCTCTGCGGTGGCCATGATTCCAGCACTGGTGATGGGCGCTATTCAAGGCCCTAAAATGTTCATCGCGGTCATCATCGTATTCTTCGTCGAATGGCTGCTGGAAACCCAGTTAATTTCACCATTTGTCATGGGGAGTAAACTAGAGATGCACCCGATCACCATTGTCGTGGTGCTGCTTACTGCTGGTAACATGTTCGGTTTGCTCGGCGTGATTCTCGGCATCCCCGGCTTCGCAGTGCTTAAGATCATTGTAACGAGGCTGTTCCGCTGGTATCAACAAGTCTCTGGCTTGTACCCGAAAGAATCGCCGCAAACCATCACACAGAAAGTTGGCCCTGAAAAATGAATGGATTCCTAATTTTACTTGACGTCGCCCTGCTCGCCTTGAGCGGCTACTATCTGTTTTGGCAAAGTCGCATCGACTTTCGGGCTTCATACAGCACCTTTCAACTGTTCATGGCAGTGGTGCTGGGCTTTTGGTTTTTAACCACTGGCATTGCCAATATCTGGTACATTGTCTTCATCGCCGCCTTCATCACGCTCACCGTGATGTCCGGCAGCACCGGTCTCACGCCCACGCGCCTGATTAATGTTGGCATTTTTGCCCGCGTCGTGCCCTACACCAAGCTGGTCGGGGTCACCTTGACGCCCCTCACCCTGCCGAACGGCCAAAGCCTCGTGGTCGGGGTTTTCGGGATCTCACCGCGGCGCTACATCCGCTTGACCTTCCGCTCAGATCTGCAGACCCTGTTCAACGTGTTGCGGCCGCGGGTGCCTGAAGCCATCGAAATCAAAATCCAACAAGTCCAATAAAAAATTCCGAGTCGATTGACTCGGAATTTTTTTGGGTTTATTCAATTGGCGTTTCATCTTCTGGTTCATCAATATCCCGGGTCAGCCGATGGGGCTTAGCTTTGACGGGTTTGCGAATGGCGAACAACGCCGCCAGCAGCAACACGATGCCACCGGCAATGGCCATCACTTGCCAATACACCGTGATGCCAATCATGAAGACGTACATCAAGACCACAATCGCTAGGCCCACCAGCAGATCCACCGCAAAGCGGCCGAAGCGAGTGAATGGCCGATCGTCAAGATAAGCCAAGAGGCCAATCAGGACCACCAAGCCAAAGCCGAAGCTGACAGTGCTAACTTGAGCCACCAAGGTTTTGGGATTAGTGGCGTACCAAGCAAACCCCGTGAACAGCGCGCCGAACACCAGTAAGATTCCGTTGATCCACCACGTGGTATGTTTTTTTTCTGTGCTTTCGTGCTTGCCTGGCATCAAGAAGCCTTCTTTCTCGTTTTTTCCATTTTAGCAGAAAACAGTTACCATAGACATAGTGAGTCAAGAATGTGGCCGAGAATGTTTGCCGGCTGCCCGATAGAAAGGTCGATTCGATGTCCAATAATCTTGCTTTTGCTGCCTATGAAGGCCGCCCCTTGGAAGACGCTGAGAGCCTCGTCGCAGTATCGCTACCGATGCCGACACCAGCGCCTACTGATGTGGTCGTCAAAGTGCAGGCGATTTCTCTGAATCCAGTGGACGAAAAAATGCGCGCCAGTCTGCCCAAGCAAAAGACGCCTCGGGTTTTCGGTTACGATGCTACCGGTGAAATTGTGGCTTGTGGCCCTGCCGTTACCGAGTTTACGGTGGGCCAGCGGGTCATGTACGCCGGTACTACCAAGCGCCCCGGCAGCTGGCAGCAGTATCAGGCGGTTGCGGCGGCGTTGATTGCCGCTGTGCCGGCCGGGTTGTCTGATCAAACTGCTGCGGCCCTGCCGCTGGTGGGACTGACCGCTTGGGAGTTATTGTTTGAAAAAATGGGTTTTCACGCCGAGGCCTTCGCCAATCAAGGCCAGCGTCTGCTGATTATCAATGGGGCCGGCGGGGTCGGCTCCATGCTCAGCCAACTGGCACATTGGGCCGGCTTGACGGTCAGTGCTACCGCCAGTCCGCGAAACTTTGAATGGCTAAGGCAGCATGGCGTGGATCAACCGCTAGACTATCATCAGGATTTAGCGGCCACGCTTGCCGCCCAGCCCGCATTTGATGGCGTCGCAATTTTGTACGCCACCGAACCCTACCTGGCCCTCGCCAGTCAGGTCGTCGCCCCCTTCGGCCATGTCGGCGCCTTGGTCACGCCGCAAGGGCCACTGGACGTCACGGCGCTGAAGGGTAAAGCCGCCAGTTTGGACTTTGAATTCATGTTTGCCAAAACGGACTATGATTTCAATACCGCCAGTCAGGGCCACATCCTATCACAGCTGGCAGCCTTGGCCGCGGCTAACCTGCTTGACGCCAGTGCCACCACGACCTTGCAGCCCATTTCGGTCGCCACGTTGAAGCAAGGGCTGACGCAGCTCACCTCGGGCCATCAGGTCGGCAAGATTGTGCTCACCGGGCCGTTTGAAGCTTAGCAAGTAGACGAAAAGGGCCACATCAACGGTGAAGTTGATGTGGCTCTTTTCGTCTATTTGGTAAAGCCCAGTGCCTTCTGCAGCGTGGCCTTTGCCTGATCGGCAGTTAGGCGCTGGGGATCATAGATAATGCTGCCTGGCCCCATGTAGTAATTGAACAGCTTGAGCACGGCGCGCTCTTTCAGCGTGCGCAGCCGCAGCTCATCGTTGATTTGGGCGAGCAACTCATGACACCAGGCGGCGTCCATCATCATCGGCTCATCGCGTTCGGTGACATAGCCTTTTTCCATAATGAGATCTGCGCCTTCCGCTTTTTGCGTGCGCAGGACACTTTCTGTTGGTTCCATGAGTTGACCTCCCTCAACCAAAATTAATACTTGGGTTCCAGCAGCCGCCGCGGCCGCACGAAGGTGGTCGCTTGCGACTGATCGCCAGGGATAAACCCGGCGGCCGTGTAAAAAGCACTTAAGGCCGCATTGTCGGTGACCACCACAATGCGATCAACCTGCTTGAAGTAATCATCGAATTCGCTCAGCAGTTCGCGACCGATGCCTTGATGCTGATAGTCCGGCAGCACCAACAAATCCTGAATAAAAACAATGGTGTGCATGTCAGAGACCCCGCGGATCAGCCCCACCAACTTGTCCCCATCACGGGCAGTGAGCAAAGTGGAGTTCGCAATGCCCCGTGCGGTTTCCGCGGCATCTTTGAGGTAATGCGTCATGCCCACTGCGCCATAAAGTGCTTTAATTTCATGAATGGTCAATGCCGATTCAAACGTATAATTCACAAGTCCAACCCCCGAATGTAGTTACCAGAATGATTTTAACGCAATGGGAATTGAACACAAGCGCTTTTTTAAGCGTGAATTACGCGCGGGCCGTGAAGTCGATGAACCCCAGCGCACTATCGATGACGCCGCCATCTCCGTTCAGACTCATGGTATTGAGCGTGGGATTAAAGCGTACTGTCATGTGCGGATCCAGGTCTTCCGTCGAGTAGTCTTTGATCAAAATCGGGCCCAAGTTCGACTCGATGGTGGTGTTGTACCCCTCAGTCGGCGCCGCCTGCGCCACCACGTTAATCGTAAACTGCACCATCATGTGTATCATGGCATGCTGAGAGTACTGCCCCACTCCATCTTCGAAAGTCAGCAGCAGCTTTTTATCCGGTCCCAAGTGACCCTTGAGCTTCGCCTGCGATGCCTCATCAAACTGAATTTCCATGTTCTCACCTCCGCTCACACGGTAATCGTTTTGCCGCCAAAGTGCAATCGATGTGCTTTGAACCACTTTTGCAAGGCTTAAGTATTTTTTCAAATTATCGGCCCATTTCGTCATACTTTCTTCACATTCAAGGATTACATTAGGAACCATAGAAATGAGCTACCCACTCATTTCCATACCCATACCCAACTTTTTCATTTTTACTCCTCCAAAGTAAAAATCACTCACCGGCCGCCCAGCCGGTGGGTCAATCCTTACTTGACCGTCGCCCACCCAGCGACGGCCATTTTTTTGGCAAAAAAACCGGCTCACCGGCGCCGTCAAGCGCTGATGAGCCGGTATTTTAGTCTCGCGGTAAGGCAGTTAGCGATTTTCCCGTTTCCGCCAGCCCCTCAGCCCAAGCAGCAGACCCAGCACGGCAAGGCCGCTGACCGTGAGCACGGAAGCATCTGCGTCGCCGGTCTTAGGTAGGGCCTTAGCTTGCTTGGCAGTGAGACCGGCAACTAGCGGCTGCTTTAGTGAAGACGTTTGTCCCTTCACTGCCGGTTTGGTGCCATCAGCCTGCGCCGCTGGCGTTGCTGTGTAGGTGACCAGCACTGTGACATTAGCCGGTACCAAAGTGGTAGCAGCTAACCCTTGCTGAGCTACCTGCTTAGGGTCGGCTGTATACCCGGCAAGCATCGGTGAGGTGACTGCGGCATAGCCTCCTTGAGGCGTGGCCACGGTCTCACCCGTGATGTCATCGGTCACGGTTTTCCAGGTGACCGTTTGGATCACCGCTTGCGGCGCCTTGCTTTGGTCGGCGCCCGCCATGTGATACAGGATAGTCCGCGTCGTGGTCACGGTGCCATACGTCAGTTTGTGGGTCAGGTGGACGGTCGCGGCGTTGGGCCCTGCGGCTAACTGCGCGGTCGCCTGCGAGGCTTGCCCGTCAACCAGCCGGTAGCCGGTTAACCCGCTCAAGTCGGCCTGATAAGTGACCGGTTCATCGGTCACGCCAGCGTAGGCTTGTGTTTTGACTGTTTCACCAGTGACGTCATCGACGTAATTCACCGTCAGCGTTGCCGCATTCGGCGTATACGTGACATGAACTGTGGTCGCAGTCGGCGCACTGGTCGGCGCCAAGTTCAATGGCGCGACCTGCTCAAGGTCTGCGGTGTAGCCGGTTAGCGTAGGCGTCACCACCGCGGCATAGCCTGACTGCGGCGTAGCTACGGTGTGGCCGGCTGCACCATCCGTGGTGGTTAGCCACTGCACGGTCTGCACGACTGGCGCTGGCGCCTTGCTTGGGTCACCGCCGGCCATTTGGTAAATGATGGTGCGCGTCGTGGTTGTCGCACCATGGTTCACCTGGTGGGTCAGGTGAATGGTCACAGTGCCGGAGGCGGCATTGAACTGATACGTGCAATGTGCAGGTTGCCCCTCAGCCAGCTGATAACCGGTCAGGCCAGCGAGGTCCGCCGCATAGCTAATGCTTTCATCGATGCTGCCAGGGTACGATTGGGTTTTGACCGTTTGCCCGGTGACATCATCGACATAGTTGATGGTCAAAAGTGCTGGATTCGGTGAATAAATCACCGTGGCTGTGGCATTGATTGGGGTCGTGGTGGCCCCTAAGCCCAGTTGCGCGACTTGCGCATGATCTGGGGTGTAGCCGCTAACGGTGGGACTGGTAACAGTCAAATAACCGCTTTGCGGGGTGGCCACCGTTTCACCGGTCACCTTGTCCGTCGTTGTGTGCCAGAGCACCGTCTGCACGACTGGCGCTGGCGCCTTGCTTGGATCACCGCCAGCCATTTGGTAAGTGATGGTCCGCGTTGTCGTGGTCTGACCATACGCCAGCTGATGCGTCAGGTGAATCACCACGGTGGTGCCACCAGCTGGGAGGTGCACCGTGCCTTGCGCGGTTTGGCCATCAGCCAACCGGTACCCGGTTAAGTGCGTCAAGTCCGCGGTGTAGCTGACGACAGCATCCGTCGTCCCGGCCACCGTCCCTGTCAAGACCTCCTTGCCGGTCACATCATCAAGATAAGTCAGCGTCAAGGTCGCATCGTTCGGGGTGTAGGTCACCATCACCGTGCTATCACCGGGCCGCTTAGTGGTTGCTCGCAGCGCCTGCCAGGCGACTGCCGGCGTGTCAGCGGTGTAGCCCGCCACCGTCGGGCTGGCCACTTCAGGGTAACCTGCTTGCGGGGTGGCCACGGTTTCCCCGGTTACTTCGTCTGTCGTGGTGTGCCAGGTGACGGTTTGCGTGATTGGCGCTGGCACCTTGCTTTGGTCGGTGCCGGCAATCACGTACTGGATAGTGCGGGTCGTCTGCAGTGTGCCGTCATTGACCTCATGCGTCAGGTGAACTTTCACCTCGCCAGTTGGTGCGAGCACTTGGTAGACCCCACCTGCCGCTTGCCCATCCGCTAACCGGTAACCCTTGAGGCCGCTCAGGTCAGCCTGGTAGGTGATGGTGCCATCGGTTTGACCAAGAAGCGTTTGTTGCTTGACCTCATCGCCTGTCACATCATCGACATAATGCACCTTCAGTAAAGCAGGATCTGGCGTGTAAAGCACGGTGGCTTCAGTGTTCTTCGGTGCATCAGTCGTCACGGCCAAGCCTAACTGGGCGATTGCAGTAGGATTTGGAGTGTAGCCCTTCACGGTTGGACTTACCACCGCGCCGTAACCATTTTGTGGGGTGGCGACGGTGACGCCGGTCACTTGATCGGTTGTGGTCAGCCAGCTGGCAATTTGCGTCACGGCCTTGGGCGCTTTGCTTTGGTCATCACCCGCGATGTGATAAGTGATGGTCCGGGTCGTGGTGGCCCGGCCATAGGTCAGCTCATGGGTGAGGTGAATGACGGCAATGTTCTGCGCCTCATCTGCCGTCAGCGTCATCGTGCCTTGCGCCGCTTGACCGTCTGCTAAGCGATAGCCGGTGAGCCCGGTGAAGTCAGCCGTGTAGGTCAACGCCTCATCGACTTTGCCCAAATATGGCGTGAACTTCACTTCTTGGCCATTCACATCATCCACGTACTGCACCACTAGCTTGGCGTCATTGGGGGTATAGGTCACCGTGACATCGCTGTTGGTGGGTGTTTGGGTGATGGCGACAAGTTTTTGCTTGGCGACTGCTAGCGTATCTGGCTTGTACCCCGTCACGATTGGGCTGACCGCAGCGGCATAGCCTGCTTGCGGCGTGGCAATCGTCTCACCGGTCAGCTGGTCCGTTGAAGTCAGCCATGCCACCGTCTGAATGGTGGCGGCTGGGGCTTTGCTTTGATTGGTACCACCCATCACGTAATGAATAGTGCGGGTGGTCGTCACGCTACCATGAGTAATCTCATGGCTGAGCTTAATCGTCAAGGTCGCTGCCCCATCGGCAGTCAACGCGTACACCCGAGTTGCGGTTTCTCCAGCCGCAAGCACATAGTGAGCAGGCACCTGAACTGTATACTCACCCGTGTCACCAACGTTGCCCTTAATTGCATCGGTCTTCACAATGCCACCGGTGATGGTGTCAACATATTGCACCGTTAATTGGGTCGAAAGTGGCTGCAGCTCGTACTGCAGGTAGCCATCCTCCGCCTCAGCACTCATCAAAACGGCGGGATTATCAGCCAAAGTGGCCAGCTTAGTTTTACCATCTTTGGCATACAAGGTGATTTTATTGTCGACGAACTTGTACCCCTGCGGTAAGAGTGCCTGATCCGCGGCGGATAGAGCGGCGGCAGTCGTTGGCAAGTTGGCGAAGACCCGATCCGTCTTTTCGGCCAGATTTTGCTTAAGATCAGGCAAAATGATGTACTGGTCTTGACCGTTGGCATCAACATAGTGCACCCGAGTCGTTAAATTGCTTTCGCGGGTAATCTTAATCGAAGCCGCTTGTTGCTGGGCCATCACCGCCAAGGATTGCGCGAAGAAGCCGGTTTGCAAATAACCCTCGGTCCCAATCTCTTCGCTGACCGGTAAGCTGGTAGCGCCGACCAGCGCGAGCCGCCCCGTCGAAGAGTTTGGCGCCAACGTGTCGACAGCAATGTAAACCGAGCGAATCGCGGACCAGTCGGTGACTTGGTCGGCGGTCACGTACCCGGTCAAGTCCATCTTAGTCTGTTCCTTGCTCAGATCGGCCTGGTTTGTGCTGTAATACACTGTGCCGGTGATTCCAGCCGGTAAGGTCACTGGGTCCGTGAGATTAAAGGTGTAGGTTGAGCCATTTTGGCCTGTCACTGGTAAATTAACTGCCATCCCCACCGGACCGTTGGCGATACCAGTGGTGTTGGCTAACGTCACATAGAACGTGAGCGGCTTGGTGCTGGTGCTGGCCAGACTAGCATTATCCGTTGGGTTCGCCTCATCACCTTGCGCCGAAGCGGCCCCGTAAACTGAGGAAACCGTGGTGATCGACCAAGGCTGCTTGTCGAGCAACACCGCATTGGCATCCCCAGCCGTTAATGACAGGTCGGTGACCTTACCCAAATACATATGGGGCTGAATCGTGGTGGTCGGCGAGGTCATATAAATTTCACCGTCGCTGGTCCCGGCTAACGCATCAGCCAGGTTGCGAAGGGTAATATAGCCGCCAGTACCGTAAGTCGTGGTGTTGACCGACTCGCCGGTGCCAGTGTAATCGAATTCGACCACGGTCCGGCCATCGTCCGCCTTGAATTGCGTGACGGTCGGGTGGCCAGGCGTAGTGGTGAGGCCCTGTTTATCATCAGCCGTGGTGAGATTAGTGGCCATATTTTCGATACTAGTATCTTTGGGCAACACAAAGTACAAGATGGGCTCGAAAACAGTATTCGCGGTATGCGGATAGTCACCAGACCCGGCCAGCTGCATGATGCCACCGATGGCCCCAGCCGATTTATCGTCTTGCCGCACTTGGCCACCAGCGAAAGCGAACGGCTCTTTGACCGTTTGCGTGAAATTGGCGCTACCGATTGTCGCCCCATTTTGCGCGACCGTCACTTGCGTCTTAAGTTGATCACCTACTTTAACAGCGGCGCCATCATCATAAGTCGCCGCTAAATGGCCCATCAGCGTAAAGTCGCCCACCGTCGCGCCGGCTTCAATCGTATTGGGCTGCAGCACTAATTGGCGAATCACGCCACTGCTGGTAATGGTGCCGCCGGCCGCCACGGTGCCAGTTTCAGTGGTGCCATCTTGCAAGGTCAAGGTATAAGCATAACTGGTGGTATCCGGCAGATAGCCCTTAGTCGAGTACTGAAGGGTTGGTACCTTCACCTGATTAACCGCCAAGCCGTTAGGAATCGTAGCTGTAATCGTGAGATCTTTAGCTGCGGCTGGTGCCTGATAAGTAAAGGAAAAACGGCCCAGGTTGGCCGGATCATTGCTGGTATCTTGATCCAACACCAGCTGTTCTGGCGTACTCGAACTATTGCCATTCACGGTGACCTTGGCCGCAGCCTCGCCGGTCTCATTCGCGCCCAGCAGTTGCTCGGTCCAAGCGGCATTAGCCGTGTAGGTCACGGTATCAGTGGGATCGTCACTATGTTGTTGCACCACAGTGGCGGCACCGCTGGCAGTGAGCGTCGATGTTGCCGCCGCTTGAGTGATGTCGTAAGCGCCGACTAACAAGTAGCCCCGCGGATTTTGCCAGCTCTGCAGGCCGGCGCCTTTAGGAGCCGTGATGATGATGGCATTGCCTTTGCCCCCAGGCTGCGTGATAGTGGTGCCATCGGTAAAGCCATTGATTTGTTTCGTTAAGGCTTCATTCAGCGTGAATCCGGTCGGCACCGGCAAAGTGATTGTGGTGCCATAATTAACCCCTGAATTGATCAGTGCAGAGTAATAGCGATCCTGCGTGTCAACCCCGGTGTTTTCATTCACCCGAAATTCATAGACATAATTTTGGTTGGGCAAAACCGCCGCGACGTCACCAGTTTGCGGATTAACCCGCGTTGGGGCGGTTGGCTTAGCCTGTGGGTTCACAATCTGGGTAAGCGAGAAGGTACCTTGCTGGACATCATTTTTAGTATAGGAGCCGGTCTGGGTCGTTGTGCCAATGTCAGGGGCTGGGGAGGCTTGGCCATTGTAAGTACTCTTAAGCGCCATGGTAATGGCTTGTTGGTAACTGCCAGCCGCTATGAAGTGATTGGTCACCACCAGCGAACCATCTTTAGCGGTCGACCGCGTGGTGGTACCTTGCGCGGCCGTCAGGGTGGTGACTTTGGCATTTTCAGCATTATCAATGACCGCCCCGCCAGCAGGAATCGTGATGGTGAAAGTATCCCCTGCCACTGCGTTCATCGAGAAGTTCACCACCAGGGTCGTGGCACCACTACCGTAACCAATCGTATCGGTGGAGGTGGTCACATTGGCATAGGCGTTGCTGGTCGTTGGCGTGCCAGCGGCAGCAGTCGCCGCTTGCGGGTCCGGCGTGTCAGCGCTGAGCTTGGCGGTGGTGGCTTTGGGGTTAGTCGCCGCGGCTGCTTTTGCCGAGCTGGTTGTGGTCGGGGTCGCCGCGGGGGTGGCGACTGCTGGGGCCGCCTGCACGGTCAGGGTGCCAGAGGTCACCGTCGCAGTAGTCACATCCACGCCAGGATTAGCGGCCTTCAGGTCAGCCAGCCCTTGGGCGCTTAATTTGACACGGTACGTACCAGCTTGGTCAGCCTCAACTTGCGTGTCGTCAAAGTCCTTGGCCGTCCAGGTCGGAGCCGTCAGGCCATCAACTTGGACCGGCATCACCACCTGCGCCAAGTCGGTCCCGACAGTGATGGTTTTGGCCTGAATCGCAACCGTCGCCGCTGCGGGCGTGGCCGTCGGCGTGGTGCTTGAAGCCGTTTGCGCATTTTGCGTGGTGGCGGTTGTTTGCGGCGCGTCACTGGCGGTATCCGCCTTGACGGTTAATTGCGGCGCCGCACTAAGTAAGCTGACAAACAGTAGACTAACCCCGGCGGTCAGCCAGACCTTGCCAACCTTATACATGCGAAAATGTTCCTTTTTTTCCGTGAGTGCTTGATTTAGTTGCCGATATGAACGATGTTGCATCGTAATCCCCCCAGCTCTAATCTGTTCTACATACATAGATTCAAGGTTATCCTAACATCATCGCCATCTATTGAAACGTCAATTTTGACAAATTCTATTATTAATAATTGAATTTGTTAAGAGGGCAAAAAAGCACCGCCGTGAGCTTGCTAGGGAAGCGCGGCAGTGCTTTTTTGACTGTTCTAATTCAGTTTAAACTTGTGATCGCCATCAAGCCGTTTGAATGAGATATCGGCTGGTGCGTTTCTCGAGCCAGGCTTGAACGGCTGTCAGCACGGTGGTCAGCATCAAGTACAGAAAGGCGACCAGGCTGTAGGACACCAACGGATTGTAGTACAGCGCAGCGAATTGCTGGCTGACTTGGAACATTTCGATGATGGTAATGCCGCTCGCCAAACTCGTATCTTTAATCAAGCTAATAAAGCTGTTGGACAGTGGCGGCAGGGCAATGCGCAGCGCCTGCGGGAAAACCACGAGGCGTAAAATCAAAGATTTTTTCATTCCTAATGCGCGTGCCGCTTCCCACTGCGTATCTGGCACCGACAAAATCGCCGCGCGGATGGTTTCTGAGGCATAAGCGCCGGTATTCAAGGCAAAAGTCAGAATCCCGGCGGTCCAAGCGTTCAATTCAACGATGGGGGCGCCATTGACCTTGAGGTAAGGCAAGCCGAAGAAGATCAGGAACAATTGAACCAAGAGCGGCGTGCCCCGGAAAACCCACACGTAAAACCAGCTCAGCCCCTTCAGGCCTTTCATCAGTGGCTTGCGCGATGGCGAAATCCGCACCAAGGCGACGAGTACTGCCAAAATCAGCCCTAACACAAATGAAATCAGGGTAATCGGGATTGTGTATTTCAACATCGCTACCAGTAAATCAGGTAGTGATTTGGTCACAATTTGCCATGCACTCATAAATAGCCTGCTATATAAAATGTGGAAGAATGTCTCTTTGACACCAATAAAGGTTTATATATTTCCTTTCTTGATTAACATCCGACATTTCACTTAGTCCCGTCAACATTGGTGTTCCCGCTCAGGTTTCAACCTTTGCGACATTGACCAACTCTTGAACTGTAAGGTACTAGCCATACCCTGAATGATTAACTTGCGTATTGAATCAAGTTCTCAATCGCATTTTCATCACGGCGCATCACTGCCCCGCATTGATAACACACATAGTCATTGTGACCGGTATGATGCTTTCGATTGCCATTGAGGCCAATCTTCTCATCGCCAGTCTTGATATAGCCACAGCGTGAGCAACGCTGCGTGCTCGGATAGAAGCGGTCAACCAAAACCAACTTTGTTCCAGTCCACACGCACTTGTACGCCATCATCTGCTTGAATTGACCAAACAACGAGCGCTGAAGGTTCTTCGCCAGATGCTTGTTCATCTTCATGTGCAGATTATCCAAGTCTTCAATGGCAATCACGTCATTCTCAGAAACTAGCTTAGTTGTAAACTTATTGAGCAAATCCGCTTGAATTCGCGTTACTTTCTGATAATCCCGCTTCAACTTGGTTCTCGTTGCGCGGTAATTATTGGACCGAAAATTCTTTGGATTCGCCAGCCGTTTACGTGCTAGCTGTCGTTGATAGGCGGTGATGCGCTGATATAAGTCAAGCAGCCGTTGAGGCAAAGTGTTGATTGCTTGATAGCCACCGACATCTTTGTAATCAAACCGAGCGATATTGGCATCAACACCTGTCACCTGATGACCGTGCTTCTCAATGATTCTCTCTGTGACATCAATCGACAAGCAGGCATAATACCCTTCCACTTCTTCAACTACCGTAACAAGCTTGAGCTCACCTTGCCACCGCGGTTTTTCAGCCAATCTGATGTCATACCAAGCCTGGCCACCGCGCGGTCGATCAAGGCGCAAGCGGCCGTTAACCACTTTGGCGCGATCCGTCTTAAAGCCGTTTTTTGAACGCTTTTTTGATTTGAATCGCGGCTTGGCATGGTTTGGCATCTTCGGGTTGAAATAGTTCTGCCAAGCCTTGGCTATGTCACTAACTGCTAGCTGGAGTACACGGGCAGATTGCAGGTATTGCCAATCTTGCTTATTCGCCACCAACTCATTGCGCACCTTACGCTCATTAGGCCGAGATAAAGGATCATCAAGAATGATTGATGCATCGTACATTTCGTTCCAAGTTTCTAACGCTTGGTTATAGCAATAACGCCGGTAATTGAACAGACTAGTCAAGACTTGGCGCATCGTTGCATTAGGATAGATTTTGATTTTGTGTGTTTTAATCATTCGCTTCACCCCCACTCGTCGTAAGATGAGACCACCTCAGTTTCATTCGCTTTTTCCGCCTCAGTCCTGCTTACAGCGACGGCCGAAAACGCGAATGGCACCGATGAAGTCTGACATCTCTGTCCTTTTGGGGGGAGAGCTAAAAGAAGTACTGGCGATTTACTCGAACCAACCAGGCCAAAACAAGGAAAGAAATCCATCGTGCAAACCGTGAGCAACGCTCCGTCCGCTTCCCCTCACATTTAAATTACGCAAAGAGACGGAAAGATGACGACAGTGGTGTATTCAGGGATCCGGTTGGTTTAAGCATGAGGACGCCTTCCACTAAATTATTGCGTCCTCGTTGTACCTTACTGTTACACGTAATTCGACATTGTTGATTGCAGTTTGAGCCTCCTTGGTTCTGCGTTCTAATTACTTGGTAATATCACTACCAAAATATTTCTTAGATAATTGACCTAACTGGCCGTTCTTGCGCAACTTTTCGATGGCCTGGGTCACCTTTTTCTGCAGCGTGCCTTCATCCTTACGCAGCAAGCCGCGCGCTGGGTTGGCCTTGAAGGCATTGCCGACGCTGATTAATTTGATATCAGCATTTGGCTTTTGCTTAAAATAGGAATAAAAGGCGGCGGCTTCGTTCACCGTACCTTCTGCACGGCCTTGTTCAATCAAGGTCACGGACTGGGCAAAGCCTTCAACTGGCACAATCACACCGCCCATTTTCTTGACGTTGGCGGCATTGTTCGAGGTCACGCTTTGGGCCATTTTCTTACCTTTGATATCGGTAATCGACTTGATCGTAGTGTTGTCTTTTTTGACCGCCAGCTGCGACTTGCCTGAGGTATAAGGCGCCGTGAAGCGATACTTCGCTGCGCGTTCTGGCGTCTTAGCGACGTTGTTCAAAATCAGATCATACTTGTTAACGTCCAGGCCCGCAATCAGCGAATCCCACTTGGTCTCCACGAACTTCGGCTTCAAATTGAGTTCTGCGGCAATCTTTTTGCCCAGTTCCACTTCAAAGCCGGTGAGCTTGCCGTTTTCATGGTAGCTATACGGCTGGTAGGTACCTTCCAGGCCGATGGTCAAGGTCTTCGGGGTGACGAGCTTCATGTCACTACCTGTATCCTTGCTGGCGGGTTTGCTGCCGCATGCGGCCAGGGCCCCCAAGAGCACCAGACTGGTCAAAGCAAGTAACCATTTTTTCATATTATTCTCCCCCGTTTCTGAAAATCAGTACTACCTATTATACACTGCTTACTTTTCGTAATCGAATCATTTCTCCTGATTCTCATGGTTTGATGAGAACCGCCTCACCTTCTCAACTCAAGCCGTGGTTGATTGATGACAGCTACCACCTGCCATACACTATAAGACGACCGGTTGAGGCGAATATTTGACCACTTACGGCCAAAGTGTTTTCCTTAGCGAATTTTAATGGTCTAATAAAGCTTGTCATCAGAAAGGAGCGCGGACAGCATGAAAATTAAATTCGAACAAGATCCGCGCTGGGTAGAACCAGAAGTCATTATTCGCAGCAACGATCCGAAGCTCGCCGCTAAACTAAAGGCTCAGCTAGATGCAACCGAGGCGACCTTGGCGGTGTATCAAGGGGCCAAAGAAAGCTACTTGCCATTATCAGCGATAATTTTTATTGAAACCGAGGACCGCCAGTTGCAAGTCCATACCAAAGATGATCTCTACCTCAGCAAAGAGCGGCTTTACACCCTAGCCGCCCGCTTACCCGGCACTTTTTTACAAGTCAGCAAATCGACGATTATCAATTTACTCGCCGTCAGCGCCTTGAACCGCTCGCTGTCCAACTGTTTGGTCAGCTTTGGCGGGACGCACAAACAGATTTACGCTTCGCGCCGCTACTACAAGCAGTTGACGGAACGTCTAGACGAAATGAGAGGACTTTAATATGAAAAAATATAATTGGCATAACTGGTTCTGGGGCTTGTTCTTCTTGGTGTGCGCCGGCGTGCTGGTCACTGCGCAACTAGGTATGTTCACCATCAATATTTCGTTTTGGCCACTCGTATGGGGCATGATTTTGGTTGCGGCTTTCCTCAAAAGCCTCGCCAGCCTCAGCTTCGTCGGCATGACGTTCAGCCTGAGTTTTCTCGGCATTCTCTTTGCCCAGCCGCTGGGGATTGAGCGGCTTGTACCTTGGACGCTGCTCGGGGCGGCAGCGCTGATTAGCATCGGGCTAGAACTCATCTTCCGTCCACTCAAGCCCAAGCACGAACATCATGGCACCTTGGTCGTCAACGATACCAGCTACTCACTCGGCGACTGGCACAAAGCCAACAAAGAGATCAAAGAAACGTATCAAGAAGACGATTCTCCAACCAATTTCGAGGTTAGTGTCCGCATGGGTAGCGCCGTCCGCTACGTGAATACCACCGACTTCCGCCACGCCCGCATTCGCGTCAATATGGGCGATGTCAAAGTCTACTTCGACAAGGCGCAAATCACCACCGAACCTGCAACGATTGAATTGCTGGGTCAAATCGGCGATGTTGATTTGTATATTCCAAAAGAATGGAATCTACAACCTAAGCTCCCGACTTTTGCCGTCGATTACTCCGAAAAAGGCGAAACGCCGGTGCCATCAGGGCCGGAGGTCTTGTTAACCGGCAACTTCCATGTCGGTGACGTCACGGTGCACTACATCTAATGAAGGAGGCCAATCATGGCCAAAACGCGTTCTCCTCAACTTATTCGCATGTTGGTACTCAAATTCGCCGGCACTTTTGGCAGTGGCATGCTGTCCTTTGCCATTGGCCTGTATATTCTCCATCGCACCGGCTCGGCGCTGAGCATGGGCGTCAGCATGATTTCCGGTCCCCTGGTGGCGCTGGTGATGATGCCCTTCGTTGGCTACGTAGTGGACACCTTTGCCCATCGCCGGGTCATGATTTTGGCCCAAATTGCCACCAGTATCGGCCTACTACTGTTCGGCCTCAGTTTTCAGCTCTGGCCCCAGGCGTACTATCCCGAACTGATCGTCCTCATCATCATTTTACAGATTACCGACAACTTTCTGAGTACCACGTTAACCGCCAGCCTAGTCCAACTTTTTGAAGGCGATGAACTGCAGCGCGTCAACTCCCTGAACCAGTCCATCACCTCGCTAGCGACCTTCTTGGCCCCGCTGCTCGGCGCCTTCGTCTACACGCTGGTGCCAATCAACGTGTTTGCCTACATTGAAATCGGCTTTGAGCTGGTGGCATTGGTTGCCATTCTCGGCTTAAAGTTCTCCGCCGCCGCGCAGGCCGAAGAAGCCGAACAAACCAAAACCTCGCTGTGGACGAACTTCAAAGGTGGCTTTCAGTTCCTGCTCCATCAGAAGCTCCTGCTGGTACTCACCACCTCTGGCGCGGTCATAAATTTGGTGTTCGCTGCCATCAACGTAGGCCTGCCCTACCTGCTGATTCAAACGCTCAAGCTGTCTGATCGCCAATACGGCTTCATCGATTCCGGCTTTGCCGTTGGGATGTTCCTCGGTGGTCTTTTGCTAGCGGCGGTCAAACTCAAGCGCCACCCGGTCACGGTGTCCTTTCTCAATATTGCCCTGCTCTCGGTCATCTTTATGACGACAGGGCTGCCGCCGTTGCTCGGCTTCTCCAAGCCGGTCATGACGGTCATCTACTTCACCCAAAGCCTCCTCAATGGCGCCGTGATCGTCTTCGTCAACACGCCACTGAACACCTTCATGCAGCAAATCATCCCCCACAAGATGCAAGGCCGGGTCTTTGCCTTGGACATGGCCATCAGCACTTTGCTCTCACCAATTGGTGTGGTGTTCTTCGGTGGGTTGTTCGATCACGTCCCCGCCGCCCAAATTTTCCTCGGCGCCGGCGCAGTACTGATTTTGATCACGGCAACCTTTGCTGGAATCATTGCCCAGCAGCAGTTGCTTAACCGGCCAGAGAATCTGGTCAAAGCTTAGTTCCGCCTCGACGAAAATGGCACCGCCTCGAATGTGAGGCGGTGCCATTTTGATTGTCTTTCGATTTCAGTCAAGGTGCGCTCCGGGGGGGCCAACGCCGGAGTGCTTAGCCTCAGCAGCCTACTTTAGTTGCGCTCACAAAGGCAACGCCCGAGCATCCAGCCTATGCTTGTCCCGCCAGATCATCATTCCCAATCACCATGTGCTTCTTGCGGTGAATGATTTCTTCCTGGCGGCCGTGAACCATTGGCCGCTTGTTGGGGTTACCGAGGTAGCCGCAAAGGCGCTTGACCACGTCGCAGGTGTCAGGGTTGTGGTTGCCGCATTGCGGGCATTGATAGCCTTTGGCAGTCGCCTTGAATTCGCCTTTGAACCCGCATTCGAAGCATTGGTCGATTGGCGTGTTGGTGCCGAGATACCCGATTTTATCGTAGGCATAATCCCAAACCGCTTCCAAGGCCTTCGGGTTTTGCTTCAGATTTGGGTATTCGCAGTAGTGGATGAAACCACCAGAGCAATACTGTGGGTAATCCTTTTCAAAATCGAGCTTCTCAAATGGCGTTGGGGTCTTGCGGACGTCATAGTGGAAGGAGTTAGTGTAGTAGTCCTTGTCTGTGATGTCCTTGACCACGCCGAAGCGCTTCTTGTCCAACCGGGCAAAGGTATCGGTCAACGATTCTGACGGCGTGCCATAAACTGAGAAATGGTAGCCGTATTCTTTTTCCCAAGCTTCGCAGTGATCATACAAATCCTTGACCACTTGAATACTGAAGGCCTTGGCTTCCGGATCCTTCTCCCAGGCATGGCCATAGAAGACCGTGCCCACTTCGTACAGCCCGATGTAGCCCAGGGAAACTGTTGCGCGGGAGTTCTTGAAAAGTTCATCGACTTTCTGGTCATCATTCAGACGCTTGCCGAATGCCCCATACTTGTACAAAATCGGAGCGGACTCTGGCGTCGCTTGCTTGGCGCGTTCCACCTTGTAAACTAAGCCCTGCTTGCAGATGTCGAGGCGCTGTTCCAACAAGGACCAGAACTTATCCTTATCGCCTTTAGATTCCATCGCAATCCGTGGCAGGTTCAGTGTGATGACGCCTAAGTTCATGCGGCCAGCGTTGACTTCTTTGCCGGTGTCAGGGTCGGTCCAGCCTTGCAGGAAGGAGCGGCAACCCATCGGTGCTTTGAAGGAGCCGGTGAGCTTTTTGATCATGTCATACGACAGCACATCAGGGTACATGCGCTTGGTGGCACACTCCAGAGCCAGTTGTTTCACGTCATAGTTGGGATCCTCTGGCGCCATGTTCAGACCTTTTTTCAGCGTGAAGACCAGCTTCGGGAAAATCGCGGTGCGCTTTTCCTTGCCCAAGCCGGCAATGCGAATCTTGAGAATGTCCTTTTGGATTTCGCGTTCGATCCAACTAGTCCCTAAACCAAAGCCAACGGTCACAAAAGGTGTCTGGCCTTGCGTTGAATACAATGTGTTGACTTGGTATTCCAACGTCTGCAAGGCATCATAAATGTCTTTCTTGGTCCGCCGCTTCGCATAAGCTTCGGCGGTGTCAGGGTCTTGCGTCAGCTCGGTGGCTTCCGCCAAATGCTTCTGGTAATTCTTCTCGGCAAATGGCGCCAAGACCTCGTCGGTGCGGTCCGAGGAGCAACCACCATACTGGCTGGAAGCGACGTTGGCGATAATCTGGGTCATCTGGGTCACTGCGACCTGAATGGAGTGCGCCGCTTCGACTTCGGCATTGCCGATACAGAAACCATTCGTCAGCATCTCTTTGAAGTCGATCAAACAACAGTTGGTTTCGGCCATGTAAGGCGTGTAGTCCAAGTCGTGCCAGTGGATATCGCCGCGCAAATGGGCATTGGCCACAGCTGGCGGCAACATCTTCAGGCCAATCGCCTTGGCGACCGCGCCGGCAGTTAGATCGCGCTGGGTGGAGAACACGCGGGAGTCCTTGTTGGCATTTTCGTGGACCACCGTGGAATCGCGGTCCAGCAGCTTTTGGACGTTGTAGTTCACATCGGCTTTCTTGCTGCGCTCGATGTCGCGCTGCACGCGATACTTGGTGTAGGCCTCGCCCCAGTCATACTGGTGCGCATCAAATAAGGCCTGCTCCACGATGCTCTGCACTTCGGGAATGCGGACGTCCGATTTGAACCGTTCAGTGATGGTGGCCACGGCATCATCGGCGATCTGTTCGATCAAGGTGTAGTCAGCTGGGGCCAGTTCCCCATTCACTGCCTTTGCGGCCTTGGTAATCGCCCGCGTAATTTTGCTTTGATCAAACGTCACAATGCGACCGTCTCGTTTTTTTACACTGATTTGTACTTTCAAATCGATCATCGGTAAATCGCCCCTGTCTTCGTTATGTAATAACTAATAAGGATAGTCTATCACAACAGATGCCACAATATATAGTTGAAATACGGAAATTTTCCAGCAAAATAACTAGATATTGTGTTGTATGCTATTTAATCTTTCACTATGAAGATAGGCTGAAAGCGCGTCCCGACTCATACCTTAGCCTGATTCTGGCCTCGACGGGTATTGGCGCTCATAAAATTTGCTATAATTAAGCATGTCGAGTTGTGGGATTCACCCACAACCAGCTGGAGGTAAATGATGCAAAAAGACCAACTTAAACAAATCCTGGTCCTCGTGGTGATTATTGTGCTTGGCTTGTTCCTGTTGCCTTTCGTGGCGGGGATCATCAGCATGATCATCAAGCTCGCCCTGCTCTTGGCGATTATCGCTGCGCTGTACTGGGCTTACGTCACCTATATTAAGAAGTAACCGTGCAACCATTAAAACGGCGAGTAGGCGCTCAATTGAGCGTTTACTCGCCGTTTTTATGCTTCGTGATAACTCAGTATGTCCCCAGGCTGACAGTCCAGCACCTGACACAACTTCGCCAAAGTGGAAAAACGCACTGCCCTAGCCTTGCCAGTTTTGAGCACTGAGAGATTGGCAATGGTGATATCAACCGCACCTGCCAATTCGGTGAGCGTCATGTGCCGCTGAGCAAGTAGCGTTTCCAGATTGATTTCAATCATAGCAACCTCCTAAATGGTCAGGTCGGTGTCTGTTTTATAGGCCAGCGCCGCCTGCCATAAGCGCGTTAACACCGCCATAAAAACCGTTAACACCAACGGTACCAGCGCTACTGCCAACCCGATCACCATTAGCCCCGGGGCATCGTCTAACCGTGCGGCTGTGTAGATAAAAGGTAGCCACAACCACACGCCAAGCGTCAGTGCCACCAACGCCCAGGTGAGGTGACGTAGTTTGGTCAGCGCCTGATTGGTAAACGCGGTCCCCCGCTCAATCACGCTCAGCAGCTGTTCGGCCACCACCACTGCCACCAAAAAAGCTAGCAGGGCAAGGTATACCCCCACGCCTAAGCTCACAACCACACCGCCCAAACCCGCCGGCGCGCCTTGGCCCATTTCGCTTAACATAATGGGGACTGGAATCACGCCAATCACCACCGCTAGCAACGCCAGCCCGCCGAGCGTCACTCTTAAAAACCAAGTACTTGCTTTCATTGAATCCGCCTCCTGCATGGTTTAACGCTAGTATCGCAGATTCTTTATCGATAATCGATAAAGAAAAGTTTAAATCAAGTCACGAAAAAGCCGTGATTCACCACGAGTTATGTGGCAGATCACGGCTTTTTGCTTGCGCTGGATCCTAACGGGTTCGAACCGTCGACCTCTTGCATGCCATGCAAGCGCTCTCCCAGCTGAGCTAAGGACCCCTTCGATAAAGATAGATTACCGGAAAAAGACAGCGCTGACAAGCCCTAAAGCACGGTCCGCCGTGAAATTTAGCTAAGCGGTCAAAAAATCCTCAATTCACTAGGTATACCACTTGCATCACCCGGGTCAAGACAGTTATAGTGGAAATATAGGGAAGCGCTTACACAAAATTCACTATTGTGAGTCGTTTCTCTTGCATACCCGAAGACAAGGCATTTAGCGGTGGTGGCCTTCGGTTCTGCGATCTGTGACATGATCTTATTCTGTTTTTTTAATCAAATTATTCTAACGAAAGGATAGCTAGACCGAAATTGCTCTAACCATCGCTTCCGGCTAGCAGGTATATGATATGGCTGACACATCTAGTTCTTTTCGCGATTCGTTCGCCGCTTGGGCGGGCAAGTTCTCCGGATCAAGATTCGTGCGGGCAATCATGCAGGCAGGTTATAGCGTGATTGCATTCTCCATTATTGGGGCGATGTTCTTGATTCTGACCGTGCTGCCGCAAGCCTTCCCGATTCCTGGGTTTGCTGAATGGTATGCCAGCACCGTGGGCCGCTTTGCAGTCCTGTTCCAAGTGGTGTTCAACGCCACCATGGGGATTTTAGCGTTAGTCTTTGCTGGGACCTTCACCTACACCTACACTGAGATCTATCGGGAGGAAGAACATCTCGCGCTTAATCCGCTGAACGGTTTGTGGATGTTCATGATGGGCATGTTCATCACCGTGCCTCAGTTGATCTGGAAAGGTGGCATGATGAATTTTGTCACCTCTTTGGACAAAAACAACATCATCGGCGGCGGGTATGCGGTTTCCGCTGGGGGGATTACCCGGATTGGCTCCGTTGGGATCTTTACTGGCCTGGTCGTTGGCTGGCTGACGGTGCAAATTTACCGCTTCACCATCAAGCACAACTGGCAGATTAAGATGCCAGCTTCCGTGCCGCCTGGTGTGTCCAACTCCTTTAGCGCCTTGATTCCTGGGGCCTGCGTGGCTGCAGTCGTGACCGTGCTGAACATGGTGCTGGTTTTGGCCGGTACCGACATTTTCAAAATTCTCTATATTCCATTCTCATTCATCAGCAACATCGCCAACACTTGGTGGGGCTTCTTGATCATCATCTTCCTGATCCACTTCCTCTGGTGGTTCGGGGTTCACGGCTCCACGATTATGAGTTCCTTCTACACCCCAATCGTGCTGGCCAACTTGGCCGCTAACGTTGGCGGACAAAACAACTTCTTTGCCGGCGATCCAATGAACGCCTTTGTTATCATCGGTGGGGCCGGTGCGACCTTGGGCGTAGCCATCTGGCTTGCCTTCCGCGCCAAGTCCGTCCAATTGAAAGAAATTGGGAAAGTTGAAATTGTCCCTGCCCTGTTCAACATCAACGAACCGATTTTGTTCGGGCTGCCAATCGTGTATAACGTACAGCTTTTAATCCCATTTATCGGTGCGCCACTGGCCGCTGGGATTGTTGGCTACCTGGGTGTCTCCAGTGGCCTGGTACCGAAGATTATTCTGCAACAACCATGGCCAACTCCAGTGGGCCTGAGTGGGTTCATCGCCACCGCCAGCTGGCAAGGGGCAGTACTTTCCATTATCTGCGCCTTGGTGGCCTTCCTGGTATGGTATCCATTCATTCGCAAGTATGACCGGATGCTGCTGAAGCAAGAACAAGCTCACGAATCCAATCAATAAGCCTCAAGCACAAGACCCGGCGCAAAAATTGCGCCGGGTCTTTTTGTCAATTCAGGAAATACGTGTTCTTAGCCTTCCAGTCTTCGAGCTTGATGCTCACCCAGAACCCGTAAATGCCCAGGGTAATCAGCGTCAGGAAGAACCACTTGAGCCAATTGCCGAACAACCCCACGGCACTGCCGGAAAACTGCATCCGGTGGCCTTCAATCACGGTGTGGTTGATTTTCCAGCCGTAGATCATGCACAGCGCCCAAGGATAGCAAATGCCAAAAGTGATGGCAGTGATGATGCCGCCTAGCAGCGTCCACCCCACTAGCGACAAGAGTGAACCATCAAAAAACGAATCTCGCCCGTATTTCATTTCCATGTTAATTTCCTCCACCCAGATGATTGTGACAAAAAAGGCCGCTGAGTTTTCATATGAAAACTCGGTGGCCTTTGCCAGTGGATCCGAAGAGATTCGAACTCTCGACCTCTGCCATGCGAAGGCAGCGCTCTCCCAGCTGAGCTACGGACCCAAAACACAATTAACATTGTAGCATAGAACCGCATCCTGTAAAGCACAATTCCGCCTACCCTGAGCGGGTAATCGTGGACAAGCAAAAAGGCCGCGGGCAAGCGACCTTTTGCTTGGTCACGCGATGGGTAGGCGCGTGACGATTTCTACTTTGGAGGAGTAAAAATGAAAAATAGGGTTGGGGTAGAAATGACATTGCTCATTTCTATGTTCTTATCATAACGATAAGTTGTGAAGAAATTGTGAATTTTTAGAATTTAATTTATGAATTGCATAAGTTATCCATGTAAACGAGCGGCTCGCCAGCTGAAAATTCCGATCGAAGCAAACAGGATCAGCGCCAGCATCAAGAACAGCGGATGATAGCCAACCGCCTCGATCACCAAGGCCCCAATGAGCGGGCCCACTGCCCGGCCCGCCGAGGCAAACATCTGTACATACCCTTGGAACCGGCCCTTTTCGGCGGCTTCGGTGTACATATCCACGTAGGTCGACACGGACGGCAACGCGAGAATTTCGCCCAGGGTCAAAACGCCCATCGCGAGCATGAATAGCCAGTATGATTTGGCCCCAATCAAAATCAGAAAGGCGCACCCGAACAAGGTGAAGCCTACGCCTAGGCGCAAGCGGATATGCTTGGTCAGCCAGTCGTCAAAAGCGGTTAAAATCGGCTGGCCCAGTACAATCAGCACGGCATTGAAGGTCCAAAGGAAGGAATAATCCCGCACCTTCATCCCCAGGCCGAGCATGAAGGTCGAGATATTGCTTTGCCATTGCTCATACGCCACCCAGGTTAAAAACAGCGTGATCAGCAGCAAAATGATGGGCACTTGATGCGGGTTGTCTCGCCGCGCTCCCGCGGCTTTAACCTGCTTTTCGATTTTGCGTGACGGTACATTGAAATGGATCAGGGCGACAATGAAGAACAATGTGAACAACGCAAAGGCCAAGGCGAAGATGTAACTAATCCCCAGTGGTAAGACGTACCCGACAATCAAGGTGCCAATGACCAGCCCGAGGTTGGACATGAAGTACAAGACGTTGAACACATAACTCGAGCGGCGACGGGTGGACAAGGTCGCATAAGAATTCAGCGCGGTGTTCACCATCCCACTCCCAAAGCCCATAATCACCAGATACAGGGGATAGGCCGGCCAGCCATGCCACATAATTAGCGCACCAGCCGTGAGGACATCCAAGGCAATCCCCGTCAAAATGGTGCGATATGGCGACCAGCGATCGAACAGCCGCCCGCCGACCACATTGCCAATCATCATGGCCACGGAATTAAAAAACAACACGATGCCCGACGTCGTGAGTGGTTCGCCGAGATATTCGTGCATGTAAATCGTTGTCAGCGGCCAAATGAAGCTGATTCCAGTATTGGTAATCAACGACCCTAAAAACAGCCACTTTAACGTTAATTCCTTGCGTGCCATCAACACTCTCCCCCTCAATCAACGTCCAGCTTGCGCAGTTAACACCTCATTCTAGCGAAAAAGCCCCACCCTGTCTGCGAAAATGGGCAGTTTCTCATTTTACTAAATTGAAAATATTGCAGAGAGTTATTCCTTGAGAAATAGTTGCGAGCGGTTCCGAAACCCATGCGGTTGCGGTAAACTGAAGGTATCAGCTAAGAATGCGAGAGGAATCGATATGACAGTAGAAACCAGTCTTAATTATCAAACAACCTTTTTCAAAAATTTCGCCGCTGCTTGGGCCGACCGTTCAAGTTATCGTTTATATCAAGGCATTGATAACACCGCCGAGAATTTGCGGTTAGCGTTATCAGAAACGCCGGGTTACATTTTGGCCTACGACAAACAAGCCGAACATGAACTGCATGACTACTTACGCCAAGACTTCATTGGCTTCTTACGCGAACACGTGCCGTTCTTTGAAGTCAGCGACCAAGGCGAGGTCTTCTTTGGCGATTGGTACCATCGCCGCCAGTTCGGGACCATCGATGTCTTTGCGCGCACGATTGTTCAGCGCACCGACAGTGAAGTAGCCATCATGCCGCAATTGGAAGCCTTCGCCCAAGACGAAAGCCACTATCTCGACAACCAAGTCGAAGCCATGCGCAAAGCCACCTACCAAGAAGTCGACCGGCTACACCAGCAGCTAGAAAACGCGGAAGCGGAAGCGGTCACTGCCCCCAAAGCCAATCCTGATTCTGGCAGCTCTCGGGTCCGCGGCTTTTTGAAGAGCTTCGTGGATCCCGATGCGGACCAACCCAGCCAGCCGAGCCGGAAAGCCCCAACCACTGACCAGGTGCAATTGAAGGCCCGGTTCGACGCCGCCAAAGCGACTGCGGATGAAACCTTCGACACGCAAAAGCGACAGCTGCAAGTTTCCGCCGCCATCACGCGGTATGAATATCAAGCCGTCACCACCACCTTCAGCTCACTTGAACAGTTCAAGAATATCTTGGCGAACTTACCAAAGGACTTCATGCGCGCCTTGGAGCTAAAGGAGGAGCAAACGAATGCTTAATTTTCACGATCAACAAATTCAACAAATTACCACCACGGCCTTAAATGCCGCTGATGCCCGCCGCCAAGTCACCGCTGCTTACGCTAAGCGCACCGATTTTTTGCGCAATGACCCCCTGTGGCAAGGCAACCTGCCTGCCATTCAGGCCACCACGCTCAGCTACACCGCGCTGTTGGCGGACAAACTGCTGGAAGCTTTGCGGCTAGGCGGCAGCATTGCCGCCACCTTCGTGGAACGCCTTTGGTTCCAGCCAGCTGTTGGCGATGGCGATCGCAGCACCATCACCATCTACTTGGCCAGCCCGGACAAAAACCAGGAGCTGTTGGTAATTGATGGCGGGTTAACTGAAGATGGCCACCTAATTGCCAAGAACCTGCCAACGCTGTTGCAAATCACCGCCAAAGATCCCGACCTCGGCTACCCGGATGACGAAGTGCGGGCGATGAGCCAAATGATCAAAGTCTTCTACACTGCGGGCTTGCGGTTCCGCACCATTGACGAAACCGTGCTCCAACCGGTCGACGGTTTGGCCTTTACCACCAAGTTCGACAACGGCCAACCGCTGGCGACCATGGCAGAAATCAAGTCCAGCGGCAACGTCAAGCTCTCCTTGCCACTGGATCACAACAATGTGGTGGATTACAGCGTCCTCGATGACAACAAGCACGACTGGAAAGACCTCGGCACCTCTGATGTCCAGGACGACACCTTCACCTGGGCTTCCACCACGATTCCAGATGAACTCGTCGGCCAACGCCTTCGCCTGCGGGTACAAGTCCAAGCCAGTCAAAGTTCACCGGCGCTGGATGAACTATTCGTCATCGCATCAACCAATGCCATCTTGATGCGCCAAGGCAGCAATCGCGGCCAATACGCAGTTGACCTGCCGAACCACAACGTGCTGACGGTCACCATGGACCCGGCCCGCAACCAACTGGCACTGAGCTATCCGGAAAAAACCGTGCAGTTGATCGAGCTGGACAATCAGTACCCATTCATCGGTGAATGGCTCAAGTCCGTGCTCCCGCAGCGCCGCGCGTTTAACTGATCTCTACCTAACCCTGACCCCGCCGTCGACACGATGGTGGGGTTTTGTTTTACTTGACACCACTATCTTCAGCGGTCATGATATCGCTATATGAGAGTGTGGTTAGCTATTGATTAGAGGGTGATGACGGTGCTTCAAAGTGAACAATATCGCCGCTTAGTTTTCTTCCACAAATATGCTGCCCTACTTTACCTGCTAGTGTATGGCCTCAGTATGGGCCTATTTTTCAAGCTCCGACTTTACGAGCTTGAGTATTACCCGCTTGATTCATATCTGACTAAACATAAGATTCGCGAATATGGCCTCGTCCGCCTCCGCGACAACCTCGGATCTATTCAAGACTGGTGGGTGCTCTTGCTTTTACTGATTGGCATCGGCGTGGGGCTGGCGTTGTTCTTTGACACCGGTCGAAAGCTGAAGCAGCCGCGCGCCGCTGCGCTGCTCGTGACGCTGGGCGCGCTGATTCCACTCCTCCCACCGTACAACGAAAATGTGCTGACCCGCATCGCCGTGGGCACTGGGCTCCTCTTTTTCGGGGCGCTGGGCCAGTGGTTCTTCAACCTGGCCGTCTTTGCAAAAAAGTCCCCGTATCAAAAAGAGCATTCGTATTTCGATAGCGTGAAATAGCCTAAATTGACTGACTAATATCCGGCTTGAATGCCCTGGCTCAACTAAAACAGTCAGGCTTCTACAATCGAATCCGGCCAAGGATTGACTGTTCAGCCGTTAATTTACTGTTATCTAGCGGTGCCGGCCGGTGAGGCGGAGGGGCGCGGTGGTCCGGCAGCGAAACAGTTAGCCCACGAGGAGACTGCGCAGCAGGCTACTCCTGGGCTAACTGGGGACAACGGCAAGACAGCTTTGAGCGCGCAGCGCGATGCTGGCTTGCCGTTGAGGCTGGAGACCGCCTTTTGGCTCCAGCCGACCCCGCAGCCGGACCGCCGCGCCCCGGAGCCTCACTGGTTGGCGCCGCGGGGTAGTCGCGCTATGTGGAGCCAACGCCGGAGTGGCTAGCTACGCTCAAGGCCTCGCCGTCAAAATACAACGGCAATGCCTTGAGCTAGGCTACCCATCCGTCTAAGTGCGGCTCCACTCCGCTGCCTGACGCCTTTAGTTGTCAAGACGCCCTTTTCCGGTTATGATTAGAGCCACGAAGACCCGGCGGAACGTGCGCTGGGATTGCGAAAGGAAGAGAAGAAATGGCAAACGAATTACCACAAGTCGTGACTATCGCTGGCGTTGATAGCGATGGCAGTGCAGGCGCCCAGGCGGATCTGCACAGTTTCTTCATGCGCGGCACATACGGCGCCTTGATTTTAACCGCCGCAGTCGCCGGCAACTCTTACGGCATCCAAGATAGCACCTTGATGCCACTGGACTTTATTGATCACCAATTCGACGCGCTGGCCGCTGACCTACACATCCGCGCCGCCAAAACCGGCATGCTGGCTGACTCAGCCATGATTGAAGCTGTCGCGAAGAATTTGAAAAAATATGACTTCGGCCCCCTGGTCCTTGACCCCGTGATTTCCACGAAGCATGGCAACATGCTGCTGGAAACCAGCGCTTTCGACACCTTGAAAAAAGTGCTCATTCCAATGGCCACAGTGATCACGCCTAACTTCTATGAAGCTGAGCACCTGACCGGCCTCAAGCTCGATGATGACGCCGCCATCATCCAAGCCGCTGAGCAAATTCGTGCCATGGGCGCCAAGAACGTGGTGCTCAAAGGCCGTCATGATAGCGACGAGCAAACGCAGGTCCGCGATTACGTACTGCTCGAAAACGGCAAGCATTTTTGGCTCACTGGTCCTTATTTCCCCACCACCCGCAAAAACGGCACTGGCGACACCCTCAGTGCTGTCATCACTGCGGAACTGGGTAAAGGTACCGACTTGGAAGATGCGATTCGCCTGGCCAAGCATTTTGTCGACACGGCCATTGCCAATGAAATTCCTGTTGGTCACAAATTCGGGCCCATCAACCACTGGGCCAACGCCATCGTGCAGCCAAGTTTCACTGCTGCTTCAGACGATTAACGCCAACCACTCAAAAACGAGCCCTTCAGCGCGGATACCCGCGTTGAAGGACTCGTTTGTCATTCTGTCAGCTTTACCGGCGGCCGCGCAGAATATCGATCAATTCGGCGACGCCCATCACAATCAGAATCACCCCGAGCACTTGCAGCAGGGCAAGGATGGAACCGAAGGGATTAAACAACAACACAATCCCCGTGATGGCTACGACCAAACCGTAAATAATCGTGGGGAATGGTGACACATTCACATACTGCTGGCAATCCCGAGCGGTGGTGATGCGAGTAATGCCGTAAATCACTAGAATAATCCCGACAATCATCGGTAGCATCGACAAAGCCGGCCGCAGGAGCACACTCAAGACCAACGCCCCGATGAGCAGCCCGCTACCACGCCACAAGGCCACTTGTCTTTGCCCTTGGTCGCGAAACGCGTCGATAAAGGCGCCGGCCGCCATGAGCAGTACCCCGCCAATCAACACATACTTCACCACATGGTAGACACTGTATGGCGCCAGCAAAAACCACACGCCCACCAGCGCTAGTAAGAGCGCTTTGAGCCACGCGTAACGCGTCAGTTTATCAATGGCATTTTTCAATCCGATCACGCCTTTCTAAGGCCCAGTTTAACACTGACCAGCAGCCCCTTCCTCGGGCGCAAGCATGATTTACCAGCGCTCATGGTCCCAGGTGCGGCCATCGACTTCGCTTTCCGCCTGCTCGAGCCGCTTCGCCTGGGTCTGAATGAAAGTCTGCAGCGCCGTGAAAAACGCCGCCTCTTCGTAGCTTTTAGCTTCCTTGGCTTGCGCCTGTGCCGTCTGTAACAACCACGCCGTTGTGTCGTCCATGCTCAGTCCCCCTGCTTCAATTCCGCCAGCGTTTGCTGCAGTGATTCTAAGCGGTCTTGCCGCTGCTGCAACGTATCGGCCAAAATGTTGAGCGCTGGATCGGTGCTCGTCGCCAGCTGCTGCAACCACCAAGCCGCTTGCGCGTCAAAATGCTGCGGCTGATCAACGGTGAGATACTGCTGATATTGCACCAGCAGTGCCGCGCGCTGCTTCTCACTTTGGTAAGCGAATTGGGCAATCGTCAGCGGCGCCAGCAGCTTCAGCCCAGTTTTATGCGCCAAAGCCGCGTATGGCGCCAGTAATTCGCTGATCGAGACCCCTTCCGCCCCGCCGAGTTGGTAGGCTTTTTCCGGTTGGCTGAAATTCACCACCAGCCCCAAGCTCTTGCCACGCAGTTGCTGGGGCCGGACCGCAAACTCATCGGTCCACACATCGGCTAGCCATTGATGCAGACTGGCCGGTGCGGCATACCAATAAAGCGGAAACTCAAGCACAATCCGGTCGGCCTTTAGCAATTGCGCTTGCTCTTTGGCCACAGCAAACGGTTGCGCTGCGTCCAAATGGTGCCAAAGCACGTCAGTTAAAGGCGCCGCGCTGGCTTTGAGGAACTGCTGGGTCAGGGAGTTACTCAATTCCGGATGACTCACAATCACCAATGTTTTCATCTTACTTGCCTCCGTTTAGGGCCTTAAACAGCTTCTTTTGGACCGTGGGTAGTGCCACGGCGGCCAGGTCAGCGGCTGGCACCCAGCGCGCTGGCAGCACCGCCAAGTCAAAGGCCGGCGCTGCCGCAGTTAATAGGGTCAACTGCCATTGTTGATGGGTAAAGGTATGTTTAACTAACTTAGCGTCGGCTGGTTGCAACTCAACGGCGATGCCGGCTTCAGCCGCAAATTGTGCCGCCGCCTGGGCGATTTGCGCGGTGAGGTCACCTTCGAGCGCTGCTCGCGCCACCAACGGAAACATCCACAAATCCGCGAGCATGCCCGAGTTAGGCCGCTGCTCCAGCAGCCAGCCAGCGGGGCTGTGAATCGCCAAGGCAAAATAGGGCACCACCTTGGGCCGCGGCTTCTTGGTTTTGACCGGAAAATCCAAGACCCGATTGGTTTGATAGCTTTGATCAAAAGCCACCAACGGCGAATGGGCCGGATCAGGGTCTTTCGCGCGCATGTATGACGAGCCCAGATCCATCACTGCCTGGTTAAAGTCTCCGGGCCGCTCAGGGTCGATCAACTGGCCAATCAGTTGTTCAAAGCCGCCGCGAGTTTGGGGCTTCGCGATGTCGTCTTCAATGCAAAACAGCCGCGCAAACACACGAAAGGCATTGCCATCAATGGCTGGTACGGCCTCGTTGAACGCGATGCTAGCGATGGCGCCGGCTGTGTACGGCCCAATGCCGCTCAACGCTTGCAACTCAGCGGCGGTAGTCGGCCACTGACCCCCGTAATCGCGCACCACTTGCTTGGCCGCTTGCTGCAAGCGGCGTGCGCGAGAATAATAGCCTAACCCCTCCCAGGCCTTCATTACCGCCGCTTCCGAGGCGGAGGCGAGCGCCTCAACCGTAGGAAACTGAGCCAAAAAGCGTTGATAGTAGGGAATCACGGTTGCCACTTGGGTTTGCTGCAGCATCGTTTCGCTGATCAGAATATGATAAGGATCATGGTCACGCCGCCACGGCAGATCGCGTTTTTCGGTGTCGTACCAGTCTAGCAGCGCCTGGCGGAAGGCTCTGATTTTAGCTGGTGGCCAATCTAATTTTTCCAAAGCAAGTTCACCTCGCTTCTCATTATACGGAAAAGCCAGCCGGCTTGCACAAGGCTTCGGCAGCTATGCTATGATTCAGGTATCAACTTCAGGAGGCATACGATGATTAAATTGATTGCGCTCGATATCGACGATACCTTGCTGACCTCACAGCGTCACATCCTGCCCACCACCAAACAGGCTGTGCAGGATGCGCTAGCCCAAGGCATCAAAGTCGTGCTCTGCACTGGCCGCCCGCTGGCTGGCGCGAAACTGTTCCTCGATGAACTGGGCATTCAAGGCGATGAGCAGTATGTCATCACCTACAACGGTGCGGTAACGGAAACCGTTTCTGGGCAGGTCATGGCCAAGCACTTGCTCGATAATGCCGCTTACCGTGAAATTACCGCTTACGGTCAGGCCCACCACCTACCCACTAATGTGCTCGACGCCCACAGCAACATTTACACCGCCAACCGCGACGTGGATTGGTGGATTGTCGAGCAGGCTGCGGAGAACGAGGCTGGGCTGTTCATTCGCCAACCTGATGAACTCCCAGCTGATTTTGCCATTGCCAAAGGCGCCTTTGTTGGGCCGGAGCGCTTGCTCGATGCCCACGAATCCGCCGTGAAAGCCGCGTTCCAAGACCGCTTTTACGTGGTGCGAGCCGGGCGCAACTTCATCGAGCTGATGGACCCCGCCGTCAACAAAGGCCAGGCCCTGAGCGACTTGGCCGAGCAGCTTAACATGACGGCCGAGAATGTGATGGCGGTGGGCGATGAAGGTAACGACTTACCGATGTTTGACTTCGCCGGCGTGGCCGTCAGCATGGGTAATGGCACTGCTGAAGCCAAGGCGCATGCCGATTACGTCACCGCCGCCAACGATGACGACGGGCTGGCCCAAGCCATTCGTAAATTTGCCCTTTAATCAAGCAAGGTTCATCGCTGGTAAGCCAGCGATGAACCTATTTTTGTGCGCCAGACGCGCCACATTTTTTGAAGGACACACGATCACACTGTTTTCTCTGATTCAGCCGCTTGAAAACACTGAATCATCACCTGCCGCATATCCTGAACACCATCTTCGCGCATAATCGCATAATTCTCCGTGCGCATGGCCAGCGGTTTGGGCAGCGGAACCTTCACCAGTCGGCCCGCTTTCAGCAGTGGCGAGGCCAGTGACGCGGGCAAAATCGTCAGCCCCAGACCAGCCGCGGCCGCATTCGTCAGCACCGTGGTATTCGTACTTTCTAACCAAGGCTGCACCTGCAGGCCTTGGCGATGAAGTGCCGCCTCAAAGCGATCGCGCAAGGTACTCCCCACCTCGCGCAGCAACCAACGCTGCTTGGCAACAGTTGCTAAGGTCAACCGGCTGGCTGCTTGCGGCGCCCCGACCGCCCACAACGCATAAGTAGAAAGCCGCTGAGCGGTATAAGCCGCCTCGGCCAAGGTGCCTTCGACCAAAGCCAAATCAATCTCACCGCGCCGCAAACGGGCTTGAATCTGAGCGACATTCTCTGCGAAGAGTTGCAGCGGCACTTGCGGCTGGGCCTGCTGAAAGCGGGCAATGGCGGCGGGCATGGTGGCTTGGCCAAACGTCAAACTCATTCCTACCCGCAATGGCAACTGGTGGCGGCTGCGCGCCCCAAATTGCGCGAGCTGCTCATAATCCCGGAGCAGCGCCGTAGCCTGAATGCGAAAGGCCGCCCCTTTTTGATTCAGGCGCAGGCGGTTGCCTTCGCGGTCGAATAACGCTACGCCGATACTTGTTTCCAAGTCGCGTAAGGCTTTGGAAACTGCCGGCTGAGAGAGATAGAGCTGCTTAGCGGCCTCCGCCGTGGTACCGTGGTCACACACCGCTAAGAAAATCCGGAGTTGTCGTTGATTCATGCTGCCCTCCTATAACCAATTCAGTATACTTGATGCTCGCTTTATATATTTTCAATTATACCCGCAACTTGCTATGCTGGAAGCGGAGGTTTTAACGATGAACAAAGACTGGCAACTCTTCAAGGTGTACCTCATGGCCGGCACCTTCACCTTCTCTGGCGGCATGGCGATGCTCCCAGTGATCGAACGTGAACTCTGCCAAAAACGGCACCTACTATCGCGCGACGAATTATACGAATACACTACGCTTTCGCAGACTTTCCCCGGTGTGATTGCTCTGACCAACGCCTGCTTCGTCGGGGAAAAGGTCAACGGCAAAAGCGGCATGCTGGCAGCTGGTCTCGGCGCCATTTTGCCGGCCTTTGTGCTGATGCTGGCGGCAACCATTGGCTATCAGCACGTGCCGCAAAGTGGCGTGTTCCTAAGCATCATGAGCGCCATTCGGGCGGCCTCGGCAGCCTTCTTATTTTCGGCGGCGTATGGTTTGGCCCGCTATAATCTGAAAGACCCGCTCAGCCTGGCAATCGCGGCAGGTTGCTTGCTGGCGACCTTATTTAACCTGCTGAGCGCGCCGACGCTGATTATTTTGGCTGGGGTCATTGGGCTAATCAGTGCCCGGCCCAAGAAGGTGAAGTCATGATTATTACGTTGATTTTAGCCTTTTTAAAAATCGGTTTTCTTGGTTTCGGCGGCGGTTATGCCATGCTGTCGCTGATTTATGCCGAATCCGCGCATCTGGGGTTAAGCGCCGCGCAATTCGCCGACCTCAACGCCTTGGATGGCCTAATTCCCGGCCCGATTGCGATTAATTCTGCGACTTACATCGGCCAACTCACCGCCGGCTTTTCCGGCGCGTTAGCGGCCACCTTGACGGTTTGCGTGCCTTCAATGGTGATTGTGCCGCTTTATCTGCATTTCGAACATCGCATCAAAAACAACTGGGGGCTCAGCGCCATTTTGCGTGGCATTAAGCCGGCCAGTGCCGGGTTAGTGCTGGCGGTTGCGGTCACACTGGCGCTGACGACCATTGGCGGCGTGGACACGATCGGCCAAATCTCGCAGGCTCAGCTCAACTGGGCGAACCTGCTGGTGCTTGTGATTGTCCTGCTCATGGACGCCAAATGGCACCTCAATCCGGTATTTTCGATTTTGATTGCCGGCCTCATCGGCGGCGTGTGGTATTACCTGGTTTAACTGCTCGCAATTAGGTCCTCACTTGCCTTGAATACTGTCGCGTCATTCAAAGTTTGCCATGAAAAGGTACTCGCTAGAAAGCGAGGCCTTTTTCGATGCGACAAAGCAAACCTTGGCTCCTGGCCAGCATCCTTAGTCTGTCCTTGGATGGCGGCTGCTAGCAGGCCTCACTTTCGGCCGTTTGCATGCCCGGCTTGGCCGTTATGTGCTGGCTCTTGGCTATCTCGGGACGGCGCTGAGTGTGTGGGCCATGCTTGCTGGACAACAGCCAGCCGGGGTCATTGCCGCCGCCATTTTTTTAACTGGATTTATTCTTACACAGGGCCATACTTGGTGTATCGCACCAACCTTGGCCTGGGGCCAGGCCAGATTGACCTGGCCGCCAGCAGCTTGACCATTGCCACCATCGTCAGTGCCTTCCCGGCCCCGCCGTTATGGAATGGCCTGAGCCACTTCGGTGCGGGGCCGCTGACGATTAATGTCTTAAGCTGGATGGCTGGCGCACTGGCTGTCATCGCTTTGGGCACGCTACTGACCACCATTGATACGCAAAGGAGCAAATCATGACTGAATCTAAAAAATTGCACGACGAATCGCTTTACGATCCCAGCGATGCTGAGATTTCGGCACAACAGCTGACCTACTTGGACAAGCTCTACGACTATAACCAAACGCGGCCAACCGAACAGGCCAAGCGCACCACTTTGTTAAAAGCACTATTTGCTGACATCGGTGAAGGCTGCTACCTGGAGCCCCCGTTTCATGCTAACTTCGGCGGGCATCACGTTCACTTTGGCGAGCGCGTCTACGCCAACTTTAACCTGACGCTGGTTGATGATACGCATATTTACGTCGGCAGTCGCACCATGTTCGGGCCGAATGTCACCATCGCCACCGCCGGCCACCCAATTTTGCCAGAGCTGCGCGCTCGTGGTTTGCAATACAACGCGCCAGTCCATATCGGCGAAAACTGCTGGCTGGGCGCCGGCGTGATTGTTCTACCTGGCATCACGATTGGTGATCGCGTCGTCATCGGTGCCGGCAGCGTGGTCACTCACGACTTGCCCAGCGACGTGGTGGCGTATGGTAATCCGTGCAAAGTAGCCCGGCCGGTCAATGAACACGACCGCGAATTCTACTTCAAGGACCATCGGATTAAACCAGAGATGTTCAACTAGACCAAACAAAGCCGGCATGCGCTGTTCAGAGCGTGCCGGCTTTGTTTATGCCATCCGCTTAACTGCGCTTGGCCAACCGTTCACCACTAATTGAGCCAACCCATTTGCGAGAGTTGCAGTAAAGCAAACCCAATCAGGGCGATCCCCATCAACGCCAGATAACGCCATTCGTTAAACAGCACTACTGGCACGGCTTGCATCCCCGACCGCTTCCGTTGCACTGCGGCGACCCGATCACAAATCAATCCAAGCCCGGCCAAAATGGCTGGCTCGAGGAATAAGCCCCAGCGACTGCTCCAACTATCTGCAGCCCCACTGCCGTTAAAGTGCATCATGACCTGCCTCGGACTAAGGGCGATGAAGCCTACAGTAATCAGCATGCTTACCAAAACGATGCCCCAATTCAACCATCGAAATTTTTTCATGTTCTTCCCCTCAATTGCTCAAGACCGCGATGGTGGCTACCACTGCCACCACTCCCAACAGCAAAAACCACGATGCTGGATGCGCATAGTTCAGCGTTAAGCCCACGCCAATCCGTTTGGTCACGAACAACGACGCATCGTTAGGCGCATAGTAAAAAACGCCCCAATACCAACGCGCATTATCCGTGCGCGCAGCTCCTGCTGGGGCTTGCCGGCGCGTCACACGCAGCCAGGTGATCAGCAAGAGTAACAGCCCAAGCAAGGTAAGCAGGCCAAATATTAGCGAAAACAGACCCGCCTGTGCGGGCTGCCAGGCACAGGCTAGGCCGAAGCCCTGAGCCACAACCGCAACGGCCAGCAAAAAGCTCAGCAAAATATTGCGGGCCTGCCCGGCGCCAGGCGCCGCAGCCAGTCCATGCACATTGGCGGCCAAATGCCTAGTCAGCAAAAACGTGCCGCCAGCCACTAACGCAACCACCAGATTAGCCCAGGCCACAGCCGACCAAGGCAACGCAAAACTCAACACAACCATGGGCAGTAGCACCAAACCCCAGACCGGACTTAACGCCTTTTCGTTGGCCAATTGGGTGAGATCCACGCTGATACGCGTCGCTTCCGGTACCGCCAACTGCTTGTGATATTGACTACTTTGCCGATGGGCATTGGCCGTCGCCGCCAATGCTGCCAAAAGAAAAGCAATCATGCCCAGCGCTAAATAAGGAGCTTGTTGCCGCCACCAGGCCATCAGCGCTAGCCCGCCCCACACTAGCACCGCCAGCGCTATCGTTTCAACCAGATACTGTTGCTTCAAGCTACGGCCAACTAGGTCTTGGCGTAAGTTACGAGTACCAAAAACGACGCCAAACAGCTCATTTTGCCGAGCCCAAAAGGGGCGGATCAGCGCCACCAGCGTCAACCCCGCAGCAGTGACGAGATAGGTTATCCAGGCTGTCATCTTAGCTGTGCCGTCCTTCGTTATAGACTTGATCAATCAACGCAACCAGGGCCTGCCGATCAACAGTGCGCACCTTGGCTTCAGTGAACAAAGCCTTCATCTGCGGTACCACTTCTTGTTCAAAGTGCGGGTCCACCGCCGGCAACTGCTCAGCCACCATGGCGCCTAAACCGCGGCGCATGGTGATGAAGCCTTCATCTGCCAATTGGGTATAGGCCTTATTGACCGTATGATAATTCACGCCTAGCGCACTGCCCAAAGCGCGCACTGAAGGTAAGGCTTCACTAGGCTTGAGGTGGCCATCCGCAATCGCCCGAATCACAGCATTCCGGATTTGCGTGTATATCGGCACCGTACTGGCAAAATCAACGGTTAGCTCCATGCTAGCGCCTCCTATTGTTATACGAACGGTATAACACCCAGTGCGCGACCATGCAAGCCTTTTCCGCAAGTCAGGATTGCATCCAAGCCAGCTCTGAAGACTTAAAAAAATTATGTACAGGGACTAAAAAATCCCATCAAGCCTAAGCTTGCTGGGATCGGACCGCGCTGCAGCCAAGCTGCGGGGCGGTTTTTTGGTTTTGAACAGAGTCAGTGCGAATGAAGAAACTAGTGTTCATTCTCAAGCTTCTCGGCTTCTTTGTCGATTGTGGCAAACCCTGACTCGGTCTTCTTTGCCGGGTGCTCAGCGCGTTTCTTCTCTGCTTCTTGGATCAACGCCTTGCGTTCCTGCTTACTGAGTTTTCCTGCCATCATTCTCGCCTCTTTTTCTTTGAAATAGAGTTGAGGGCATTTCATCTCTCGACAGACATATGATAACACTTTTTGCCGATGTTAGCACATCACGATTTCAAGTGCTAAAAATTAGCGGTCCGCATGCACGGCTTTCAGGTGACTCTGGCCATTGCCATCAGCGGTCACTTGCAGCTGATCGGGCACGGTTTCTTGGAGCTCGGCGACGTGACTGATGATGCCAATCATGCGGGCCTGGCCTTCAATGCTTTCCAGGGCCTCCATCGCCACATTAAGACTGCCCATGTCCAAAGAGCCGAAGCCTTCATCGACGAACAGGGCATCAATGGAGACGCCGCCAGCCTCTTGTTGAATGACCTCACCCAACGCCAAGGCAAGGCTCAGGGCCGCAATAAAGCTTTCACCGCCGGACAATGTGTGCACCGACCGGGTTTGGCCGACCTGGTCATCATACACATCGATTTCAAGGCCTGAGTCATTGCGATAGCTCCCTGGTTCGTCGTGGAGCACGAATTGATAGCGGCCAGCCGTTAACTTGGCCAGCCGGACATTGGCCACCTTCAGGACCTCAGCCAGGTACGCCCGCAGCACGAACCGTTCGAGGCTTAACTTCCGCGAGTTGGTGCCAGACAACACTTGGGCCAAATTGTCCCAGGCCACTGCCTCGTCCAACGCGGTTTGATTGCTAGCAAAATCCTGGCTAATGGTGGCATGCAATTCCTGATCGCGTTGAAGCGTTTGGGCCAAAGTGACTGCAGCTGCCTGGGCCTGCGCCTGAACCTCAGTCGCACTTTGGCGCGCTGTTTGCAACTCGTCAACGTCAGGCAGTGCCTGACCATTAATCTGCCGGGTGGCTTGCGCCAAGAGCGCCGTTTGCTGGTCACGCTGCGTTTTGGCAGTGGCAATCGCATTCTCCAGCTTGACCAGCTCAGGCAATTGCTTCAACCAGTCAGCAAATGGGCGCGCTGGGCCCAAGGCGGCTGTTTTGGCGTCAGCAAAAGCCAATTGGGCCTTGGCGGCGGTTGATTGCTCCTGCTGCTGCTGGGTCTGCTGGCTGTCCAGCGTGGCCTTATGCTCAGCTGCGGCTTCTTTGGCGGTGCTCAAGGCCGCTTGATTATCCTTTTGGGCTTGGGCATAGCGATCAAGTTCAGCCGCTATTTTTTGGTGTTCTTGCTTCAAATCTGCCAAGGCCGGGGCATTGGCAGGCAGTGCCGCTTGCGCCGTGGTCAAAGCCGCCCGCGCGCTCGCCACCGTGGTTTCTGCCTGATGAGCCTGAGTCTGCGCGGCCGTTTGCGTGGCTTGCGCCTCCGCCAAGGTCTGAGCCTGGGTGGCTTGTTGCTGCTCCAACTGATTGCGCTTAGCCGTCGCGGTCGCCACTGCCTGTTTGAGGGTGGCCACTTGGCTCGTGAGCTGTTGGTAGGCGGCTTCGACTGCACCGTCTGCGCTAAGCTGCGCGGCCAACTCCGCCTGCTGCGTCGTCAACTTAGTCACTTGCGCGGCTAATTGCGTTGCTTCGGCCTGCGCCGCGGTGGCCTGCTTTTGCGCCTGCTGGCGTTTTTGATCAGCGGCGTCTACGGCTTCTGCTGTGACTGCCGCGACGGCAGTGGTGGCAGGATGAGGGTGCGTCGTGCTCCCGCAAACCGGACACGGTGCATCAGGGGAAAGCTGCGCCGCTAGGGCCGCAATCTGATTGTTGAGCTGGGCATCATGGAGCGCCGTGTAATGGGCACTGGCCGCCTCAGCCGCGTGCTTGGTCGTTTGGGCCAGCGTCGTGGCCGCTGCCAGCTGGGTTTGGGTTTGCGCCAGCTCTTGACTGGTCCTTTGCCACTGCTGGTAAACCGGCGTCTGGGCCGCCAAGCGCTCACTAGCGGCTTGGAGGGCTGGCTGCTGATCATCGCTGGTGAGGGCCTTCAAGGCTACTTGTGTCGCAGCCAAAGCCTCATTGGTGGCAGTCACCTGGGTGCTGGCCTGTTGCAGTTTAGTTTGGGCCAGCTGATCGGCCGCCTTGGCTTTGGCCTCAGCGGCTTGCAACGTGACCACCTGTTCGAGCTGCGGCTGCAGTGTGGCCAGCTGATCGGCCCGCTTTTGCTGGGCGGTCATGGTTGCCTGCTCGCCGGCCAGCTGGTCCGCCGTGGCGGTTGCAGCGGCCAATGCGGCATTGGCCTGCGTTTGCGCCGCCATGGTTTGCTTAATGCGCTCATTCAACCGCTTCAGGTCGGCTTGGGCCTGCTGCAAGTGGTCATAGTCGCTACGATGAGTTTGCACCCACTGCAGCTGCGTCCGTTCATGCTGCTGTGCTGTCAGCGTTGCGGCGTTGGCATCAAGTTCCGCCAACGCGGCTTTGGCGGTCGTCTGTTGCTGGAAAGCTTGCTGCAGCGCCGTGCCCTGCTGGTAGGCGCGGTTGGCTTTTTCGTAGGCCGTCTGGGCAGCGGTTAAGGTGGCCTCGGCGGCTTCATGTTGCGCTCTCAATTCGGCCAAAGTGGCATCCATCGCCTTGATTTGCTCTGGCAGCGGGGTTTCTGGTGCCGGCGCTGGGTCTTCAAACTGGAACTGCGACGCCAAGGTTTGCAGGCGCTCCGTCTGTTTGGCCACCGCGGTTTGCTTTTGCTTGGCCTTGGTTTTCAGCGTGGTTTGCCAGCGGGCGTACAAGCTGGTGCCGAACAGATGCTGCAGCAGCGCCCCTTTGTCATCGCTGTTAGCATCAAGAAACTGGCGGAACTTACCTTGCGGGAGAATCACGATTTGGCGGAACTGATCGGCATCCAGATGCAGCAGATCAGCAATCCGCGGCGCCACATCGCGCTTTTTGGTCCACTGGGCGGTTTCTTTGCCGTCCTCAAACACCGTCAGGCACACATTCATGGTCGTGGTGGTGGTGCCGCTGCCGCGCTTTTTGGCCAGCTCCTGGGCCGGCTCGCGCCAGATTTCATAAGTCTTGCCGCCATGCGTGAAGCGCAAGGTCACCCGGGTTTTCTCGTCGGCGCTGGCAAAATTGGCGCGCATTTCATCGCCAGTCCGGTCGTCGCCAGAGGTGTCACCATACAACGCAAATACCAGCGCATCGAAAATCGTGGTTTTGCCACTGCCGGTTTTGCCACTGATCAAAAACAGCGGCGTCTGGGCGAAGCTGGCGAAATCCACGGTTTCATCGCGATACGGGCCAAAATACTGCATGTGTAAATCAAGTAGTTGCATCACTGCGCCTCCTATTCTTGACCCAGTTCACTGCGACTGGCTTCAGCTAACGCAGCCTTGGCCCAACTTTCCTGTTCGGGCGTGAGGTCGCTGCCAGTGACTTGCTGATAAAAGTCCGCCAGTAGCGGCATCGGCCCAAGTTTGACATTGGTTTGCGTGGCCGTTTCCAGTTGGACATGCTGCTCCCGCTTCAACTCGATGATGCGCGGAAAGACCTGGCGCAAACTGGCCATAACATTAGGAATCACCTCAACATCTGTCAAGCTGATGGCCGTGTAGGCATCACGCTCGGCAGCGGAAAAATGATCAGGATCGGAGAATTCCTTAAAGCTACCCGTCAGCTGTTGCACCTCATGAAGCGGCGCCAGACTGATAAACTGCCGATTCATGGTGTCGGTATCAAGAATGTAGACGCCTTTTTCCTGGGTCACTTCCGACACGGAATACTTCAGCAGCGAGCCGCTGTATTGCACTTTGGGCTCATTGAGGGCATTACGATTGTGCAAATGTCCCAGTGCCACATAGTCAAAAGCTTGTAGGTCGTCAACGCTGACCGCATCGAGGCCGCCCACGTTCACCAGGGTTTCGGATTCGGAATGCTTACTCCCTGCCGCAAAAAAGTGGGCAATCAGCACATGTTTTTTCGCTGGATCGAATTTTTCTGCCAGCTCTGCCGCTACCCGGTGCATGGCTTTGTTGATATTGGTCAAACTGTCATCATGAAAATACAGCCGCGCCGCCACCGGTTCAAAATACGGCAGCAGGAAAAACTGCACATCCCCCAACTCAACTGGCGTAAAGGCTTGAGCCAGTTCCGTGTTCAAATAGAGCTGCGTGGCATCATACCATTCGCGCCCAGTACCTAGCCGCACCGCGGAATCATGATTTCCCGAAATCACTAGCAATGGATACCCCAGTTCGCGATTGAGCCGGTGCAACATGCCATTGACCATGGTCACCGCCGTTTCGTTCGGCAGTGCCCGGTCGTATAAGTCGCCGGCAATCATGATGGCGTCTACCTGCTGGTCCTGTGCAACCTTCACTAGGCGTTCAAACACCGCCTCTTGATCATCTTGTAGGTCGAACGCGTTAAGTCGTTTGCCGATATGCCAATCGGCGGTATGCATGATTCGCATTAGAAACCTCCTGAAGAGTTGATAATGGGAAACCGTTCTTGGCTGCATGGCCGAGAAAGATGCCCAGGTTTGCAGCTTTTAGTTGCGCTCCGCTGGGCAACGCCCGAGCAGTTAGCTACGCTTGCGGCCTCATCGCCAAAAAACGGCGATAATGCCACAAGCTAGGCTACCTGTCGGGCTAAGTGCGCCCAGCTCCGCAGCCTTCTTCTATAATCCAAACACTCGTTCCTACCACTGTCAACGGCTTGTCGTTTTCGATGACAGCGGTTTCGAGTATACTAGTAAGGAATGGGGGCGTGACAATGAAAACTTTTATTTTTGATATCGACGGTACGTTACTGGATTCGGTGACGATGTACTTATTAGGCCTGCAAAAAACGATGCGGCGACATGGCCAGGAATTCACGACGGATGAATTACGCTTTTCCAATGGCATTCCTTCCACCGTCACGATGGGCCGGCTCGGCTTTGAAGGCGACGCGGTGGCCCCAGCAGTCAAGGAATGGACTCAAGACTCGCTGGATTTTGTCGATGATGTGGATTGGTTCCCTGGCATGAAAGACACCCTGGTCGCGTTGCGCGCAGCTGGCGCCAAAACCGGCATTGTGACATCCAAAAATCGCGATCAATACAGCATTGATGACCAGCGTTTTGGGTTCAGTCACTACTTCGATACCATTGTGGGCGCTGGGGAAGCCAAGCGCAACAAACCGTTTGGGGATCCGATTTTGCTGGCCATGCAGCGCGTGGGTGGCGATTTCGCTGACACCGTCTACGTTGGTGATACGGCCACCGATGCCCAGGCGGCGCATGACGCCAAGGTCGCTTTTGCCCTAGCCACCTGGACCACGCCTCAGCCCGGCCCTGAATTTGACCCCATTGCCGCGCGCCTCAAAACCCCGGCTGACCTGAAGCAACTGCTTTAAGCCTTCAGACTAAAAATTCGCGAAAAAAACAACGCCTTTAGTAGGACGAATATTTGTCGTCACTATCTACTGGAGGCTTTTAAAATGAAAAATGTTTATCGTTTGATATTAACGCTACTGGGGCTGGTTGGCGTGGCTGGACTCGCCGGTTGCGGGACAACGGCCTCGCAACCGAAACCTGAACCGGACACCGCGCCTAGTTACAACGCGGCCAAAACGCGGGTGCTGTTTTCAGATAAAGTCAACCAACTGAATGACACCCAGAACGCTTCATTCTGGAAGCTTGCTCACCGCGCCCTGGCCGCCGGCGACCCAAGTGCCGATGCCAGCAAATTTAAAGGCATCGGCCTCCGGGTAGAAAAGCAAATGCCCAAACATCAGTACCTGCTAATCTATCAGGTTAAGGCTACGAAGCCCTTCCCGGTGAAAGCGACATACTCAATGGTACTGACACTGCATAGCAAGAACCTGAACCAAGGGAAAGTCAAATTCGATTTACTCGACTATGAACTCCTATCGATAGATTCGGCCGAAGCATCAAGCAAGGGGGCAACAGATTGATCAAAATCGTTCCTGCCACCGCGGCCACTGACTTTGCTGCAGTGGCCCAGTTATACTATGACACCTGGCAAGTGGCGTATCGCGACCTAGTGCCAGCTGGCTATCTTGACCAGCTGACGCCGGCGACGTGGCACCCAGAAAAACGGCAAAACCAGACGCTACTGGCACTGGCCGATGACCAGCTAGCTGGCGTTTGCGCGTTCGGACCGGCGCGTGATCCGCGCTTTGTCGGGGCCGGTGAGCTGTACTCCATTTATGTGCATCCGGCCCAGCAACACCAAGGCATCGGCCAACTGCTAATGCAAGGTGCACTGGCCCGGCTTGAACCGGACTTCAGTTCGATTTACTTAGTCGTGCTAACGAACAATGTGTCGGCGCGGCGTTTCTATGAGCGGCAAGGTTTTCATGCAACAGGCCAGCACAAGCAGACTCCGACCGACTTCGGCCCGCTAGAGGAAGTCATCTACGGCAGTGGCCCGCAGTTTGAATTGTAAATCTTGACAAAATCACCCGTGATTCTCAGCGAATCACGGGTGATTTTTTGCTAATAAATATCGTTAACCTGAGCCTGCGCCACGTCATGCGCCATAAACTCATCATAAGTCGTGTCAGCGCGATCGACGATGCCTTTTGGTCCCACTTCGATAATGTGGTTGGCAATGGTCTGGATGAACTGGTGGTCATGACTGGTGAAGAGGAGCGACCCCTTGAAGTCAATCAACGCATCGTTCAAGGCCGTGATGCTTTCCAGATCCAGGTGGTTGGTCGGATCATCCAGCAGCAGCACATTGGCCTTGCTGAGCATCATTTTGGCCAGATAGGCGCGCACCTTCTCGCCCCCAGACATGACAGGCGTTTGCTTAAGCACGTCATCCCCGCGGAACAACATCTGACCTAGGAACCCGCGCAGGAAGGTGTTGTCACTTTCCTCCTTGCTGGCGAATTGCCGCAGCCATTCAAGAATGTCCAAGCGGTCGTCGGCAAATTCCGGGTTCAAGTCACGCGGCATGCTGGCGCGAGCAGTGGTCACGCCCCAAGTGACGGTACCACTATCAGGCTGCATGGTGCCGGCCAAAATCTGCATGAGCACACTGGCGGTCACGTCTGAGCGAGAAATGAACGCGGTCTTGTCGCCAGGCCGCAGGATAAAGGACACGTTGGACAAAATGGTTTCGCCATCGATGGTCTTGGAGACATTCTCCACCCGTAGCAAGTCATTGCCCAAGGCGCGTTCCGGTTCAAACTTGATATAAGGATACTTACGCGAGGATGGCTTGATGTCATCCAAAGTGATTTTATCCAGCTGCTTTTTCCGTGAGGTCGCTTGCTTGGACTTGGACGCGTTCGCCGAGAAGCGCGCGATAAATTCTTGCAGCTGCTTGATCTGTTCTTCCTTCTTGGCATTCTGCTGGCTGCGCAGTTGTTGCGCCAGCTTGGAGCTTTCCAGCCAGAAGTCGTAGTTACCAACGAACAGCTCAATTTTGCCGAAGTCCACGTCGCACATCATCGTGCACACCGCGTTCAGGAAGTGCCGGTCATGGCTGACCACGAGCACTGTGTTTTGGTAGTCGGCCAAAAAGTCTTCCAACCAATCGATCGTCTGCGGATCTAGCCCGTTCGTCGGTTCGTCCAGCAGCAAGACATCAGGCTTGCCAAACAGTGCCTGCGCCAAGAGGACCTTGACCTTCTCGCCTTCTGGCAGCTCGGCCATCAAGGTCTGATGCATCGCTTCGCCAATACCTAAGGATTGGAGCAGCTGACTGGCATCACTTTCCGCGTTCCAGCCGTCCATTTCAGCGAACTCGCCTTCCAGCTCCGCGGCGCGGTTGCCATCGGCTTCGGAAAAGTCCGATTTCGCGTAAAGTGCATCTTTTTCCGTCATGACTTCATACAGCCGGGTGTAACCCTGCAGCACGGTGTTCATCACCGTCTGATCATCGAAGGCAAAATGATCCTGCTTCAAGCTGCTCATCCGTTCGTTCGGATCGAGGCTCACGCTGCCGGTGGTCGGCTTGAGGCGCCCTTCCAAAATCTTCAGAAACGTTGACTTCCCGGCGCCATTTGCGCCAATGATGCCGTAGCAATTGCCCGGCGTGAATTTCAAATTAACATCGGTATACAAGGTCCGATCCGAAAACGTCATGGAAACGTTGGAAACTGTAAGCACTGCGCTACCTCACTTTACTGTTGTTTTCTACTATATGCATTCGAATCATGATACCAAAAGCCTGGCCAGTAAACAAGCCGGGCCGCAGGGATTGGCAGGCAAACGTTATTTTATGTTGTGCAAAACTTATTTGAGCAAATCTGCCCAAAGATCTCACTATCTATGGTAAATTATTAATAGAATGATTCTAATTTGGAGGGATAAGTTATGCCAATCGATTTACGCAACGTCCAAGATGTTTATAAAGATGCCGGTGACAACATCATCTTCGCCACCATGAACCTCAAGCGCCAAGACCAAGCCGCAGAACTGGCGGCCATCACGGATCTGGCTGAGCACCTGCCAGCCTTCAATAACAGCATGGCCATTCGCTATCCTGATAGCGGCCTTGCCGTGGCTTTCGGCTTCTCGCGCCAAGCCTGGGACTATCTGTTCCCGACCGCCCAAGTGCCAGCCGAGCTCGAGGAATTTGCCCCAATCGAAGGTCCTAAGCACACTGCCCCGGCCACCCCAGCGGATCTCTTTTTCCACCTGCGGGCGCGCAATTCAGCGGTGCCATACGAACTACTTTCCGAGATTATGACCATTATCGGTGATACCACTGAGACCTTGGACGAAACCCACGGCTTCCGGTATTTTGAAGGCCGCGCCATCATCGGCTTTGTGGATGGCACGGAAAATCCCAGCGCCTTGGACACCCCGGAATACGCCGTGATCGGCGATGAAGACCCAACTTTCATCAATGGTTCTTACGCCTTTGCCCAGAAGTATCTGCATGACATGAAAGCCTGGGACCGGCTCAAGGTCGAGCAGCAGGAAGCTGCGATTGGCCGCAAGAAGTTCACTGACATTGAACTGGCTGACGAAGATAAGCTCAAGAACGCGCACAACCTCGCCTCGCAGGATAACGAAGGCGGCATTGAACACAAAATCGTGCGCATGAACGTCCCATTTGCCGATGCGGCAAAGGACGTAAAAGGCACCTACTTCATCGGTTACGCCCGCCACTGGAGCGTCACCAAGCGTATGCTGAATAACATGTTCAGCCAATCTGACCGCTTGCTCGACTTCTCGACGCCGGTCACCGGCGAAGTGTTCTTCATTCCGTCCAAGGACACCTTGGCGGCAATCGCGGATGAGGAGTTACCACAGAAATAAGCCATTCGAGCTTCAAGGTTGCACTTTTGCCATTTTTGCGTGAATAATAACCTATTCAACTCAAAGAATGGAGTGTGACTAGCGTGAAGTTAGTTGGCATTGTCGGGAATAATTACTCAGGTTCGCATAATCGGATGTTGCTCAAGTTCATGCAGCAGCGCTACGCCAACCAGGTCGACTTGACCTTGCTGGAAACCAAGCAGCTACCGATGTTCAATCAGGATGACGAAGACCATCCTACTCAGGCGGTAGTCGACTTTCGCGCCGCGATTGCCGCGGCGGATGCGGTGATTATCGCGACCCCTGAGCATAACCACAGTATTCCCGCGGTTTTAAAGAATGCCCTCGATTGGTGTTCGCGGGTAGAACATCCCTTAGCTGGCAAAAAAGTGATGATTGTCGGCGCTGCGTTAGGCCCACTGGGCACGGTCCGGGCGCAAGGCCATCTGCGCCAGATTTTGGACTCAATGAGTATTGCCGCCCATGTCATGCCCGGCAATGAGTTCCTGCTCGCTCACGCCATGAACGCCTTCGATGCTAACGGCGTGTTGACTGATCAAAAGGACATCGAATTTCTCGATACGTGCATGGCCAACTTCATCAAATTCGTCGAGGCCTAAGCCAACTAAAAACGACCCGAATCACGTCACACTGACGTGATTCGGGTCGTTTTGGTTAAGTCCACTGATTGACTTAATCTCTGCTTACCCATTCCCTTTTGAGCAGCGACCACTCGTTTTCATCGTGAAAGCCATCCGCCAACGGCTCGCCATCGCGCAAGGTCCCATCTAAATGAAAGCCGGCCTTGCGCGCTACGGCATTGCTAGCCGCATTATCGACAGCGGCCCGGATGATAATCTTGTTCAGCCCATACTGGCCGAAGCCCAACTCGCACAAGCCCGCCACTGCACGATGCATCACATTACGGCCGCGGAAGGCAGCGCCAAGCCAGTATCCCACGTCGGCACTTCGATTAGCCGCAAAACCGTTAAAGCTAATCATACCCGCCACCTCACCGGCCACCATCAGCACTAAATTAAGGGATTGGCCAGTGCCCAGATGCGTATTGAATAGCCGGAGCGCTTGCTCCTCATCCGCCGCCGTTTTGGTCTGACTGACCCAAGGCAGATACCGGCTAAGTACTGAGCGGTCAGCCTCGAGCAACTTGAACAAGGCTGGCGCATCTAGCGCTGGTCGTGGTATTGCCAATTCAATCTCTTCATCAACCGAATAACTGAACATTGTATTCCTCCTCGAAACATGTTTTTACCCTACCCCACTTGATCAGCACTTACAAGCCAGAATCGGTCTCAAGCACGAGAGCGCGAGTAGGCAGTTCGTGCTATGATTACTTCATCAGGTGGAGTAATCGGAGGTGAGGGCAGTGATTTCAAGCGATAGCATGCGCGGCTACAACGATGCCATCATTTTGGCCGTACTCGCGCGTGGTGATTCGTACGGGTTCGAGATCAGCAAAGCCATCACCGCTGGCACCAATGACGCCTACACCTTGCGCGAAACCACGTTGTATTCAACGCTAACGCGTCTGGTCAAAAGTGGCGCACTGAGCGCCTACGCCGGTGAACTCTCGTATGGCCGGCCGCGCACTTACTACCATCTCACCGGAATTGGCCGCACGATTTTAGCAGCGAAAAAACAAGAGTGGCACCAGGTCCAAGGCGTCGTCACCCATTTTTTGGAGGAGTAACAATGGAAAGTTTACAAGTGTATCTCGACGGATTATTCAAGAATGTCCCACCTTCCGCAGCGGTGCGGCAAGCCAAAGCAGATCTGCTGGCGGCGATGGAAGACCATTACCACGACGCCTTGGCGCGGGGCCTTAGCGCCAGTGAGGCGTTAGGCGAAGTCATCAGCTCGGTGGGGTCGATTGATGAGGTGCTCGCAGCGCTGGATGTTCATCCAGCCACCAGCGAGGACGCCGAAGCACCGGAAGCCCTAACCACTGAAGATGCCCAAAGCTATTGGCAAGCCACACTCCGCTACGCCGCCGGTCTAGGCTTAGGCGTTGCGCTCTGCATCGCCAGTGTGGCGCTAGCAGTCATGTTCGACGATATTACCAACTCAGATTCTCAGCCCGCTGTTGCCTTTGTGTTGGCCGCAGCCAGCGGCGTCGCTTGCATCATCATGGCCACTTCACACCGCCGGCGCGTGGCTCGCAGTTTGCGGCAATACGCCGTGACCAGTGGCATCATCCGCCTGGCCGCGCGGCAGCTCGAAGCCTACCAGCGGCCACGCATGATTGGGCTGGTGGCAGGTATTACCTGCTGCATCTGTTCGATTATTCCTGCCATTATCATTGCCGACAACTTCGGCGCGGTGCTCTTGCTTTTCATGGTGGCGATTGGCGTGTTTTACATGATTTATGTGCAGGCCATCAATAACGGATATAAACGATTGGCTGAGGCCCGGCCAGGACAATTGTTTCACTAATGCAAAGGCGCTGCTTCCCGAATGAGGGAGGCAGCGCCTTTTGAATTCCTAATTCTTGATATCAAACCACAGCGGCGAGCACTTTACTGTGGATACAACCGATTCACAATCGTCGCCGCCGGAGCCGTCCCTTGGATCATGCCAGCAATTTGCCCCGCCATCAAGGTGCCATGTTCCAAGTCCCCCGCAATGGCCCGCTCCAAGCTGCCGTCCAGCAGTGCGTGCAGCTCGTCGGCACTGGCGCCAGCGGCTTCTGCTTTAAAGTAGGCGTCGGTCAATGGATTCTTCAAGCAGCGCACCGCATCCCCCAGTGCGTGGCCGGTGACCACCGTGGCGGTATCATCAGCGGCCACAATCGCGGCTTTGTAGGCTGCACTGATAGACGTTTCATGGGCGACCATAAAGGCCGTGCCCACTTGCACGCCGACTGCGCCAAGGGCTTCGGCTGCCTTAACGCCGGCGGCATCCGCAATGCCCCCGGCGGCATAGACCGGCAGATCAACGGCGGCGGTCACTTGCCGCACTAGACTAAAAGTCGTTTCCGTGCCGATATGGCCGCCAGATTCCATACCTTCTGCCACAATGGCATCAGCGCCTAACGCGGCCATTTTCTCGGCGACTTTGACTGACGGAATCACCGCGACGACTTTGGTGCCAGCCGCTTGCAGCGCGGCGATAAAGCGTTTCGGGGTCCCAGCACTGGTTGTGACCACCGGTACTGGATGGGCAATCAGGTAAGGCACCACCTCAGCCATATTCGGTTGTTGGAGCATCAAGTTGACCGCAAATGGCTGATCGGTGGCGGCGCGCACTGCGGCGATGCTTTCACTGAGCCGCTCCACGCTCCGATTGGCGGTGGTCAATACCCCTAAACCCCCGGCGCGGCTAACCGCGCTGACTAGCGATGCCTTTGAAATGCCGGCCAGTGCGCCTTGAATGAGCGGCAATCTGGTCCCTAAAGTGGTTGTCATGTCCAGTCCCCCTTCGTTGGTTGCTCGTTTGCGCAACCCGTTACTTCCAGCGTACTCGCGAAAGCGTGTAAACGCCACCATAAATTTAAACCGGATTAATCCGAACTGGTGGGAATGAACGGTTTGACCAGATTAGCCAGGGCTTCAACGTTGCGGGTTTGGATATACACCCGGCCGCGCCCCGAAAAGCGGTTCACCAGGCCTTCGCCGGTGGTGTAACCAAAGCTACCGCTGGCGGCTTCGATGTGATAATCCAAGTTGCGGTCCCAAGCCACGACATGGTTGTTGTCGATGACATAATCCTCGCCATCCAGGTCAATCGGCAACAAATCGCCATAAGCGGAAATCAGCATTTTACCCGTGCCGTGGGTTTCCATGACATACAACCCGCCGGTGCCACCGAACACGGCCGCGTCCACTTTTTGCCGCACCATTGAATAGCCAGCCGAGGTGTCAGTGGCCAAAAAGGCGCCGGTGTTGAGCCGCCATTGATGACTGTCATCCACCGGCAACTCAGTAATCGGACCTGGGTTACCAGGCGCAATGGCCAGCGTACCACCAGCCTCAGCGCCAGTGGCGGTCGTGATGAAAAACGACTCCCCTGAGGTCATCTTCCGCCCAATCGCACTCATCAAACCGCCCAGGCCAGATTTGCCATTGCTGTTCATGTGCCCTTCCAGGGTGATTTTACCATTGTGATACAGCATCGCCCCGGCTTCAATCTGCACGCTATCGCCGCGGTCCAAGTGAATTAACGCCAGCGGAAACGGGCTTTCACCTTTCAGTTCATACTCCATATTCTCTCCTCCAATCTTGATGATACTTGCAGTGTAGCGCAAAGCCGGTAGCGGCGCGACCACGTTTTCACTTACTAATGATAAGAATTTCGTTACATCGCGCTAGGTGCGTGCTATCATCGAAGCAGGAGGTGCAAGTGATGAAAACAATGACCATCGCTGGCCAAACCGTGCCGGCTTTAGGCATCGGCACCTGGCATGTCGGTGAAGGCAATGCCGCCCAATCCCAGCAGGAACAGGCGGCCTTGCGCGCTGGCCTGGATGCCGGCCTGACCTTGATTGATACCGCCGAAATGTACGGCGAAGGCCGGGCGGAAACGCTGATTGGGCAGGTGCTCCCCGATTACCCACGGGAAAATTTGTTCTTGGTGTCCAAGTTTTATCCATGGCATGCCACGGCCAAGCTGATGCGCCAGTCGCTACTGGCCAGTTTGCAGCGGCTGCACACCAACTACCTCGACTTATATCTGTTGCACTGGCCTGGCACCACGCCCATCGCCGAAACCATGGCGGGCTTGGCCGCGCTACAAAAAGAGGGTTTGATCCGCGCTTATGGGGTTTCCAATTTCGACGTGGCCGATCTGGAAGCGGTCCGTGCGTTTGCCAGGGGCGCGAATCTCGCGGCCAATGAGGTGCTTTACAACCCGACCGCCCGCGGCATTGAATATGATTTACTGCCGTACCAACGGCGCCATCAGCTACCGATGCTCGGCTACTCACCATTTGGCTCTGGTGACGGGCATCAGATTAAGCTACCGGCCAGCGTGCAAGCCCTGGCTGAGGCCAAACACCTGAGTGCGCACCAACTACTGCTGGCCTGGGCCGGCCGGGGCGATGTCTTGCCATTGGTCAAAACCAGTAACCCTGCTCACATGGCCGCTAATCTCGACGCGCTAGCCGCAACGTTAACGCCCGCCGATGAGACAATCATCGATGCCGCCTTCCCGGCACCGACGGCTAAAGTTGCTTTGCAATCGCTCTAACCCAAGGAGGTTATCCAGATGAAAGTCTTTGTTGTTGGCGCCCATGGTCAAGTGGGCCAATTAATTGTCGAAACGCTGCTCACCAATGACTGCGAAGTCATGGGCGGCTACCGTGATCCCGCTAGTCAAGCGCCGGCGGCCTCCAGTGCCTTCACGCCGGTGGCATTTGATCTCAACCAGCCAATTGATGAATTAGCGGCCGCAATGACCGGCGCCGACGCCGTGATTTTTGCTGCCGGTTCCGCTGGCAAATCCTTGCTGGCCATCGATTTGGACGGCGCCGTCAAAACCATGGCGGCAGCGCAACAAGCCGGTGTGACGCGCTTTATCCAGCTCAGCACGATTAACGCTGAGCTGCGGGACAAATGGCCGGATGTGCTGCACGACTACTACATCGCCAAGTTCTACGCCGATGAATGGTTGCGGACCCGCACCATGCTCGATTGGGTGATTGTCCAGCCGGTGGCACTGACCAACGAAGCCGGCACCGGCAAAATTACGCTACAACCGGCAGCCAATGGCACCATCAGCCGCCAAGATGTCGCGACTGTGTTGGTGGAAGCCGTCACCTCGGAACTGCATCGCGAGACGATTAAAATTGCGAGCGGCACCGTGCCGATTGCTCAGGCGTTCTAACCGCGAATCGCCGGGTAAACAGTTATTTTGGGTGCGCATTTGCTTTTTCCCAAGCAAGCGTGCATAATCGTTTTATCAAATCGATCGGAAGTGAAGCCGTTGAAGTAAGCCAATACCGAATTTGTCGAAGCCCTGAAATCTGGGGAGGAATCTCGGCACTTTTGGCTTGGCTTACTGAAACGGCTCACTGAATTTTTCAGAGGGCGACGTTTCGGCGTGGTCCTTTTTGTGTGCTGCCAAGCTGGTGTCCCCCGTTTCAGGCGCGTCCTTTAGAAAGGATGTGCTGCCTCATGGCGACCATTGAATTAATTGATTTATCTTTTGGCTACCCAGGCCAACCGGAATTGTTCTCGCATGTCTCGTTCAACTTTGATACCCGCTGGCACCTTGGTTTGGTCGGACGCAACGGCCGGGGCAAAACCACCTTGCTGGAACTCTTGCAGCATCAGCATGAGTATCGCGGCCAAATTACAACGCCGCTCACGTTCAACTATTTTCCCCAACCGATTGCGGATGAAAGCCAACTCACGCTGTACGCCATGCAGGCCGTCAGCGACGCCGAGCAGTGGGAATTGGAACGCGAGCTTAATCTGATGCACGTCGATCCCGATATTCTGTGGCGGCCGTACCAGGCGCTATCCGGCGGCGAGCAAACCAAAGTCCGCTTAGCGCTGCTGTTCACGCAGGCCAGCGGGTTTGCCTTGATTGATGAGCCTACCAATCACCTGGACCAGGCCAGCCGCGCGCTGGTGGCGCAATATCTCCAGCAAAAGTCCGGCTTCATTTTGATTAGCCATGACCGTGCTTTTTTGAATGCGACCACTGATCATACCTTGGCTATCGACAAAGCCGATATCACGCTGTATCAAGGCAACTATGACGTCTACGCCGAAGCGCGCGACCGCCAAAACGCTTTTGAACAAGCCGAAAACAGCAAACTCAAGCACGAAATCGGCCGCCTGCAGCAAAGCGCGCGGGCCAAGGGGCAATGGGCCGACAGCCGTGAAAAAGACATCAACGGCAGCCGCCACGAATTCAACAGCGCTCACAAAGACCGCGGCCGCATCAGCCACATGGCTGCCCGGGAAATGAAAAAGCGCCTCAACCTCGAGCACCGAATGGACAAGGAAATCGACGCCAAGTCGAAGCTGCTCAAGAATATCGAGGACGTCCCAGCCCTCACCATCAATACCATCCCTGACCACCACGACCCGTATCTGCATGTCGTTGATTTAACCGTTGGCTACGAGCAGCCGCTGTTCAAGCCCGTGTCTTTCGACGTCCGGCCTGGTGAACGCGTGGCCTTGGTTGGCCCCAATGGCATTGGCAAGTCCTCGCTACTGCGCGCCTTGCTGGGTCAGTTCTCCGGTACCATCGCCGGCACCATCACCCAGCCGCAGCTGCAGTTGAGCCTGATGCGCCAGGTGCCAGATAACCGCGGCCTCCTGAAGGACTTCGCCGCCGGCCATCATTTGGATTACGAAAGCCTGCTCAATAACCTCAAGAAACTGGGGCTCGAACGCAGCGCCTTCACCACCCCGATTGAGCAGCTCAGCATGGGCCAGCAGAAAAAAGTTGAATTGGCACGCTCATTAGTCACGCCGGCGAATTTGTTGGTGTGGGATGAGCCCTTGAACTATCTCGACTTGTATAATCAAGACCAGTTGGCCCAAAGCCTGCAAGTCAACCAACCGACCCTCCTTTTCATCGAACACGACCAGGCCTTCATTGACCGCGTCGCCACCAAAATTGTGACACTTGAACCTGCGCAAGCATAAGCGTTCAAACCAGACGCACTGGCGGGATTGTGCTACCCTCAAGGAACAAGATAAGGAGGGATTTGCATGAGTAATGTGTCGCTGTATCATACCTTCGTCCAAAATCACAATGGCTTAACCGGAACCAGCTTCGTTGAAGGCGATGAAGGCCTGGCGCTGGGCGTATCCAGCTCGCTGATCGCCGCGCCGGGCACCAATCCCGAACAGTTCATCGGGTTTGCCTTGGCCACCTGTTTCAACGCCACCATTCGCCTAATTGAGGCGCGCGAACATACGCCTGAAGACTCCAAGGTCCGGGTGCGCATCGACATCACGCGCGACCAACCAGGGTATCAGTTTTTGGTGGCGGCCCAAATTCAAATGCCGCAGCATGATGAAGCTGACGCCCAACGCCTGATTGCCACGGCGCTAGATGAATGTCCGGTGGCCAAGCTGCTGAAAGATAACGACAATGTCTCCTTCCAGCTGGTGGATCAGTTCACCGATGACGCCAGCCTAGGCGAATAAACCCTTGCCTCCGCAAAAAAGACCACCGACTGTTGAAGTGCAATAGAAAAGTTAGACAATTTAGATTTTGAATTAAGCAATCATGGTTTGTTCCCGGTACTCAACTGGGGTCAAGCCATTTTTGTTTCTCGAAATTCTGACATTGTTAAACCAATCCACA